>CAYUCU010000039.1:0-23020 GCA_964443345.1 uncultured Chitinophaga sp.
ATGCCGTATTTGACTGGTACAATGATATAAAAAAGCTGAAACCACTAAACCAGGAAATAGCAAAGACCTATGGCCGCTATATCCAGGGATTGAACTTTGCATTCGGGCTGATATCCATCCTGCTGGCCAGTGATCTGAAAAACCAAAGCGGACTGGCGGTTGCAATAACAGGGCTTATTGCTGCATATTGGATCGGGAAAGTGATCACCCAGTTTGCGTATTACCCGATGTACGAGATCCCGAAGAAATTCATTTTTAAAATGGGAGAGGTGGGGATGAATATATTGTTTGTCTCATTTGCTGTACTATTCAGCTTATTGTTAGTGTATAATCTTTCAGGATATTTAAAGAATTGACATGGTACAAAAAGTCTTTTTGACTGCTGAATGGCGGAAACTGATCATGGCAAACTATGTTGTTGACCCTTTAGTGTTGCAATCTTTTCTACCTGCCGGAACGGAGCTTGATCATTATAATAATAAATGCTTTGTAAGCCTGGTGGGCTTTATGTTTAAAAAAGTAAAGATAAAAGGGTTCTCTATACCCTGGCACCGGCATTTCCCTGAGGTTAATCTCCGCTTTTATGTAAAATATAAAGAGAATGACCAATGGAAAAGAGGGGTGGTTTTTATAAGCGAGATCGTACCGAAACCTGCAATTACTTTCGTGGCCAATACTTTATATAAAGAGCACTATACCACAATGCCGATGAAACACGACTGGATAGAAGAAGAAAATGAATTGCTTGTCCGTTATGAGTGGAAAAAGGGTAATCGGTGGAGCAAACTGCAAGTAGTGTCTGAAACTTTTGCCACATCATTAGTAATAAATAGTGAAGAGGAATTCATTACCGAGCATTTTTGGGGTTATTCGGCAGTATCTGTTAATAAAACAGCCGAATATCATGTAATGCATCCAAGGTGGGAAATATACAAGGTAAAAGAATATATGATCGAGTGCGATTTTGAAACGATATACGGTACAAAGTTCTCTTTTCTTAATAAGGAGAAACCTGTTTCTGTTTTTTTAGCAGAAGGTTCGCCGGTTACTATTTTTTCGAAGAAAGTTCTTTGAGGATTTTTCTTGCCCGTGACTTGAAGGCGGCCGATTCATAGTCCCAGCGGTCTTCAATGATCGTCTTCAATTCTGTTTTAATTTCCGGGTAAAGGCCGGACAGGCGATGCAAAATAGTAAGGGAGAATGCTTTTACGGCTGCTTTTTCCTCAGGCGAGGCTATATAACTAAAACAGGTATTCATGACAGCGCCGTGGTATTTTTTGGGAATATCAATATCCTGCAGCAGCCGGACGGTATTTCTTTTTACGGCATCATGCAGGTTAGGTTTTTCCAGGTTTTTCAGCAGTTTGCCAAAGTGTTTTTTGATAAGTTCCGGGTGGGCAATTACTACATAACTCAGTGGCCAGGCTGCCCGTTGCACCACACGATATTCATCATTTAGAAAAAGGTGGAACAGGGAATCGAAGCGTTGCTGGTTCTTACCGATCCATTGTACGATCTTATTGGTTTGTGCTTTCGAATGTTCCTGCAGAATGGTTTCCCGTAAATTCATTTTTAATAGTATTGACAGTAACTAAGGCAAGCTACAGCAGCGGTCGTGAATAACCAATGACGGTTAACTGGTATAAGGCTCCTCGGATCTAAAGCGGAATTATTATCTCATAATCTATATTATGTTAAATACAGTAATTTAAGAAAAAGCCACACAAAGTGGCTTCCTCTTAAACCGTTACTTTATAGATTCATAGATATCCATCCACTTCTTCTCTTCTGCCTCATACTTTGCCATTTCTTTTGGATTGGCTTTGGACTGTATTTTCTTGTATGAATAAATATCCCCCAGGTAACTGCAGGCCTTTTTATATTGTTGCTTATCTCTCATGTCCTGGTTTTTATCAACTCCTTTTGGTTTAGCAGCCAAAATGGCCGCTGCTTTTTCATAAGGCTCCCTTGCCCCTTCCAGTGCCTGGCCGTATTGTTTTTCCAGTTGATCTCTTTTTGCGATATCCTCCGGAGATGATTTAGTACCGGGTTTTAATTTGGCCTTCATCTCTTTGGCATGTGCATCTTTTGCCTCTCCAAGTTTGGCTGCCTTATTGATGAAGTGGTCTGCTATATATATATAAGGGTTCTCAAAACCGGGTTTGGCCTCAGCGGACTTATTAAAGGCCTGAACCATTTTAACTTCCAGCTCAGCAGCATTTGCTGGTAAAACAGCCCCTTCTGCTGTTGAGTTAAGGGTGTCATAAATGATCTCGCCAAGTACCTGGTTGGCTTTAAAGTTATTGGGATCCGAAGCGAGTACTTCATCCAGGGCGTTTAATTTACCAGCAAACGACTCTACCAGTCCTACTGCAAAATCAATTTTATCAAATTTAAAGTATTCGCTTTTGGGATATAATTGTCCACCCAGTGTTTTGTATTTTTCAAATGAGGCCAGGTCTTTTTTAGCAAAAGAATAGCTGACCAAAAAACGATAGACACTTTCAAAACCATCTCCCGCTACTTTATGATCAGCAAGACGGGTGTATATTTTTGCAGCCTCATCCTTATTGCCGCTGTTTTCTGCAGTGATGCCGGCCAGGATGAGTACATTGGTATCTAAGTCGATGGAGAGTACTTTTTTAGCGATCAGCATATCTGAAAAATCCACTGCTTTTTTCAGTTTAGCAAAACCTTCGACCCACTTTTTGGCTGTATAATCATTATAGCCCAATGAATAATAACTCGAGTAAATATTAATAGGTCCGCTCTGATAGATCGGATCCGTTATCTGGTTCATGTCCGGTTCCATTTCCCTGTACTTATAAAAAGCGGTGGCGGCATCATTTGTAAGCTGTTCGCCTGTTGGAGTATTTTTATTGGCATCAGAGGTGGCCAACCCAGAGTAGATAGTTGCCTTCAGAATATAGGCTTCTGCTTTGCCGGCGAATTTGGCATTACCCATAGCTTTATCAAAATCTGTTTTTGCCTGATCATACTTTTGCAGTGCTAATAATGTCTTGATGCTTTCATAGTTTTGTGCAGACGCAACTGCTGCTGACAAACTTATCGTTAATAAGAAAAGGAGTTTTTTCATTTGATTTTAAATTGAGTTACAAGTTTCTGTTTATTGTGTGTCGCCCCCGTTAGATGGGTTTTCACCACCTTCGGTTGCGTTATCAGCCGGCGGAATTCCTTCAGTATCACTCTCTCCATTTTCACCATTAGTACCATTTCCCTGGTCATCCAGCTGGGTAATGGCTGCTATTTCATCTCCTTCATCCAGTTTTATCAATTTTACTCCTTGTGTGGCCCGGCCCTGTTCACTGATGCCACTCACTGGCATACGGATGGTGACACCGCTTTTGCAGGTGATCATGATATCTTCCTGTTGTGCCACATCTAATATACCAACTAAAGAACCGGTTTTATCTGTTACGTTGATCGTTTTTACTCCTTTTCCTCCCCGGTTGGTGTACCGGTATTCATCCACCGGTGTTCTTTTACCATAGCCTTTTTCACTTACCACCAGTACGGTTCTGGATGCCTGTGTTTCGGGATTTACACAAATCATACCCACCACTTCATCGCCTTCATCATCTACTTCTATTCCTGCCACACCGATAGCGCCACGGCCCGTTGCCCGCACCTTTTCTTCTGAGAAACGAATAGCCCGCCCACTTTTTACTGCCATCATTATCTCGGATCCGCCATCAGTTAGTTTTGCTTCCAGCAGTTCATCTCCCTCATTAATAGTGATCGCATTTACTCCTGTTTGTCTCGGGCGGCTGAATTCTTCGAGTTCCGTTTTCTTGATAATACCTTTTTTGGTACACAAGACAATGTTATGTGATTTTACAAACGCTTCATCTTTCAGGTCTTTTACGTCAATGATCGTTCTTACTTTATCATCCGGAGGTAACTGCACCAGGTTTTGAATGGCCCGTCCTTTACCTGTTATCTCATACACATTCAGCCAGTACACTCTTCCTTTTTCGGTAAAGAAAAGCATAGTATGATGTGTGGAGGCCACAAACAGGTGCTCAATATAATCTTCATCCCTTGTTTTTCCGCCCATTACACCTCTTCCACCACGGCGTTGTGCCCTGAATTCATCTGCCGGTGTACGTTTGATATAGCCAAGATGTGATATAGTGATCACCACATCTTCTTCCTTGATCAGGTCTTTTATTTTTACTTCATCATCAAGGTAAGTGATCTCTGTCTTTCTTTCATCACCAAATTTGTCTCTTATTTCGAGCAACTCGGTCTTGATCAGGTCAAACCGCATTCCTTCATTGGATAATAATTCGTTCAAATGGGCGATCAGTTTCATCAGTTCATCAAACTCCTCTTTGATCTTATCCCGTTCCATGCCGGTAAGCCGTTGCAGGCGCAGTTCCAGTATGGCCTTTGCCTGAATTTCATCCAGCCCCCAGCCGGCATTTATCAGTTTATCTTTGGCAATATCAGGTGTGGAAGAAGAACGGATCAGGGAGATCACTTCATCCAGGTGATCCAGTGCGATCAGGTAGCCTTTTAAAATATGGGCCCTTTTTTCAGCTTCCTTCAATTCAAACTGCGTTCGTCTTACCACCACATCATGCCTGAATTCCACAAACTCACTGATCAGCTCTTTCAGGTTCAGTGTTCTGGGCCTTCCTTTTACGATAGCCACATTATTGATACCGTAGGAGGTTTGCAGATCGGTGAGCTTATACAACTGGTTGACGATAACATTCGCAATGGCATCCCTTTTCAGGTCCACCACCACCCTGGTACCTTCTTTATTATTTGACTCATTGTTTACATGGGCAATTCCATCTATCACTTTTTCATTCACCAGTTCACCAATACGGTTAGTAAGTGCATCCCTGTTTACCTGGTAGGGCACTTCGGTGATGATGATCTGTTCCCGTCCGCTGGCTTTTGTTTCTACTGTTAATTTTCCTCTTACCACTACCCTGCCTCTGCCAAAGTGCATGGCAGCCTTTACCCCTTCCATACCATAAATAACGCCGCCGGTAGGAAAGTCAGGCGCTTTTACATACTGCATCAGTTCTTCAATAGTGATCTCCCTGTTACCGATATAAGCAATACATCCGTCAATTACTTCAGTAAGATTGTGCGGCATCATATTGGTGGCCATACCAACAGCAATACCACTGGAGCCATTTATTAATAATTGGGGAACTCTTGTAGGAAGAACGGTGGGTTCTTTTTCAGAATCATCAAAGTTCAGCTGGAAGTCAACGGTATCTTTTTCGATATCATCCAGCATGTGTTCAGCCAGACGCTCCAGTCTTGTTTCGGTATACCGCATTGCCGCAGGCCCGTCTCCATCCTGGTTACCAAAGTTACCCTGTCCATCCACCATGGTATAGCGCATGCTCCATTCCTGTGCCATACGCACCATAGCATCATACACAGATGTATCACCATGCGGGTGGTACTTACCTAATACTTCCCCCACCAAACGGGCTGATTTTTTATACGGCTTATTGTAGTGAAGCCCCAGCTGGTTCATCGCAAATAATATCCTGCGGTGAACAGGTTTCAATCCGTCTCTTACATCGGGAAGTGCACGACCCACTATTACCGACATTGAATAATCAATGTAGGCCGTCTTCATTTGTTCTTCGATGTTTACAGGAATGATCCGGTCATTATCATTCGTTTCAAGGGGCGCTGAGTTCTCTTCCATCGTTATTTTTTCCTTCTGCTTTTTAGATGATTTCCCTGCCAGAAAAAGTCAAAAAATGACCTTTATTTGAGGTCTGCAAATCTAACTTTTCCCGACCTGAAAACCTGATAAAAAAGGGTGTTTTTTGACCTATTTTTTCCACTCTTGTGGATTAGTTGCTACCTCACTTCCGGAGGCACTTTGGTAAAGCAACTGGTTGAAAAACAAAGGGAAATTACAAGCTGTTTTTACCTGTCAATTGTGGTTTTTTCGTACTAATTTTCCGTTTTACAAACAGGATGTATAATGAAGACGATTCTACTATTCGGGGCTGGAAAATCGGCTACTGGTTTAATTGATTATTTGCTCGAAAATGCTATTACGGAGAACTGGAAAGTGGTGGTAGTGGATGCTGATCTGAAGCTGGCACAATCAAAGACCGGTATATCACAGAAAGCGACAGCTCTGTCATTTGACATAAAGAATGAGGAAGAAAGGGCCAAACATATACGCACGGCTGACATTGTCATCTCCCTCCTGCCTCCCACCCTGCATATTGAAGTGGCCCGGGATTGTGTAAAACTTCATAAAAACCTGCTTACGGCCTCCTATGTTGATGATGACATAAAAAAACTCCAGCCTGATATTGAGAAGAACAAACTTTTATTTCTCTGCGAAATGGGCTTAGATCCGGGTATTGATCATATGAGTGCTATGCAACTGATAGATGAGATACATGGTAAAGGAGGAACCGTTACCTCCTTCAAATCCCATTGCGGTGGATTAGTTGCTCCGGAAAGCGACGATAACCCCTGGCATTATAAGATAAGCTGGAACCCCCGTAATATCATTATGGCAGGTAAAGCCGGCGCCCATTACAGGGAAAATGGAACCGAAGTGAAACTGCAATACGAAGAGCTTTTTACGCCGGACAGGCTGGTTGATATTCCGGATATCGGCCCCCTTAGCTGGTACCCCAACCGGGATTCGCTCAGCTATACCCCACTTTACGGTTTGGAAACAACACCCACTTTTATCCGTACCACACTCCGCCATCCGGATTTTATGTATGGCTGGAAGAATATTATTGACCTGAAGCTGGTCGATGAAACGCCGCAATATCAAACAGATGGTAAATCATTGCAGGAAGCCTTTAAAGAACATATGGATAAAAATGGTTTTGGTGAATGGCTGAACCAGAAACTGACAGAACGCTTTGCTGAAACCCGCAGCATGATGGAAAACCTGATGAAGCTGATGGAAGTGGAAAATGAAGCTGCGGAAGAAGGTGCTGAAATACCCGGGTCATTCATGGCGGCTGATGATAAAGGTAATATTGAAGAAGTAGAAATAGATGAAGTGAAGAACAGGGCCGCTTCTTACCTGGCGCAAAAAATGCATGAAGCAAATCTTACCCTAAAACAACTTTTCTTTTTAGGACTGGATGATCATGATACCCTGGTAAATAAAGGCCTTTGCAGTCCTGCAGATATATTACAATTTGCAGTGGAAAAAAAACTGGCACTACGACCCTATGATAAAGATATGATCGTGATGCTGCATGAGATTGAATATGAAACCGGTGGTAAAAAGTCGGAAGTAAAAAGCTCTTTAGTCGTTAAAGGAGAAAATAACCTGCGTACTGCCATGGCAAAAACAGTAGGACTGCCACTGGGCATTGCCGCTAAACTGATCTTATCAGGCAAAATAAAAACGACGGGGCTGCATATACCTACCGCAAAAGAAATTTACCAGCCCGTACTGAAGGAACTGGAATTGTATGGCATCCGTTTTAACGAGGTAAAGACGGGAGTAGTATAAAAATAAATTATTGTACGTATAAATTATTTATCTTTATTGCAAAGAGAAGAAATGGATGCAAAGATCACATTAAGCTTTGATGAAACTGTAATAGAGAAGGCCAAACGCTTTGCCAGCAAAAATAATATCAGCCTGAGCCGGCTCACAGAGTTTTTGTACGAAAAGGTTACCGCCGGAAACTACGCCAACCTCGAAGAGTTTGAGATATCAGACTGGGTGGTAATGGTAGCAGAAGGGCCAGCCACTTATACTACAGCAAAAAAGAAATCCTCTAATTCGCTGAAGAAAAAATACCTTGAATCCCGGAAATGAACATCTTTTTAGACGCTAATATCCTGGTAGCTGTTTTAAATAAGGAGTACCCCATTTTCACCTATGCAGCCAGAATACTAAGCCTGGCTGATTCTAAGAAATATAAGATTTATACCTCTCCTCTTTGTCTTGCTATTGCATTTTATTTTTCGGCAAAAAAAAGCGGCAACAAACTGGCAAAGGAAAAGATCGCCATCCTTGTTTCCCATATCAACATAACAGATACCAATGCACAAGCCGTATTACAGGCTATTGCCAATAAGAAGGTACATGATTTTGAAGATGGGCTGGAATACTATTCCGCACTGTCAGCCCGATGCGAACTGATCATTACTGAAGATATCCCTGATTTTCACTTTTCAGAAATAAAGGTTCTTACAGCTGCTACTTTTTTTGAGCAATTTCAGAATACCCGCAAAAAGTAGTAAAGATCAAGGCGGTACTACTGTGACAACGAAGTATTATTTTCTTAATAAACTGATCAGTTCCTTCACCCCTTCTGTGGCTGGTTTCTCAATCAATGTCAGGTTTCGCATTGGTGAGGTGTAAGGGATCTTTTTATCTACAATATATTTGGGTGTTTCCAGCTCCACATAGTTTATCAACCCGGCCGCAGGATACACTACCAGTGAAGTCCCAACAACTACAAAAATATCCGCCGAATAAACAATGGGGACCGCTGCTTCAATTAACGGCACCGGTTCTTCAAACCAAACGATATTCGGCCTCAACTGTGCTCCGTCCTCTGCCACATCACCCAGTTTCATATCTCCCCGGATATCATACACCAGCGATTCATCTCTCTCACTTCTCATCTTAAAAATCTCACCATGCAGGTGAAGGATGTTGGTGGAGCCGCCTCTCTCATGCAGGTCATCAATATTTTGTGTGATGATGGTGACATCAAAATCCTGTTCCAGTTCTGCTAAACCAATATGGGCTGCATTGGGTTTTGCTTCTGCCACATTTTTTCTGCGCTCATTATAAAAATTAAGGACCAGTTGCGGATCTTTCCGCCAGGCCCTTGGGGTGGCCACATCTGTTACGTTGTAGCCTTCCCAAAGACCGTCGCTGTCGCGGAAGGTTCTTAACCCACTTTCAGCACTGATACCGGCACCGGTAAGAACGACCAATTTCTTTTTTGCCATGGTCAAATGTAAAACAGAAATGGATCACATTGCCGGCTTCGGTTTACTTGTTTTTGTTCTTTTATAAATGATAACCGAAATAAAAATAAGAAGGAGTAATGGCCATATGGAAACCAATCCCACGAACAGGTCAGTGATCCAGCCCCAGCCGATCTTAAAGGCTGCGCCGATCCTGGAACCAAAAGTGGGGTCCTTACTTTCCACAGCAGATGAATTCAACACCTGGTAGTAAGTAAGTGTAATGGTGCTGAAGGTGGAAGAATGACCCAGGTAGGTAATGCGACCGGTAGCCGCTTCTATTTCTTCCTGTATGCTGTTGATCTCTGATTGCACGTTCAGTATCTCCTCCATGTTCTTTGCCTGGTTCATCAGGTCCATGTAGCGTTGCCGTACTTGCTTCTTTGCTTCTATCCGGGATTTGGTATCGATAAATTCTGTGGTAACATCCTGTGAGGAGATCTTACGTTCGTTTACTTTCTCCGCATTGGCAGAAAGCAATACCACGGCATTATCAAACTGGTCTGCCGGTACTTTAATGACCAGTGTATTCTCAATTTTATAATCTGACTGGCTTTGTTCTTCCTGTGCCACATAGCCGCCCAGGCTTTTTACTTTTTCCCTCGAGGAAGTGTAATACTTATTATAATCCTTTACTTCGATATTCAGTGTGGCATTCTTGATGATCTTCTTGTCCCAGTCCACATTGGGTACTGCTTGAGACTGACCCGGTTGCTTTTTCTTTTCCAGCTGGCCGGGGGTTGGTGGTACAACAGCAGTATCAGCTACACCAATCCCATGGTCGGCAACAGCAATATTTTTTTCATCAACTATTTCTTTACCGGACGATTGCATATCCGCATTCGCTTCTTTAGAACTTTTGTTGCACCCCATAAACAGCAGCAGCGCTGCCAAAGCAGTGATTATGATTTTCATGACCTTAAATTTGAATGGTGAACTAATTAGATTCGGCAAAAGGTTGATTACATAAAAAAAGTCCCGGCAGTTGCGGGACTTTCTTTGTTTACTTTGCTTTAGTGAGCAGCATATTCACATTATTGCTTTTAGATTGCAGCTGCAGTGTGTCAGCTGTCAGTTTTACAACCACATATGTAGCACCGGTGGTATCAGTGGCTTTTTCCTTTACTACCAGCTCATTGGCTTTGTTCCATTCATAATGAGCGGTATCTGCTTTTGCTGAATCGCTGAGGGAACGCATGGCAATACCATCTTTCTGAAAATCGAATTGATAAAGGGGTTGAATGGTATCAATCACCGGTTGACTGGCTGCCGGTTTCCATTTTCCGAGAATAAATTCTTTGTTGATGGATGCTGTGTTGTTGTTCTTTTTTTTGTTGAAGAAAAAGAAGGCTCCTGCTCCGGCTGCCACTACGAGCAGCCCGATCAATAATTTTTTCATGGCTATACTTTTTAGGTTAAAAGGTGAGAATCAGTTATTGATTCCACCAGCGGCTAAAAAGTAACCCTGCAGAGTTGTTAAAGGAATTTTTACTATAGACTAATGACTATCGGCTCCGGACTATTCTCCTGCCATCTCCATCACAATACGCCATTCTGCATCTGTAACAGGCTGCACCGATAATCGCCCCAATCTTACCAATGCCATATCAGCTAATCGCTTGTCTGCTTTTATCTGTGCCAGAGTAACCGGCTTCTTCAGTTTCTTTACCGGCTTCAGGTCAACAGCCACCCACCTGTCATCTTCCGTGGTAGGGTCCTGGTAAAATTCTTTGGCCACTTTTGCAATACCAACAATGTCTGTTCCTTCATTGCTGTGATAAAAGAAAGCCTCATCCCCTTTTTTCATTGCCCGCAAATGAAGACGGGCAGCGTAATTTCTCACACCACTCCAGCAGGTTTGTTTTTCTTTTACCAGTTGATCCCAGCCATAGGTGGAAGGTTCTGATTTTACTAGCCAGTATGCCATAGGTTATCCAGTTGATTTTGGGGGAAAAATATTTGTTACCTGATATAGAGGCCAAATTTACAGGAAGGCGGATAAAAAATCTTCTTTTTCTAAATCCGGAAGCTTTCCCTTTCCCGTATCTGCTTTTGTTCCAACAGGAATCATTTAAAAATCAATAAATCTAAAAACAAAAAGCATGAAATCTCTTAAATCAACCGCACTGCTGTTACTGGCAGCATTTGCCTTCAACATTTCTTTTGGCCAGACCATGTCTGATGAAAAAACTGTGGAAGTAGGCGGCGCCCCCATGTATCCTTCGAAGAATATTGTGGAAAATGCCGTGAACTCTAAAGACCATACTACCCTTGTGGCTGCTGTAAAAGCTGCCGGCCTGGTAGAAACTTTGCAAACTGCAGGCCCTTTCACCGTGTTTGCTCCCACTAATGCAGCTTTTGATATGTTGCCAAAAGGCACAGTTGAAACCCTGGTAAAACCAGAGAACAAAGCCAAATTAACCGGTATCCTTACTTACCATGTGGTGGCCGGAAGATTAGGAACAAAAGAAATCGATGAATGGATCAAAAAAGGAAATGGCACTGCAGAACTTACAACCGTTGCCGGTGGTAAACTCTGGATAATGAAGAAAAATGGCAAGTATATGCTGAAAGATGAAAATGGCGGCATGGCTACCATTACGATAAGTAACGTGTATCAAAGCAACGGCGTTATACATGTGATCGATCATGTAGTACTGCCTAAATAATAGTTTGTCCTTTCAGAAAACTCCGGTGTTTTATTTAATAAGACCCGGAGTTTACTTTTTGCAACATGGCTGACAATTGTGTTTATTGGGTCCGCTTAGTTTTGCGTAACTTTTATCCGCCAAACCTCAGATGCTATGAAGAAAACGATAGTCAAAAAACATCCGCTGGCTATCCGCTGGTTTCACTGGGTCAATTTTCCGGTGTTGGGCATTATGATCTGGAGCGGCCTGCTGATCTACTGGGCCAATGATGTCTATAAAATAGGTTTTGGCAGCACTACCCTCTTAAAATTCTTTCCTGATTCCTTTTACAAAGTATTCAATGTGCCCTTCCGTTTATCAGAAGGGATGGCTTACCACTTTATGTTTATGTGGCTGTTCTTTTTAAACGGCATTGCTTACGTTCTCTACACGATCATTTCAGGAGAGTGGCGTGACCTGGTGCCCAAAAGAAATTCTTTTAAACAAGCCTGGCAGGTATTGCTGCATGATCTTCATATCCGGAAAACAGCACCACTCATTATTGGCAAGTATAATGCTGCCCAGCGAATTGCTTACTCCGCTATCATACTGATGGGCATCGGTTCTGTACTATCCGGGCTGGCGATATACAAACCCGTACAGTTAGGCTGGCTTTGCTCCATGATGGGGGGCTACAAAATGGCCCGCATCATACACTTTGCATTAACGATCGGCTATGTATTGTTCTTTCTTGTTCATATCATACAAGTGGCGCTGGCCGGCTGGAATAACTTCCGGGCCATGATCACAGGCTTTGAAGTAAAGAAGATTAAAGATGAAATTCCAGCAGAAGACAACCTGCCCGTACCTGGTGATACAACAAAAAAATAGTTATGGCAAATTTTTTAACCAACCTGTTTACCTCAAACAACAAACTGAATACGGATCAATTGATCGTAAAGAAAACAGTCATCTCCTTCTTTTTCTTTTTTGTATTTGCCGGTGCCGCCTTCTGGGGATGGAAATGGCTGCGGCAACAACCAACCGATTCCGGAAAAACAAGTGTCCCTATCCGCAGGGTATTGGATGCAAATGAAAAAGTATTTGCCGGCTTGATTTCCGATAAGCATTTGACCAAAGAATATCCCAAATCCCTGGCGGCTAATCCTGCAAGGGTAAATGGAAACCTGGGTTTAAAGACCCCGTTTGATCCGGCCACCTGGGCCATGAATGTGATAAAAGCTAAAGGCGATACGTTGAAGATAACTCTTGCCGACATCAGGAAACTTCCTAAGACAGAGATCATTTTCAATTTCAAATGTATTGAAGGCTGGAGCCAGATCACTCATTGGGGTGGTGTGCGGTTTTCCGAGTTTATGAATGCCTATGGATTGAGTGAAGAAGCAGCAATGAAATACCTCGGACTTAGCACACCCGATAAAGAATACTATGTAGGAATAGATATGCCGAGCGCCATGCACCCGCAAACTTTATTGTGTTATGAATTAAACGGCAAACCATTGCCCATGAACCAGGGCTATCCTCTTCGTCTTGTTATTCCTGTAAAGTATGGTGTAAAAAGCCTGAAGCGTATTGGTGATATGTATTTCTCTGATCAGCGGCCGCCGGATTACTGGGCAGATAAGAAAGGGTATGATTATTTTTCGGGGTTGTAAGCTACCACCCAGAGGCCAGCACATCTGCCAAATGCATGGTCTTTAAATTGTATCCTTTATGATTGATATACCCCTGCAAATGCATCAGGCAGGAAAGGTCGGTGGAAATAAGATAATCGGCGCCTGTGGCTAAGGCGTTCTCTACTTTTTGTTCCCCCATACCGACGGAAATCGATTCAAACTTTACGGCAAACGTACCTCCGAAACCACAACAGGTTTCCACATCATTCATTTCGGTAAGTGTCAGTCCTTTTACATTCGCTAACAGTTTTCTCGGCTCGGTTTTTATTTTACATTCTCTCAATCCGGCGCAACTGTCATGATAAGTTGCTTTGCCAGGCAATACTGCTCCCACATCTTCTTTTTTTAATACCTGCACCATGAATTCCGAAAATTCAAAAACACGTTTGCTCAGATCTTTTACCTCATTATGCAAAGAGGAATTCTCAAACAGCTTACCGTAATAATTTCTTACAAACCCTGCACAACTGGCACTGGGCGTTACTATGATATCGTTTCCACTAAAGTCTTTGATGAATTTGGAGCAAACAGATTTTGCTTCATCCCAAAAACCGGCATTGAAGGCGGGTTGTCCGCAGCAGGTTTGGCTGGTATTATAACTAACCGTACATCCGGCCTTCTCCAGCACTTTTACCATATTGAAGGCTGTCTCCGGGTAAAGCTGGTCAACAAAACATGGTATGAAAAGCTGAACGTTCAAGTAAATGACTTATTTCTTAGTTGACTGTTGAAGTGCGATCATCTTCAAGGCTGCAATAGCTGCCTCCTCCCCTTTATGTCCATGTTTGCCACCGATCCGCTCCATAGCCTGTTGCTCATTATCCACTGTCAGCACACCAAAGATGGTGGGCACAGGTAAGGAAAGATTTAATTGGAGCACTCCATCGGTCACCGCTTTGCACACATAATCAAAATGCGGTGTATCGCCTCTTATTACACAGGCAAATGCAATAAAGGCATCCGGCTTGTTCTTTTTGCCGCTATTGTCCCAGTAATTCTTTATGGCAAAAGGAATTTCAAATGCCCCGGGAACGGTGAGTACCACGATCTTTTTCACCTCCTGCTTTTCCAGTTCGGCAATACAGCCTCTTTCCAACTGGTCAACAATGGCAGCATTCCATTCCGTTTTCACCAAAACGATACAGGCATCCTTGTTCAGAATGCCTGTGCCTGTATCTAATAGCTTACTGTTGCTTACGTCAGCCATAATTAATTGTCCGTACTGTAAACGCCCATTTGTGCCAGGTAAGTATCAGCTTCAAATGCTTGTTGTGTACCGGGATATTTATTTTTGATCTCTTTGTACAATTCGGTGGCTTCTTTTGGATCATTCAATACCCGCTGTGCCAGGTAGGCAGCCATGAAAAGGCTTTCTGCTGATCCCGGCTGGTCTTTTTCAAAATGACGTCCGGCCTTTTTGTAATACTCAAGAGCTTCTTTGTTCTTTCCCAGGTCGCCATAGGCATCAGCCATCAGCTTATACGCTCTTGCCTGCACGGGTTTGGAACTGGTACTGAATTTTTTCAGGTAGGTAATGGCCTTCTCGTTCTCGTTGAGTTTGATATAGCAACTGCCGGCATAAAAATTCGCCAGAGCACCAGCTTTGGTACCGCTGAACTTTTGGCTTATTTTCAAAAAACCGGAATGCTGCCCGTCGCCATTCAGCGCCAGGTTGATAGAATCCATACGGTAATATTCTTCCGCTTTGAAAATAGCTTCGTTTGCTTTGGCTTCTTTTGGGCCTTTGAAGAAGTTCTGGTACACATACCAGCCGCCGCCTACCAGGATAACCAGGAGACTGGCGATCATAACTATCTTACCATTCTTTCCCCAGAAGTCTTTTGCTTTTGCTATGATTGCTTCTCCAGCATCCACATCTTGCACATTTTTCTTATCTGCCATATACTTGTTTTCTTTTTACTTAGTAAGTGTTTAAAAAATTAGTCGGTTATAAAAGGATAGTTCTGGTCCACATACACATCTTTCAGCACTTCGCTGTCATCCGGCCAGGGGCTTTCTTCGGCAAACTTCACCGATTCGGCAACAATGTCATCCACCCTTTTATTGATCACATCGATCTCTGCCTGTGTGGCAAATTTATTCGTGAGGATCGTATTCAATACCATCTGGATCGGGTCTTTACCTTTGTACTCATCCACCTCTTCTTTTGTTCTGTACTTCTGCGGATCGCTGATAGAGTGCCCCTTATACCGGTATGTTTTAATTTCAATTAAAGTAGGGCCACCTTTTTCTCTTGCCCTTTTCACTGCCCTGCTTATCCCGTCATGCACCGCCTCCGGGCTCATTCCATCAATGGTATCAGCCGGCATTTCATAACCGTCAGCCAGTTTATAGATGTCAATTACGTTGGAAGTACGTTCTACCGAAGTACCCATGGCGTAGTTATTATTCTCACAAATAAAAATAACCGGCAGCTTCCACAGCATGGCCAGGTTAAAGGTTTCATGCAGCATACCCTGCCGGGCAGCGCCATCTCCAAAATAGGTGAGCACCACATTGTCGGTACCGCGGTATTGTTCTGCAAAAGCCAGTCCTGCACCGGTACCGATCTGCGCACCCACGATACCATGACCACCAAAGAAGCCCACATCCTTACCAAAAAAATGCATACTGCCGCCTTTTCCTTTGGCGCAGCCGGTAGCTTTTCCATACAATTCTGCCATACAGCTGTTCACCGGAACACCTTTCGCTATAGCCAGTCCATGATCACGGTAGGCTGTTATCATCAGGTCTTCCTGTCGGGTGGCCGTGATACAACCTGCTGCGATAGCTTCCTGCCCGATATAGGCATGAAAAAATCCACGGATCTTACCATCCATTTTATACTTCTCTTCTGCCATCAGCTCAAACTGACGGATCAACTGCATCAATTCGTACCAGTACAAGTAAGTTTCTTTCGAAAATTTGGTAGCCACAGGCTGAAAATTTGATGGTTTTGTATCCCGTTTTACGGGACGCAAAAATAAGGGAAAGTTGGGTAAGTTTTGGAATTCTGAGTTCTAAAGTTTCGGAACCTAACTAATTGAGATTTACACCCGTCGGGCCCGGTTCGAAGACCTTAAAACTTAAAACTTTGAACTTATCTTGCACCTGATGCTTTCCCTTCAGCACATATCCCTGCTTCAGTTCAAAAACTACCACAACCGTTCCTTTGACTTTACAGAACGGATCGTTGGCATTTGCGGTAAAAACGGTGTGGGAAAGACCAACCTGCTCGATGCCATTCATTATCTCTGCTTTACCAAAAGCTATTTTTCCCGCCTGGATGGGAATAATGTGTTACATGGGGCAGCTGGTTTCCGTATCCAGGGGGACCTATCCCTGAATGCCAAACCGGAAAAAGCAGTTTGTGTCCTCCGCGAAACGGGTAAAAAAGAGTTCTCTGTGAATGATGATCCTTATGATAAATTCTCTCAGCATATTGGCCGCTACCCCTGCGTGGTAATCGCCCCGGATGATGCTGAACTGATCACAGGTGACAGTAAAGAAAGGCGGACATTCCTGGATGCGTTGCTGTGTCAACTGGATACGGAGTACCTGCAACAACTCATTGCCTATAAAAAAGTGCTGGAACAACGAAATTCATTACTAAGGACCTTTGCCGAAACAGGGAACAGCAATTTTTCGTTGCTGGATGTGCTGGATGAGCAACTGGCAAAACCCGGCGATATCATTTTCAGGAAAAGAATGGAATTCCTGATCTCTTTTTTGCCCGTGGTGAAGCGTTTGTACAATGATATTTCCGGGAAGTCCGCCGATACTAAAGGGATAGCGGATAATGACGAAGTGAATCTTTTATATGAAAGTGAATTGCTGCTGGCTTCCCTCCCTGAATTAGTAAAGCTAAACAGGGGCAAAGATTGTTTGGCACAGCGCACCACGTCCGGCATCCACCGGGATGACCTGGATATTCAATTGGGTAACCAGCCGTTTAAAAATATCGCCTCACAAGGCCAGCGAAAGAGTTTACTTTTTGCGCTGAAGCTTGCAGAAATGGAAATACTGAAAACGGAGAAAGGCTTCGCCCCGCTCCTGCTGCTGGATGATGTATTTGAAAAGCTCGACGAAGACCGCATCAGCAACCTGCTTAACAAAGTGTGTGTGCAAAATGACGGACAGGTGTTTATTACGGATACGAATGAGGAGCGGCTTACTCAACACCTGGCGGCTTTGTCTGTCAAGTATAGCCTTATAATACTTTGAGATGATAGAGGATAGATGACAGATGATAGTTCTTCAATGTGTACTATTTCCCCAGGCTTTAGAGTAACTCCGTATCAGGAGAATTATCATCTATCCGTTATCATCTATCATCTGTTCGCTATTATATATCATCTAAACTCTATCTTTGCGTTATGGGCGAATACTCTCTTGGCGATGCAATGAAAAAATTCCTGGAAGGCAGCCGGATCAAAGGGGGCATACAGGCATTGCAGATAGAAGATGTGTGGGAACAGATCATGGGAAAAACGGTGGCCCGGTACACACAGAAACTCCAGATATTCGGCGATAAACTGATCATTACCACCGATGTGGCCCCGCTGAAAAATGAGCTGATCTACCAGAAGGAAAAAATAAAGAACCGGGTGAATGAAGCCCTCGGAAAGAATGTGATCAACGAAGTGGAGATCAAATAGCATCCTTTTTCTTCTTCCGGGCATATCTCAGGAAAAATCTCTCATACGTTTCATACGACACCATTGCCAATGCGATAGCAAGCGTTATTGACAATCCATAGATCAATACATTAAACACAATACCCCCGGATGAACTGGTTGTCCCCATAATACATTTTACGGCTATGACAATGGCCAATGGATGAAACATATAAATGCCGTAAGATATCTTTCCAAGATACCGAACCGGTGAAGTATTGATAAACCACAGCCGGATGCCCGTTATACTGATCGCAAAGAGGAACATTGCAAAAAGCAAAGAATAGACCGGCTGTGTAAAATGAGAAAAAGTAGTGCCTGTAAGCAGCAGTGCCAGCAGCACCAGGATACCTGTCGTAATAACGGCCTTATTCTTAAGTAACCGAACCGACGCAATTACTACCTTCAGTTGCTGGTTCAGAAATAAATAAGCGGCCAATGCTCCTAATGCAAAACTGTACAGCCGGTAAGAGCTGGCAAACCCTCTAAGGTAAAATTCTGCCCCTGCAGGATCAGGTATCAATAGCTGAATGCCCATACTTACTGCCAGTGAAGCAATAAGTATCGCAACCAGGAATGCTTTTATATACCCGGATCTTATAAAGCAAATACCGATCGGAAAGAACAAATAGAAAAATTCTTCCACTCCCAACGACCAGGCATGGGATATATACACAAAGCCTCCATACCTGATTCCGGTATAGTTTGGCAGAAAGAAAAGATAGCCTGTCATTTTCTGCCAGTAAGATGCTGTACCGTAATCATTCCCCCGGCCATAATCAATGTGGAAGAAATCAAGCTGACCTATCAATACAAAAACCAACAGTACCAGCAGGTAGTACAATGGCCATATCCGGAGTATCCTTTTTTTATAAAACCGGAAGACATTGATCTTATCATCCTCCCGTTCTTTTTTTTCTTTCAGTAATAACCAGGCAATAAGAAAACCGCTTAATACAAAGAAGAACGTTACAGCAAGTTGCGCTCCCTCCCGGATTAACGGGTTGGCAAAATAGGGAAGCCCGAATGCTTTTTTGATGGATTCCACATGACTGATCACAACGATGGAGGCGGCCAGGAAACGCAGCCCGTCAAGATTATAAAATCGTTGTTGCATATGTTGTTTCAGCCAAAGCTTACTTCATTCTTACACGGGGGTCTACGGCGCCGTACAGCACATCAGCCAGAATATTGATGACAATAAAAAAGGAAGCAGCCACCAGCACAGATCCCATTACTACCGGGTAATCCAGTTTTTCCAGTGCATCCACCGTTACCTTTCCTATGCCCTGCCAGCCAAAAATGTATTCAACAAAAAAGGCGCCTGCCAATAGTTCGGCAAACCAGCCGGTAATAGCAGTAATAACGGGATTCAATGCATTGCGCAGCCCATGCTTCCAGATCACCTGTCTTTTACTGAGTCCTTTTGCGTAAGCAGTGCGGATATAATCCTGGTCCAACACATCCAGCATAGCACTTCTTGTGAGCTGAGTTATGATGGCCATGGGCCGTATGCCTAATGTAATAGCAGGCAGTACCAGGTTTTGCATGGAAAGGCGCCGTTGCCCGGCATCATCGATAGCAAACCAGCTTCCGGCAATATGCAAACCCGTCCATTCACTAAATACAAATCCAAATAAATACACCATGATGATGCCCATGAAAAAAGAGGGCGCAGATATTCCTACTATACTTGAAAAAATAGCAGAGGTGTCCAGCCAGGTATTTTGTTTTACAGCAGCCATCACGCCAAGCGGGATACCGATAAGTATGGCGATGAACATAGCTGCTACCGCCAGCATCA
This sequence comes from uncultured Chitinophaga sp., assembly GCA_964443345.1. Classification (GTDB taxonomy): domain Bacteria; phylum Bacteroidota; class Bacteroidia; order Chitinophagales; family Chitinophagaceae; genus JJ008. Next base: position 19,790 of record CAYUCU010000039.1, read on the forward strand.
GCGTACCGGGAAGGGCCTGCATCAATATACTCCACACTTCCCGTTTACTCTGGTACGATTTGCGCAGGTAGGGAACTTTAATCCCGAATTTTGTGTTACCTCCAATAAAAAATCCCTTCAGCTTTTTCTTTGTGATGTCCCCCTTGTTATGAAAACAGATTGGCGAAACATCATTCAGGTAGTGCAGGAATTGTTTGAACTTGGGTACCGGCTCTCCTTTTTCATTGATCAGGTAGAGCTCTTTCCGGATATTCGCTTGTGTGGTGGAATCACCTGATTGTCCCATCACGATCCGCGACGGGTCACCAAAACCCTGGAAAAGAAAGAACACCAATATGATGACCCCCAATAACACCAGCAGGCCATATAATGTCTTTTTAATGATGAGTTTTATCATGGCTGCCGGGTAAGTGTATCCGTTCCAGGTGGTATATCATTAATAATAATTGTTTCGGGAAGTTTTTGCAAACCACCTACATCCCCTTTCATTTTTTGAAGATTCGCCCCGCTGTATTTGCTGATCACTGTTCCTTCTTCCAGTAAATAAATACAAGGATTGCTTCTTGCTGCCGTTTCAATGACCTTATAATCGCATTTGAAAACAGGAATCCCGGAAAAGCTGGTGCCCTTTATTGCCGCTTCAGCTTCACCCGGTTCTGCAGTAATGATATAACAGGAGATATTTTTTGCCTTTGCTGTCGCCACAATGTCTGCAAACTTATCTTTCCATCCGGTGCCTGCCGTGGTGAATTTTTCTACAAATAACAAAAGAGTGTACGGCTGTTCAAGCACATAACCGGCAGAGTCTGCCCCGGTCTCCCCTGTCAGCACAAATCCTTTGATCGGCGGTTCGTTATTACTGCCTTTGCGGACAACCTTATCTTTTCTTCCGACAATGGTGTATGTCTTTGTATTAAAGTCAGCCGGAAACTTGTCTGCCGTAAATTCAATTTCCTTTCCATCCTTTTTATAAACAAATGTGATGACGGTGCTGTCTGGTATCGCATTGGCCGGCATTTTCATTTTCTCAGAAATGTTATTGCCTTTCTTAAACGGCAGGCAATCCACCACCGGCAGATACGTAAGGGTGTACCACTGAAATCCGAAACTGAAGATAGTGATCCCCAACATGGTGATCGTAGCCGCTTTGTCTGAAAATAATGGGCGGATATATTTTTGTTTCCAGAACAAGAAACCGATCAACAGGGTTAGCGCCACATCTTTTAAGAAAGATGTTTTGGAAGTGATCGGCAGGCAATCGCCAAAACAGCCGCAATTGGTTGGCTTACCGGTTATATAGGTGTACCCCGTAAGGAAAGTAAAGAACACGATCAGTGCTAATAACAGCCAGCTGAATAATTTGATCCGCCATCCAACCAGTAAGGCAAAGCCGGCAATGATCTCAAATGCATTCATCAGTACAGACAGCAGCAGTGTTGATGAATTGAACTGGTGCAGGCCCCATATCTCAAAAAATTCCTGCATTTTATAACTCAGGCCCAGCGGGTCATTCGCTTTTACCAAACCGGAGAATATAAATAACACCCCTACTAAGATCCTTGCGATGGTAACTGCCGCTTTCATGTTACATAAGAATTAATGCAAAGACTGCATAATTAATAATATCTAAATAATTGGCATCAATGCCTTCACTCATAATGGTCTTACCATCATTGCTGAGTATCTGGCGGATGCGCTGTAGTTTCATCAGTATCAGGTCCACAAAGCTTTCCTGGCTCATGCTGCGCCACGCTTCGCCATAATCATGGTTCTTATCCTGCATCAGGTTTTTAGCTACCTGAACGTTTTTGTCGAACAATACCGATACTTTGTCGGTTGGCATTTCTTCAGGGGCATCCTCGGGCAGTTCTAATTGTATCAGTCCGATAACTGCATAGTTGATAATGCCTTTAAATTCTGCTGCAATACCATCTGATACTTTCTGCTCTCCTTTTTCCTGGATGGTACGGATACGCTGTGCTTTGATAAATATCTGGTCCACGATGGAAATGGTCCGTAATACCCGCCAGGCAGTGCCATAGTCACGGGCCTTTTTCAAAAAAATATCTTTGCAACTGTTGATTACCGAATCGTATTGCTGGTTGGTGTTGGTCATATTGTATATATAGTCAGAAAGTCCGGAAGACCGTAAGTCAGAAAGATAAATTTATCCTGGTAATTGATTTGTATGTTATGAATATTCTTTCGGACTTGCCGACTTTCAGTCTTCCGGACTAACTTTATCAAAAATAACGAACAAAAGGTAATGTTTACGCTGAATTGTAAAGGCAGGCTGCTGACTGTGGAAAAGCCACTGGTGATGGGCATTATTAATTGTACACCTGATTCATTTTATTCCGGCAGCAGGCACCAGGATGCGGATGCTATAATAAAGGAAGCAACCCGCATGATGAATGACGGTGCCACTATCCTGGATATTGGCGGACAAAGTACCCGGCCCGGCAGTGACAAGATACCTGCAGAAGAAGAACTGCAAAGAGTAATTCCGGCAATTGAAGCTGTAAGTAAAGCTATTCCCGAAGCCTATATTTCTGTGGATACCTATTACAGCCGGGTGGCTGCTGAAGCGGTGGCTGCAGGTGCCTGCATCGTTAATGATATCAGCGCCGGTAAAATGGATGAGAACCTGATTGCCACTGTAGCTTCTCTCAAAGTGCCTTATGTGCTGATGCATATGCAGGGAACGCCGCAAACCATGCAGCAGGAACCACACTATGACAATGTGACAAGAGAAGTACTCGACTTTCTGATACAACAAACTGCCCTGCTGAAAGAAAAAGGAATAACGGATATCATTACCGATCCGGGTTTTGGATTTGGAAAAACGATAGCACACAATCTTGAATTGCTCCGCAACCTGGAACTGTTTAAAATGACTGGTCGCCCATTATTGCTTGGCATTTCCCGGAAGTCTTTCATTTATAAAACGCTGGGTACTACTGCTGCTGAAGTATTGAATGGTACTACAGTTATGAATACCATAGGATTAATGCGGGGCGCCGCCATTTTGAGAGTACATGATGTAAAGGAAGCTGCAGAAGCTGTAAAACTTTATACTGCGGTATAAAATAAAAAAAGTCCATAGCGGACTTCTTTTAAGATCGTTTAATCGAACCTTTATAATTAGCAGTCACAGGTGACGGATCACTTAAGCTATAATTTTCAGGAGTAGCGGACGGGTCTTTTAGAACAGATGCTGGACTAAAAACG
>CAYUCU010000040.1:0-22765 GCA_964443345.1 uncultured Chitinophaga sp.
GAAAAATTTGGTAGTTAAGTGGGAAAAAGTGTTATTTTGTGTCAATTAATTCAAAATTGACTCAACCTACTGATAATGACAGGCTTTCTCGGAGAATTCGAGGCTACTTTGGACGCCAAGGGGCGGTTCCTCCTCCCGGCAGGGTTCAAAAAGCAATTGCCGGAAGAGGAAACAGGCCGTTTCGTTATCAACAGGGGATTTGAAAAATGTTTAGCTCTCTACCCGATGAGGACCTGGGAGCCGCTCTTTGCAAAAATTACCGGTCTTAACGAGTTTGACCCCAAACAGCGGGAGTTCAGACGGGCTTTTTTGAACGGTGCCACTTTCGTGGAGCCTGACACAGCCGGCCGGATACTGTTGCCGCCAAGCCTGAAGACCTATGCGGAGTTGCAGAAAGATATTGTGCTGATGGCAACAGGAGATAAAATAGAAATCTGGGATAGTAATAAGTACAAACAGTTCTTTGATTCAATTTCTTCGGATGCATTAAGTAACATGGGAAGGGATGTGCTGGGAGGAAAGGATGAAAGTTAATTAGTTAATCAGTCAATTAGTAATCATGATATGCGAAAACCAAAAAAGAATACTGAGAATGTGAAACCTGATAAACCAATTAACCAATTAACCAGTTCTTATCACATACCGGTATTGCTCGCAGAAACGATCGCAGCTCTTAACATTCAGCCGGATGGCATTTATGTTGATTGCACTTTTGGTGGAGGTGGTCATTCAAAGGCCATTTTGGAGCAACTGGGCCCTAATGGAAAATTGGTTGCCTTTGACCAGGATCCAGACGCAAAAGAAAACCTGCCTGATGACGAAAGATTAGTTTTTGTTTCACACAATTTTCGTCACCTGCAACGTTTCCTGAAGCTGGAGGGAATAATGGCAGTTGATGGTATCATGGCTGACCTCGGCGTCAGCAGTCACCAGTTTGATGAAGCGGGAAGAGGATTTTCTATCCGCTACAATGCAGAACTGGACATGAGAATGGACCCACGCCAGACCCTGACTGCTTTTGATGTGGTAAATACCTACTCTGAACAACAGTTGCACAAGCTGTTTGAACAGTATGGTGAAGTGACCAACTCCAAAACTTTAGCTAAAACCATCGTTCAGGTTAGAAATGTCGCCTCACTCAAAACGATTGATGGATTTAAAAATGCACTCCGGGAAATTGTTAAAGGAAACCCCAACAAGTACTTCGCCCAGGTTTTCCAGGCTTTGAGAATTGAAGTGAACGACGAATTAAGCGCATTGAAAGAAATGCTTCAACAAATCCCATCCTTATTAAAGCCCGGGGGAAGAGTGGCCATCATTACGTTTCATTCTCTGGAAGACAGATTGGTAAAGAATTTTTTCCGCCGCGGTTCATTTGATGAACCGGAAGAGAATCCCTTTATCAACACCGAACCGGTAAGCCAGCTGAAAGTGATAACAAAGAAACCAATGCTGCCGGCTGATAGTGAAATGAAGCAAAACCCGAGAAGCAGAAGTTCAAAGCTGCGAGTGGCAGAAAAAATTGAAGATAAAGAGTGATGAGTTTGGAGGTGGAGCTGAAATGAAAAAAGTATCACAATACATATATAAAGGTGTAACGATTTTTAGAAAATCTATATCCTTTGAAATCAACCCTGCTTAAAAACAGGAAAGTGAAAAACCAAACTAACGAGCTTAAAAACTCATTTATGCAGGAACAAAACGAAAAAGAACGGGACCCCAAAACCGGGGAGCCTAACGGGCAGGCAAGCTGGAAGCGGTGGCTGAACTATCAGTCTCTCGTAAAGCAGATCCCTTTTTTTTTGTTCCTCGCATTGCTGGCAGTGATCTATATCTATAATGGTCACTATGCAGATAAGACCATCCGGAGGATAAACCGGACAAGCAAAGAAGTAAAGGAATTGAAGTACGAATACGTGGCAGTGAAAAGTAAAGTGATGTTTCAGAGCAAACAAAGCGAACTGGTGAAATCGGAAGCGATACAACAACTGGGATTGAGAGAGCTGGAGCAGTCGCCGGTGGTGCTGAAGGATTCTTCAGGGAGGAATTGATGAGTGAAGATCGGGACGATGGGAAAATAAAAGATTGCTTTAGCTAAGCTCGCAAAGAGTTTGCTTCGGCTTAGCCTCGTAAGAATATTAACAACTAAAATGCAGATTTGGAGATTGCTTCAGCTGCGCTTCGCAAGACATTGGACGTTAAACGGGACATATTATGGAGGGTTTACCTCAGTTTTATCGGTATAGTACTGATAAGTGTACTTGTCCTCGGCAGAGCTATCTACATTCAGCGCTTTGAAGGAAACCACTGGCGCAGTATGAGCGACAGCCTGCATCAGAAATTTCAACCTATTGCTGCCGAAAGAGGGACGATCTACAGTGAAGACGGACAAATGCTGAGCACTTCAATTCCCACCTTTGATATCTACATAGATTTTAATGCGGACGGTTTGAGAGAGAAAAAAGGAAAACGGTTCAAAGAGAACGTTGACTCCTTTGCCATGTCACTGGCCTATTTTTTTAATGACAAAACTTCGGCCCAGTACAAAAAAGAATTGCAGCAGGCCTTTAAAAAGAATGACCGCTATTATCCATTAAAGAAGAAACTGAGTTTTGAACAGTATAAGGTATTCCGTGAGTTTCCACTGGTAAGATTGGGGCGAAATAAAAGCGGTGTGATCGTGGAGCCTTATAGTAAAAGAGAAACGCCGTTTGGATTACTGGCCAACCGCACCATCGGCTTATCAAGGGAATTTAAAGATGCTAATAATAAAGCGAAGAAACAAAATGTGGGCCTGGAGAGAAGTTATGATACCGTACTAAGTGGTCATGATGGATTAAAACTGGTTCGCTACATAGCAGGTGGTACACCCGTACCAGTGGAAGGTTCACAAACGGATCCGGAAAATGGTAAGGATGTTTATACTACAATAGATGTGAACATACAGGACATAACAGAAACAGCATTGATGAGGATGATGCTGCAATGTGAAGGTCCTTATGGTACGGCCATAGTAATGGAAACCAGTAGCGGTAGAATAAAAGCGATGGCCAACCTGGGCCGCAGACCAGATGGTACTTACTGGGAAGATGATAATTACGCATTGCGGGTTACGGAACCGGGATCTACCATTAAACTCGCCACCTTATTATCTGTATTGGAAAAAGGAAGCAGCAACATAGATGATATGGTGCAGGTAGGCGGGGCCGGAAAAATGGAAGTGGCTCCCGGTAAAGTCGTGACAGACGCTGAAAGACATAGTGCTTCTTCATTAACCGTAAAAGGATGTTTTGCACACAGCTCTAATGTAGGGATGAGCATGCTTGCATATAAAGCATTTGGTAAAAATCCTGCAGAGATCAAAGAATATTTTCACCGGTTTCACCTGGATGAAAAATCACCGGTTGATCTGATGAATGTGCCAAAACCAACCATGGCACCGCTTTCAACAAAAAATGGGGAAGCCGGATTAGGTAATATGCTATGGATGAGTTTCGGATACGGTATCCAGGTAAGCCCGATGCATACATTGACACTGTACAACGCCGTTGCTAATAACGGCAGGATGATGAAGCCCTACCTGGTACAGAGTATCCAGAGCAATGGTACCATTATCAAGCAATTTCAGCCGGTAGTAATGGATGAGAACATTTGCAAACCAGCAGTGGTGAAAAGTGCACAGGAATCCATGCGGGCTGTTGTTACAGAAGGAACAGCAAAAAGAGTGTTTGAGAAATATCCATTTGCAGTGGCCGGCAAAACCGGAACGGCCCATGTGTCCGACGGTCCTATCAAATATTCGCATGGGGTGTACCAGGCTTCTTTTGTTGGATACTTCCCTGCTGATAAGCCACAGTTTACTTGCATTGTGGTCATTCGCACCAAAGCTCATGCAACATCACACTTTGGCGGTACCGTCGCAGCGCCGGTATTTAAAGAGATCGCCACAAAGCTGTATGCGATGTATGTGGAGAAATCAGCTCCTTCCATGTATGCTGTGGCAAAAGACAGTTCCGCCTTTTTCTATGCAGGATACGCAAGCGATATAAAGAATGTATATAAAACAATGAATGTGTCTTTCCGGGATTCGGTGGCGCAGCAAAACTGGGCCAGTGTAGTTGCCGGTAGTTATCCAAAAGGTACTGCTGCTCAGCCGGTGGTGAAAGCAACAACCATACGGCAGCAGGTTATGCCAAATGTAAGAGGCATGGGATTGAAGGATGCGATATACCTGCTGGAGAATATGGGATTGAAAGTGGCAGTAAGGGGCCGGGGAAAAGTTACAATGCAGTCAGTTGCTCCGGGTACCACATTGGGAAAAGGAATAACGGTGATACTGGAGTTGAGTTAGATAAGGTTAAAAGTTTAAAGTTTAAGGTTATCGTGTTATTGCAAGATGTATTATATAAAGTGGCTATCAGGTCTGTTGCGGGAAGTACATCAGTGGAAGTGAATGGTATTCAGATCGACTCAAGAAAAGTGAAACCCGGGACAGTATTTGTGGCAGTAAGAGGAGGAGCAGCAGATGGTCATCAGTTCATTGAGAAAGCAATTGAGAATGGTGCAACAGTAATTGTGTGTGAGGAAATGCCGGGAAATAAGAAAGAAGGAGTAGTGTATGTGCAGGCAGAGAATAGTGCAGCGGCTGCGGGGTATATGGCACATAATTTTTTTGGCAGACCATCGGAAAAAATAAAGCTGGTGGGAGTGACAGGAACAAACGGAAAGACGACGATCGCAACATTATTATATAAGCTCTTTACAAGATTGGGATATAAATGCGGATTGCTGAGTACGGTAGAAAATCAAATAGGCGATAAAACAGTACCGGCCACACATACCACACCGGATGCAGTGAGTTTGAATCAGCTGTTGGGCCAGATGGTGGCAGAAGGATGCACTCATGTGTTCATGGAAACAAGTTCACATGCAGTTCATCAGCACCGGGTAACAGGATTGGAGTATGCAGGAGGCATTTTCAGCAATATCACACATGATCACCTGGATTATCATAAAACATTTGATGAATATATCCGGGTGAAGAAAGCCTTCTTTGATTCCCTGGGCTCAGCTGCTTTTGCTATCAGCAATGCAGATGATAAAAGAGGAACCGTGATGCTGCAGAATACGAATGCAAAGAAGTATTACTACAGTTTGAAGACCGTAGCTGATTTTAAAGGAAAGATACTGGACAACAGCCTGGGCGGTTTGATGATGACGGTGAATGATGTGGAAGTGCATTTCAGGCTGATCGGTGAATTCAATGCCTATAACCTGCTGGCAGTATATGGTGCAGCGGTTTGCCTGGGAGAAGATAAACAGGAAGTGCTGACCGCATTGAGTTTGCTGACCGGGGCAGAGGGAAGATTTGATTATATGGTGTCTGCAAAAGATAAAGTGATAGCGATCATTGATTATGCACACACACCGGATGCCTTACTGAATGTGCTGGCAACGATAAAGAAACTAAAGAAAGGATTTGAACAGGTGATAACAGTAGTGGGATGCGGGGGAGACAGAGATAAAACGAAAAGACCATTGATGGCAGAAGCGGCGTGTGAGTATAGCGATAAAGCAATTTTTACGAGTGATAATCCAAGAAGTGAAGACCCGGCACAGATAATAAGAGATATGGAAGAAGGATTAAGCGCTGCAGCAAGGAGAAAGTATATCTCAATAGTAGATAGAAAGGAAGCGATAAAAACGGCAATAAGCCTTGCAAAGCCGGAAGACATAATACTGGTAGCAGGAAAAGGACATGAGAAATACCAGGAAATAAAAGGAGTGAAAAATCACTTTGATGATAAGGAAGTAGTGAGGGAGATATTTGAGATGCTGGGAAAGTGAAGAATATCGAACAGATGAACAAGGAATTAAGAAATAAACAGCCCTAAGCAGACCCCGAAGGGGTCGAAGATGAATAACTCCGGGTGAAACCCGGTGGATGCAGGGTGAAACCCGGAAAAAAGATGAGTAGCCCGAAGGGTCCTTTGGACGAACCGAACAATGAAGAGTGCGACGCAACGAAGATGATCAGGGAACTGAATGATGGCAAAATAAAAAAGTAAACCAATAATCAGCGATGCTGTATCATTTGTTTGACTGGCTAGGAAGAGAAGATGTAAACATCCCCGGTGGAAGGCTCTTCGGCTTTATCACTTTCCGGGTGTTGATAGCGGTGTTGTTGTCCTTGTTTATCACAACGTTCTATGGAAAAAAACTAATTAAGTTCTTACAAAAAAAGCAGATCGGCGAAAGCATCAGGGAAGAAGGGCTGCCGGGAGAAGAAAGCAAGAAAGGAACACCAACGATGGGCGGTATCATCATCATTCTTGCGATCATTATTCCCACATTGCTGCTGGCAGATCTGACAAAAGTGTATGTGCAGCTGATGCTGATCAGCACGGTGTGGCTCGGGATTATCGGTTTTATAGATGACTATTTAAAACTAAAAGGTAAGAGAGAAGCGCAGAAGAAAGGAGCGCAGTATAAAAAGAGTGGAACAGATGGACTGGCTGGCTGGTTTAAGATATTGGGACAGGTAGGATTAGGAATTACGGTGGGCGCCACATTATACTTCAACAGTGAAGTAAAGATCTGGAGAGAATATGTGGGAACGATTCCGCCAACAGATACCAAAACGCAGCCTATTGAAAAGCAGGTGAATGGCAGTACAAAATATTTTGTGGAAGCGAATACTGCTACGGTAACAACCATACCATTTGTAAAAGATCATGAATTTAATTATTCAAAACTGTTACCGGCTTCCTGGAGAAGTTATACCTGGGTTCTTTACATATTGGTCGTGATCTTCATTATCACTGCTGTGTCAAACGGGTCCAACCTTACAGACGGACTCGATGGACTGGCTACAGGCACATCGGCGATAATAGGAGTACTGCTTGGCATATTCGCCTATGCAAGTGGTAACCTGGTCTTTGCAGATTATCTCAATATTATGTACATCCCCAATTTGGGAGAGCTGTCCATATTTATTGCAGCAATGATCGGGGCCTGTATCGGGTTTTTGTGGTACAACTCTTACCCGGCGCAGATATTTATGGGTGATACGGGTAGTTTGACATTGGGAGGAATCCTTGCATCGCTGGCGATAATAGTTCATAAAGAATTACTACTGCCGATATTCTGCGGGGTGTTTTTTGTGGAAACACTGAGTGTGATGATACAAGTAGGTTATTTCAAGTACACGAAAAGAAGATTTGGTATTGGTAAAAGGGCATTTTTAAAAGCACCCCTGCATCACCACTACCAGGTTAAAGGATATCATGAAGTGAAAATTGTGAACCGGTTTTGGATCGTGACAGTGTTATTGGTGGTGTTGAGTATTGCAACACTGAAGATGAGATAATTCAATCTTCCCTCTCCACTTGTGGAGAGAGACAGAGGGTGAGGAGAAATATTGTTGAAAAACCAATCCACCAACCCTGGAAAACGAATGTTCTGATTTTATCGAATTGTGGTGCAGTTGTAATTGAAGGTCCAATACTTGTGAAGAGCCGTGTTCCGTACACAGCCCTCTCCGGCTGCTTAAAAGAGGAGTGAATGATGCGTAAAAGGTTTGTCATACTGGGAGGTGGCGAAAGTGGTGTGGGTGCCGCACTGCTGGCGAAGCAACAAGGATATGATGTATTCCTTTCTGATGGAAGTTCTTTGAAAAATGAGTATCGTAACGAATTGCTGAATGCCGGAATTGATTTTGAAGAAGGGCATCATACCAAATCAAAAATTCTGAATGCGGATGAAGTGATGAAAAGCCCTGGCATACCAGAAAAAACAGCAATAGTAAAAAAGATACGGGCTGAAGGAATAGATGTCATTAGCGAAGTGGAACTGGCATACCGGTTTAAAGGCAACAGTAAGATCGTTGCTATAACCGGGAGCAATGGAAAAACCACCACTACTGCACTGACCTGGCACATTTGTAAAACTGCCGGATTGGATTGTGCACTGGTAGGAAATATTGGTGATTCGTTTGCCAAAAGAGTGGCAACAGATCCCAGTCCTTTATATGTGGTGGAGATCAGCAGTTTTCAACTGGATGATATCAAAACATTCAGACCGGATATCGCCATACTGACCAATATCACAGAAGATCATCTCGACCGTTACGATTACAATTTTGAAAACTATATCAACAGCAAATTCCGTATCGCTATGAACCAGCAGCCCGATGATCATTTCATCTACTGCGCCGATGATGAAGTAACTATGAAATATCTAAACCAATTCAGTATTCAATCTAACCAACTGCCAATTAGTATGAAAAGAGAACTACCAAACGGAGCTTTTATAAAAGACGGGGACATGTACGTAAGAACAGGACAAGATTTTACCACTATGAGTGTATTTGATTTTGCTTTAAAAGGAAAGCACAACCAATATAATACCATGGCCGCCTGCGTGGCCGCCACCACACTGGATATCCGAAAGGATAAGATCCGGGATGCGGTCCAGAATTTTCAAAGCCTGGAACACCGCATGGAGCATGTGGCTACTGTAAGAGGGGTTGAATTTATTAATGACAGCAAAGCCACCAATGTAAACTCCACCTGGTACGCACTGGAAAGCATGACCAAGCCAGTGGTATTAGTACTGGGAGGTGTGGACAAGGGGAATGATTATTCATTGATACAGGAATTGGTAAAAGAAAAAGTGAAAGCGATCATTTGCCTCGGAACAGATAACCGGAAAATTCATGAAGCGTTTGGCAATACCGTAAGCACTATCGTGAATACTACTGCAGCAGCAGAAGCGGTTCATGCAGCATTTCATTTTGCCACAAAAGGAGATGTGGTATTGCTGAGCCCGGCCTGTGCCAGTTTTGACCTGTTTAAAAATTATGAGGACCGTGGCAACCAGTTCAAACATGCGGTAAAAGAGTTATAATATAAATGGAAGTAACAAAAGATATTCGCCTCGGAGGTTTTAAGAACGCCTTCAATACCAATAACCTGATCAGCAAAACGAAGGGTGATAAGGTGATCTGGGCATTGGTGGTATTACTCACATTAGTTTCCCTGCTGGCCGTGTACAGCGCCACCGGCTCATTGGCATACAAGAACTATAAAGGCAATACGGAAATATATCTTTTCAAGCAAGTGGCATTTATCCTGGCCGGTATCATGGTCATTTATTTTGCTCACCTGGTCAATTATACTTTTTATTCAAAGGCGGCACAGATAGCCTTCCTTATCTCATTGCCGTTGCTGTTCTATACCTTATTCTTTGGTGTGAAGATGAATGAAGGCAGCCGCTGGATCCGGCTTCCGCTGATCAATATGACGATGCAAACTTCCGACTTTGCCAGGCTGGCCCTGTTCATGTACCTGGCCCGCCTGATCAGTAAGAAGCAGCCGGTGATCAAAGATTTCAAAAAAGGATTCTTGCCGGTAATTGCACCAGTGATCATCACTTGTGCGCTGATAGCACCGGCCAACCTGTCCACTGCATTATTGTTGGGAGCCAGCTGCCTGCTGTTATTGTTTATCGGAAGGGTGAATACAAAGCATATTCTAATGACAATAGGCGCAGCAATGATACCTATCATATTCCTGGTATCTGCTGCGGTGATCCGGCATGAAAAAACCAATGATGATGAAGTGGTGGTAGCAACTAAGAAAAGCTCTTCCACCTTATTCGGCCGGGTGGATACCTGGATCGGAAGGATGGAAAGTTTTATTTATGGCAGCAAGGAAATTGATGAAGGCGCTTACCAGGTAAACCAGGCGAAGATCGCTATCTCAAAAGGTGGTGTGTTTGGTGTGGGTCCGGGCAACAGTACAACAAGAGATTATTTACCACAAGCCTACAATGATTTTATATATGCCATCATCATTGAAGAGTATGGTTTGATGGGCGGTGCATTTATCATGTTTGTGTACCTGGTATTTCTGTACCGGTGCATACGGATATTCAAGAAATGTCCCTTTGCGTTTGGGGCATTCCTGGCGCTGGGATTAAGTTTTACGCTGGCAATACAGGCAGTGGCGAATATGGCGGTAACGGTCAACTTGTTTCCGGTAACGGGTGTCACCCTTCCGCTGGTAAGTATGGGTGGAACCAGTTTCATCTTTACCTGTTTGGCTATCGGGATCATTTTGAGTGTGGCAAGAAATGTAGAACAAATAGAAGGAAAAACAACAGCGGCATTTGTAAAATAAAAGTGTGAATGAGTAAGCGAGTGATAATAGCAGGTGGTGGAACAGGAGGGCATATATTCCCGGCAATCGCCATTGCAAATGCACTGAAGAAAATGGATGCGAATATTGAGATACTGTTTATAGGGGCGAAAGGAAAAATGGAGATGGAAAAAATACCGCAGGCCGGTTACAAAGTAGAAGGATTGGATATCGCCGGGTTCAACAGAAGTTCTTTGATAAAAAACATTGGCTTGCCTTTCAAGCTGCTTAAAAGTTTTTTACAGGTGCGTACCATCTTTAAAAATTTTAAACCGGATGCGGCAATAGGTGTTGGCGGGTATTCCAGTTTTCCGGTGTTACGGTTTGCACAGGCAAGAGGGATAAAAACCTTTATTCATGAATCCAATTCATTTGCCGGAAGGTCCAATATCATGCTGGGAAGAAAAGCGACTCGGGTCTTTACCGGTACAGATGGAATGGAGAAATTTTTTCCGAAAGAGAAGATCATGATAACTGGCAACCCGGTACGAAATGCTATCTCAGATGTGACAGTAACAAGAAGTGAAGCAATAAAATTCTTTTCATTAAGTGAAGCAAAGAAAACAGTGCTTGTTGTGGGAGGTAGCCTGGGTGCCAAATCGATCAATGAAGCGATCGATAAAGGACTGGATAAGCTAACAGAAGCAGGACTCCAGGTTATATGGCAAACAGGCAAGCCCTATGCAGCACAAGCGATTGAAAGAGCTGGTAAAATGAGAAATGTTTGGGTAAATGAGTTCATTGCAAAAATGGAGTACGCTTATGCAGCAGCGGATATTGTTGTGGCCCGTTCAGGCGCCATGACAGTAGCGGAATTATGTACAGCTAAAAAGCCGGTGTTATTTGTTCCGTACCCGTTTGCAGCAGAAGACCATCAAACGGTGAATGCCATGCAATTGGTAAATAAAAATGCCGCATTGATGGTAAGAGATACAGAGGTATTGCAAAAGCTGGTGTTCATGGCGATCGAATTGTCGATGGATGAAAGCAAGCAGGAAGAATTGAAAAAAAATATCGCACCATTAGGAATAAAGGATGCAGATGAAAAAATAGCAGAGGTAATTCTGAGATTGATATAACATGAACGAACAAGCCAATACTGTCCTTATGAATGCCCCCTTTGGGGGAATTGACAAGATGAAAGGGGTGTACTTTATAGGAATCGGAGGAATAGGCATGAGCGCCATTGCCCGGTTCTTTTATTCCCGCAGAGTGAAGGTAAGTGGCTATGATAAAACAGCAACAGTGCTGACGAAGGAACTGGAAGCAGCAGGAATTCCGGTACACTATGAAGAAAACCTGCAGCTGATTCCAAAAGAGGTGGACCTGGTGGTTTACACACCGGCGATACCGGCAGAACATAAGGAGTTGGTTTTTTACAGGGAGAACGGGTATAAAGTAGTAAAGCGAAGTGATGTATTACAAATAATAACGGAGAGTTCTTTTAATATATGTATCGCAGGCACACATGGCAAAACAACGATCACCACAATGGTGGCGCATTTGCTGCGGGACAGCGGATTTGGATGCAATGCTTTTTTAGGAGGTATTGCAGTGAATTACGGAACTAATTTCTGGCCGCAGGACCCGGCCTCAGCCTCGGGTAGCAGCAAAAGAAATGTATGTGTGATAGAAGCAGATGAGTACGACAGAAGTTTTTTGAAATTAAGTCCGGATGTGGCCATCATCACAGCGATGGATGCCGACCACCTGGATATATATGGCACCGCGGAGGCAATGGAGCAGGCATTCATTGATTTCAGTAAAAGAATAAAACCGGGCGGCGTTGTTATCGGAAAATTTGGATTAGAAAGAATTAAAGAACTCAAAACTGGAAATTTTTTGAGCTATAGCCTGCAAAATGAAAGCGCTGATGTGTACGCAGCCAACATACGGATGATGAATGGAAGTTATGAGTTTGATGTGCTGCTGAAGGATAATACAATTGAAAAGGTGAAGCTGAATATGGGAGGGATGCATAACGTGGAGAATGCAGTAGCGGCAATAACAGTAGCAAGTTCTTTGGGAATTGACAATGATAAGATCAAAGCGGCAGTGGAGAATTTTAAAGGAGTGAAGCGGAGATTTGAGTATGTGATCAGAAATGACCGGTTGGTGTTCATAGATGACTATGCACATCACCCGGAAGAACTGCGGGCTTTGATAAATGGCGCAAAGACATTGTTCAAACAGAAAAAATGCACCGTGATCTTTCAGCCACACCTGTATAGCCGGACAAGAGACCTGGCGGATGGATTTGCGGAAGTGCTTGACCTGGCCGATGAAGTGCTCCTGCTGCCAATATACCCGGCAAGAGAGCTGCCGGTAGAAGGGGTGAATAGCGAAATGGTCCTGGCGAAAATGAATAAAGAACACAAAAGAGTGATCAGCAAAGAAGCGTTGCTGGTATGGGTAAAAGAGGATTTTGCAAAAATGGCGAATAAAGAATTCGGAGCGATATTGATAACAGCAGGAGCAGGAGATATTGATATGCTGGTAGAACCGATAAAGGAGTATGTGAAGCAAGTGTAAAGGAAAGCCCAGCAGGGGCGGTATATCAGTAGAAAAGATAACAGAATCGTTAATGATTGTAGTCCAGCTCCGTAGGAGCGATATGTCAAAAGAAAACAAGTGAACGGAAAATCAACCATACGAAAAGTAATATTTGTTACAGTTTGGCTGTGCATAGGAGCAGGTATGCTTACCCTGTTACTGGCAGCCATCAGCAAGAAGAACAAAGGCGAGTGTAAAGGGTATTCCATTTCCATAAAAGGAATGCAGCAATCGAGTTCCGCAAACTGCTGTGCATTCATTGATCAGAAAGATGTGGAGCTGCTATTAATGAAAGCAACGGATGGAAACATCAAGGGGCAGCCCATAGCTTCCTTCAAATTACAGGAACTGGAACAGATGCTCGAACATAATACCTGGATAGACGGCGCCGAATTGTATTTCGATAACCGGGATGTGTTGCATGTAACGGTGGAGGTAAAAGACCCGGTGGCCAGGATATTTACAACAACAGGAAATTCATTCTATATCGATAGTATGGGCAGAAAAATACCATTGTCTGATAAACTAAGTGCCCGGGTACCCGTATTCACCGGCTTTCCGGAGAAGAAAAAAATGAATGCAGCGGACAGTGCTTTAATAAATAATGTAAGAAGTATCGCCATCCTGGTTAATAATGATGCCTTCTGGATGTCGCAGGTGGCGCAGATAGATATTACACCAGAAAGAAATTTTGAAATGGTGCCACTGGTGGGTAATCACCTGGTACGGTTAGGAAATGGGGAGAACATGCGGCAGAAATTCAACCGCCTCTTTATCTTTTATCAGCAGGTGCTTAGCAAAACCGGGTTTGATAAATACAAAGTGATCGATGTACAGTATAAAGGACAGGTAGTGGCATCCCGGTATTCGGGTAATGCCAAAGTGGATTCAGTGTTATTGCGCAAGAATGTAGAGAAACTGATGCGCCAGTCCATGGAAGCAGAAAATGATACTGCCATTCGGGTGTTAGCGCCTATAATGAAATTAGAAGCGGACTCGGTAACAGCACCGGATCCGGAATTGAAAGATAATATAGAGTCAAACTCTGAGCAACCCAATCCCAACCCTTTGAAATCTTCTTTGGCTGATAAGCCAGCAAAGAAAACAGATCCAAAACCAACTGTGCAAACGGACAAGCCAAAACCACCAGCTAAAAAAAAGGAGCCAAAAGCAGTAATGCCGAAGCGGGAGGTAGCGAATGATTAGCTAAGAGGGTAAAGGAGGAAAGAAGATAAAGAGTAAAGAGCAAAGAGCAAAGTAGTGGAGGCAGGTAAGAGTGAAAGTGCCTGACCCCGAAGGGGTCAAACATGAATAACTCCGGGTGAAACCCGGAAATTAATAATAGAGGAGATTGCGTCGTCCCGCTATGGGCGGGACTCGCAACAATAACAACAACAACTAAAACAAGAAATATGAACAACGAACAACCCATTATTGTCGGTCTGGACATTGGAACAACCAAGATCGCAGTAATTGCCGGACGCAAAAATGAGTTTGGCAAACTGGAAATACTTGGCTTTGGTAAATCCAATTCCAACGGTGTAAAGCACGGACAGGTGCTCAACATCGACGAAACGATCAAAGCCATCAAAAGTGCGCTGGAAAACTGCTTTGCTTCCAATCCTAACCTGGACATCAATGAAGTATATGTCGGTATTGCAGGGCACCACATCAAAAGTTTGCAAACCCGTGGCGATATTGTCCGGCAGCGAACGGATGAAGAAATAACGCACCGGGAAATTGATCAGCTCATTGATGATCAGTATAAAACATATATCCCTGCCGGTGATCAGATCATTGATGTGATACCACAGGAGTTTACCGTAGATAATTTTCAAAACATACCTAACCCTATCGGGTATGGAGGAGTGAAGATCGGTGCCAACTTCCACATCATCACCGGAGATAAGAATGCGATCAAGAATATCAACCGCAGTGTGGAAAAGGCTGGTTTATATACAAAAGACCTTGTGCTGCAACCATTAGCTTCTTCCTCTGCCGTAATGGGACAGGAAGACCTGGAGGCAGGTGTGGCGATCGTTGATATCGGCGGTGGCACTACCGACCTGGCCGTTTTCTATGAAGGAATATTAAAACATACGGCGGTGATTCCATTTGCCGGAGAAAATATCACTAACGATATTAAAACAGGTCTCGGTGTTTTAAAAACACAGGCCGAGCAAATGAAAGTACAGTTTGGTTCTGCTTTAGCAAACGAAGCAAAATCAAATGCCTATATCACTATTCCCGGATTGAGAGGTATGCCTGCCAAAGAGATCAGTGTAAAGAACCTGGCTAATATCATACAAGCCCGGATGAGTGAGATCATGGATTTTGTTACCTATCATTTAAAACAGGTGGGTCTGGAAAACCGGATGCTGAATGGCGGTATCATTCTTACCGGCGGTGGTTCCCAACTAAAGCATTTGATCCAATTAACGGAATACGTAACTGGTTTACCTGCAAGAATTGGTTTTCCCAATGAGCACCTGGCTGCCGGGCATATCGAAGAACTGGCCAAGCCAACCTACTCAACCTGTATCGGTCTTATTCTGAAAGGCTACGATGATTATGAGCATAACCGGAAACAGTTTGAAAAGGAATACCGTAAAGTAGAAGTGCCGGATGGCTTGAAGAAAACAGCGGAAGAAGAACTGGTACCGGTATCGGAAGAAGAGATCAGCGAAGAAAAAGTAAGACAACGCAAAGGGCTTAGCAACTTCTGGGGCAAATTCAAAGATGGCATCATTGATCTGTTCAAGGAAGAAGAAGACAAGAAACTCTAATTGCGAAAAGTGGAATTGGGAAATTTTGGAATTTCAATTTCCCAATTTCCCAATTCCAAAATTTTAAAATCAAGCTAACTCTAATATTAAATAAATAATTATGATACATTTTGATCTGCCCAAAGAAAAATCATCTATCCTGAAAGTGATTGGTGTGGGAGGTGGTGGTGGCAATGCGGTGAACCATATGTTCAGCCAGCAGATTGATGGTGTAAACTTTATTATCTGCAACACCGACGCACAGGCATTGGCCAATAGTGGGATCCCCAACCGCATCCAGCTCGGGCCACACCTCACACAAGGGTTGGGCGCCGGTGCCAATCCGGATATTGGCCGCCAGGCAACAGAAGAATCACTGGAGGAGATAAAACGAATCCTGGAAGTAAATACCAAAATGGCCTTTATCACTGCCGGAATGGGTGGTGGTACCGGTACCGGGGGTGCGCCGATCATTGCCAAGATATGTAAGGACCTGGGCATACTTACCGTAGGTATCGTCACTACACCGTTTGCTTACGAAGGAAGAAAACGGCAACAGCAGGCTGAGGAAGGTATCAAAGTATTGAAAGGATATGTTGACACCCTGCTGGTGATCAGTAATGATAAGCTTCGTCACCAGTTTGGTAACCTGAAAATGCGGGAAGCATTTGAAAAAGCAGATAACGTACTGGCAACAGCCGCCAAATGTATCACCGATGTGATCAACAGCACCGGCCAGATCAATGTGGACTTTGCTGATGTGTGCACTGTAATGCGTAATGGGGGTGTGGCCATTCTGGGTAATGCAGAAGCAGCCGGGGAGAACAGGGCACAGAAAGCTATCGAGGAAGCGATGAATTCTCCATTACTGAATGACAGCGACATTAAAGGTGCCAAATGGATACTTATTAATATCAATTCAGCCGCAGGGGAGCATGAGTTTACTATGGATGAAGTGGAAGTGATACAAAACTACTTGCTTACACAGGCAGGTGATGGCACCGATGTGATACTTGGTATGGGCTACGACAGTACACTGGGAGACAGGATCGGCATCACATTGATAGCAACCGGTTTTGAACATAAAGACCCGTTTGCCAAACCTGTACCAAAGAAAGAAGAGCCAAAGCCTGAAGAAAAGATCGTTATGGTATTGGGGCAAACAGAAGAACCGGTAACAGCACCCGTTAAGTTAACAGTGGTGCCACCATCATTAACCCCGGCAGCCATCGAAAGAGAAATGGATATGATGGAAGAAGCATTGCAACCAGCAACAGAAAATAAATATGATTACCTGATGCCAACATTGGTGGAAGAAGGGCCGGCAATACTGGCACCGGTGATTGATATGACTGATATGATAGATGAGGATACGATCATCATCAATTTTCAGCTGGAACCGTTGCCACCAGAACCGGCACCGAGGCCAATGGCTGAAATACAAAAAGAGGAAAAATTACTTAGTAATACTACGGTAAAAAGTAGTGGTACAACTACTGTTGACAAAATGTTAACGGTAGGAAAAACTGATAGTATAAATTCGGTGCAGCAACAACCATCCGTAACTCCGGGAATAAAACAAACCGATGCTGCGCTGATTGGCAGCATGAAAGATAGTACTAGTAGTACAACCCCGGTGCCTGCAGCATCGGGAGGTTATCTGGCCAGACCGTCCAATATCTACGCAGAATCTAAACCAGAGGCCGATGCCTCAATTACTTCTGCCGAGAAACCGGTCCCTTCCATCCTTGCCAGCAACGAACAGGACGAACTCCTGGAGTTGCAAATGCAAATAATCGAACGGGATGACATTCCTGCGGCGGATATGCCGTTAGCCCACCAGGCTCAGACACCTTTGTTTCCCGAGGTTGAGGATTCTGCGATGCAGGACGAAACCGAAGAACAAAAACGTAGGGCGGCCGAACGACTGCATAAGTTGAGAAACTTATCTTTCAATGTTAACGCTGCTGACCCCAATAATGAGTTTGAAACTGTGCCGGCATATATCCGCCGCAATATGGAATTGTATAACAGTAATACACAGGTAGAAGATTTCTACAGCAGCTATGAGGTCAAGACTGACCAAAACAATCAAACACAAATAAGTACGATCAACACATTCTTAGAAGGTAAGAAGCCTGACTAAATGATATTCTTTTGCTCTCACTTTCCGGGGGCAAGATGAAGAGTTTTCGTTCCAATGAAGCCACTGAGCATTTTAGCTAGTGTTTTTTAGTTGTTCCCCCCGGTTTCCACCGGGGGGTTTTTGCGAGCCCACCGCAGGTGGGCGAAGCAATCTCCCGAAGGAAGGTGTCATATAAATCCACCGCAGGTGGGCGAAGCAATCTCCCGAAGGAAGGTTGTCATATAAATCCACCGCAGGTGGGCGAAGCAATCTCCCAAAAGCAAAGACACTTCGCAAATGCTCAATAGCGAACCTGCCTTTGCCGGCAGGCAGGCAGAACGATGAAGAGCCCCCTACGCTACCGCTTCGGTGGATAAATGCGACGCAATCCCGAATGCTTTCGGGAATGATAGTAGCAATGCAGTCGGCTAAACAGGGAGTATTTCGGTTTAAAATAAATTTGAACCACATAGAAAGATAGAGAACATCGGCTAACAAATAGGCCTTTCGCAAAATGCTCAATAGCGAACCTGCCTTTGCCGGCAGGCAGGCAGAACGATGAAGAGTGCGATCCCGCATAAGAAAGGCGGGACAGGCTGCAACAGGCGATGATAGTAGCAATGCAGCTGGCTAAATACTGTTTTTACCGTATTAAAAATTAAAACCCTATCTTCGCACCCTACTCCACGTAACTGACACGGCAAGTTGTAAGCCGGTGGTACTTAGAAATTACTTTCGCTGATTCAGAACCTACAACATCTTAGCCAGCTCCATCCGCTCCGATAGCTATCGGAGCGATTTAAACATAAAAACCTTTATGGCTTTTAGAAAATTAGAAATTATTGAACCTATCCTCAGGGCCGTAGCCGCCGAAGGATACACCATTCCCACACCCATTCAGCAACAGGCTATCCCCCTGGTGCTGCAACGAAAAGACCTGCTGGGCTGTGCCCAAACAGGCACCGGCAAAACTGCCGCTTTCGCCATCCCTATCCTGCAGTTGCTGCATGAACAAAAACCAATGGCACCAGGTATCAAAGTATTGATATTAACTCCTACCCGGGAATTGGCTATACAAATAGATGAAAGCTTTGCAGCCTATGGCAAACATACCGGTATCCGTCACACAGTAATATTTGGTGGTGTATCGCAACTGCACCAAACCAATGCCTTGAAAAGAGGCGTGGATGTATTAGTTGCCACACCCGGTCGCTTGCTCGACCTGATGAGCCAGGGCTATATCCGTCTCGACAAGCTGCAAATATTTGTACTGGATGAAGCAGACCGTATGCTCGATATGGGCTTTATCCATGATGTTAAAAAGATTATTGCCAAACTGCCACCTAAAAGGCAAACGTTGTTTTTTTCGGCCACCATGCCACCGGAAATTCAAAAGCTGGCCAATGTATTATTAACGAATCCGGCAAAAGTGGAAGTAACGCCTCCATCATCTACTGTAGATAAGATAGAGCAAAGCCTTTATTTTGTTGGCAAACAGGAAAAGCCGGAACTGTTGCTTCATTTATTAAAAGACTCATCTATTGTTACAGCACTCGTCTTTACCCGTACCAAGCATGGTGCTGATAAAGTGGTGAAGATCTTACAACGCTTTAATATCCGGGCCGCTGCTATTCATGGCAACAAATCACAGAATGCCAGGCAGGCAGCACTTACTGATTTTAAGAACGGTACTCTCCGGGTATTGGTGGCAACAGATATTGCTGCAAGGGGTATTGATATTGATGAACTGACCCATGTCATCAATTTTGAATTGCCTAATGTTCCCGAAACCTATGTACACCGTATTGGCCGTACGGGGCGAGCGGGGAATACAGGCATTGCCGTTTCTTTTTGCAGTGCTGATGAAAGAACAGAATTAAAGGATATACAAAAGCTGATCGGTAAAACGATCCCGGTAATTGCAGAACACCCGTTCCTGATGAATGCCATGGTGACAGTACCCGCACCTGCAGTGCAACAGCACTCACAAAGAAGAACAGGAGGACAACAATCATCCTTCGGGCAGCGAAGAAATTTTCACTCTCAGAATAACCAGGGTGGAAGTAATGCACGAAAAGGATATGGTACCCAACGGTCAAGATAACCAGCAACAAGATACCCGTTAAACAAGAATGCGAAGCCTGAAAAGGTTTCGCATTATCTATTAACTAAAAAACTAAGAAGTTTAAGGATTGCGGATAACAGAGCCGGTGTCGGATGCGGTTCTTTTAAACAGCATGACATAACCACACAGGTTCTTTTTCTTTTGCTTGTTTACCTGAACGGGTTTCATCATATGAAATTCAGAAAACCGGGGAACATAAGAATACACGATCACATTCCCATCTATTTCGCCCCATCTTTTCTGACGGAAGATAACCTGTCTTTCCTGCCAGTCATACATCCGCACTTCATACAGCTTGGAAGAATAATCCCCGATAAAAACAAACTGGTACCAGCTGCCTTCAGTTAATGGAACAATTACCGGCATTTCAAATTCACTTTCCATACTGATAGAAGCTTCTTTCAACAGCACATAACCATCATTGCCATATACCTTTTTCAGGCTGTCTGCCTGCCTGCTCATCATATCATTATTGCAGGATTGAAGACGTATTACGTCCTGTGAACGGGAAGCGAAGGTAAACAGCAACAGTGCTGCAATGGAAGTGATGGTCTTTTTCATAACGGTTTTTAGTGGGATTGGAAGAACAGCCTAAATATAGTTCTTAGTCAATGCCCGTCTAAATTTTATAACCAGAAACTTTAGTTTCAGGTATATTTTCGTAGTGTTATTACGGCAACAATCAGGCCACGGAGAGAGGATAAGGTTTACAGGATCACCAAGATAGGAAAAATCAGGTATCCCTGTTTTTTTTTCTTGATGCCGGTCAACTTGTAGTTTGCCGGTTAAAATAGATGGCATTAGCCTGTTGCAGGCAGGTGATCGTCAGGTCGTTGATGCAAACATGGGCAGGTAAAGTGGTGCAATAATAGATCACTTCGGCCACATCTTCAGCCGTAAGCGGCTTCAAACCATTATAAATGGATTTGGCAGTGGCCTCATCGCCTTTAAAACGGACCACCGAAAATTCTGTTTCAGCAGCACCGGGATTAATGGCCGTTACTTTGATATTATGCCGCAACAGGTCAATCCGCATGCCCTGGTTGATAGCATCCACTGCATATTTGCTGGCGCAATACACATTTCCTTTTTCATACACTTCTTTACCTGCAACAGAACCCATATTGATGATATGGCCTTGCTTTCTTACTGCCATTAATTGTGACACGGCTTTTGCCACGTACAGAAAGCCTTTTACATTCGTATCGATCATGGTGTTCCAGTCAGTAAGATCGGCCTCTTCAAAATAATCCCTGCCTAATGCCAGCCCTGCATTATTTACCAGTACATCAATAGCTTTCCATTCTTCGGGCATTTGCCTGATGGAATCAAACACCTCTTTTTCCATGCGTACATCAAAAGGAAGCTGCAGCACGGCCACATTATATTTTTGTTCCAGCTCATCCGCAAGTTGTTGCAGGCGGTCTGTTCTGCGGCCATTGAGAATAAGGTCATAACCATGGGCAGCAAATATAGACGCACAGGCTTTCCCAAATCCTGCAGTAGCACCGGTGATGAAAACGATTTTAGGCATGGGAGAAAGTGATTAGTTTAAAAGTTCACAAGTTTACAAGTTTATCCTATTAAACCAATCAACTTTTTAACTTATCAGCGGATCAGTGCTACTGTTCCTTTCAGGAAGACGGCCTTCCCCTGGTAATCAACGGCAGACACCATCCAGACAAATACACCATTGTTTTGCAAGCGGCCGGCCACGGTCCCATCCCAGCCATGTTTGTTGGCAGTGGTGGTAAATACCAATTGGCCCCACCGGTTATAAATGCTGAAGTAGTTGATCTGTCGTATACCCACAGCTATCGGGCGGACCACATCATTCAGTCCATCGTTATTAGGTGTAAAGGCTGTTGGAACAAAAATATAGGGGATGGTCTTAAAGACATTGACCGTAACGAAGGCAGAATCCGGGCAACCGGCTGCATCTCTTACCACCAGTTTGTATCTTATCGTATCAATATCATAATACACACCGACCGGGTTGCGGATGTTGGGGTTATTAAGATTGGCAGCCGGGCTCCACAAATAGCTAACGCCGCCTGATCCATTAAATAATAACGGCTGACCTACCACTACAGTAGTATCTCTTCCTGCATAAGCAAGCACTTTAGGCTGCACGGTTACTACTATTGTATCACGGCCTGGTTTGGGACAGCCGGCATTATCAAAAACAGTGAGTACATAAGAAGTGGTCCTTGGCGGAGTGGCAATTGGGTTCAAAATCTTCGGATCGCTTAAATAATTAGTAGGCGTCCAGGAAAAAGCGTTTCCATCATGTGAAGCGTTTAGCTGCGCTGATGTATTATAACAGATCACCTGCGGTGGCCCTGCATCTGCTACCGGGTAAGGAACGGTGTTCACCACTACCTGGTCAAAAGAAAAACAACTTCCGATAGAGGCACGCAATAAATACGTGGTGGAAGCAGCCGTTGGTGTGCCAACCGGGTTCAATATATTGGGATTACTAAGAGTACCGGAGGTGGCCGTCCATAAAAAAGTAAGACCATTGGTATTTGCCGTTAACTGCACATTGTCTGTCAGGCAAATGGTGGTATCAGGCATGCCGGTAAGTGAAACGCCGGATACTACCCGTACATGAACAGAGTCTTTGTTTTTACAACCATTATCGTCGAGGTCCACATAATACCAGGTATCTGTAACCGGGTTCACGGTCGGGCTGGAAGTATTGGCATTTACAATATTGGTAAGTGGTGTCCAGGTGAATGAGCCTGTTCCAACCGCATTAAGTGTTACCGCATCGGGGATACAAATAAGGGTGTCTGGAAAACCAACGGACAGTGGAGGTTTATCCAGTACAACAAAATCAACTGTTGCCGTACCATTACATCCCTTACTATTAGTTACAATAAGTTGTGCGGTTTTCGGCCCGGGCCCGGCAAAGGTCCACAGGGGAGTTTGAAGATGTGATGTATCAGCAAGTGTGGTAAGGTCGCCAAAATCCCATTTCCAGGACTTGATATTG
>CAYUCU010000041.1:0-22417 GCA_964443345.1 uncultured Chitinophaga sp.
CCATCATAGCTTATTTCTTAACCAGAACACTAAAGGCTATGCGTATCCAACCTTTAATCGGGACACACTCGCATCCCCCATCCGGGGCAGCCAGATCCGGCTTTGAGTTTTTAGTGAAAGATTGTAACGGATCATTCACATTTTTAAAAACTTAAAGCATCAAAAATGAAAGTAAAACAAGAAGCAAAGCTCAATTCGTATAATACGGTTGAAGACTATTGCACAGAAATGAACGCCATCGTGGCAACATCACCTGCCTTCCAGGCTACTTTTAACACCTTCAGGGTCAAAAAATCAGCTTTGGTTACCTCATTCGAGCTGGAGGCCCAGGCAATAAAAGGTATAGCTATGGATAAAAAGCAGGCAAAGCAGTTACTGGTTACCCAGTTTGCAGATGTGGCATCGCTGGTCTATGCGTTTGCATTTAATGCAAAAAACAACACGCTGAAAGAAGCGGTGAATTTTTCAACCAGTGATTTATTACGGTTGAAGGATGATGAGGTCACAAAGGTCTGTGCCAACATTCGCAAAGCAGCCTGGGATAACCTGGCAGCTTTGGCGGATTACGGTGTGGATCAAGCCCTGATCGATTCAATGGACGCTACCTTTGATAATTATCAGGCTACTACCACCGGGCCCAGAACAGCCATCACCAACCGCCGCAATTACAAAACCGTGATTGCGGAGCAGATAAAGGAGATCGATTCGCTCCTGAAAAATTCCCTGGATAAGATCGCAGTAAAATTCAAAAAGAATCATCCGGATTTTTACAGGACCTACACCTACAACAGGGTTATAGTGGACCCAAAAAGTTCAAAGACCCAATTGAAAGGTGTTGTTACAGATGCAGAGAGCAAAAAACCATTGGCAGGTGTTATCGTTACTGCGGTTATCAATGAAAAGCCCTTTACGGCTACAACAGACCTTAAAGGAAAGTACAGCATTGATACACCAGTTGCCGGTACCTACCAGTTAAGCTTTGCTCACAAAGCATATCATCGTATTCCTGAATTGATAATTGATATTGTCCTTGGCAAGTCAAGAGTCGAGAACATGGAATTGAATCATTTATAAACAAACAAGAATGTCCGTTACAAAAAGACAAATCCCGCAAAATGCGGGATTTCTTTTATTATGGAGTTTCATATAATTTCAACTCTACGTCACACTATTTCATGTTCTTGATGGGGAAATTATTGCAGAACAAGTGCAGATGATCTTCTTGCTTGCAGAGGCAAATTAGTAAAAAAGAAAATACTGCCCATACCACTTTTAAGGTATTTTTTAAAAAAGTGTACTATCAACTCTCGACTACCGACTCCTGACTATCGACTCTTGACTTTCGACTATCGACTCCTCTCTCAACTATTCTTTAAATTCCTTTTCAAACTCTTTATCCATCTTGTTTTCGGTCAGCTTCATGTGGTTCTTATCGGCAAAGGCTCGCTGGGCTTTATGAAGACCGTTGATATAGCCTTCCTCTTCTTTGCTCAGCCGCACTGTTATGGCATTCACCTCCTGCTCTGCTGTAGCCACATCTATGCCCGGCTTGTTGCGCACCTGCAGCAATTCTTTATAATCCGTACTGAATACTTTTTTGTAAAAGGTAAAAGTGCGCACTGCCGCATCCCGCAGCGCAGAGTCATTTTTATAAGGGGGCATGCCTTTTAGCTCCACGATCATCTTATCCGTTTCATCGGTAAATTTATCCAGCATCTGCTCGGCACTGTCCAGGTTCACGTCTGCCGCCCTGCCAAATTCCAGCACCTTCTTCATCAGTATGGCCTGGCGGCCTACGATATAATCATTGTATTGCACCGCATTCTTGTACGTCACCCCGTTGCGGCCCTTTACCGGTTTATTGCAGGAGGCCAGCACAGTTAACAGTACCACAGACAGCAGGAGATAACGCATAGTATCTTTTTTAGAAAATGAAATTACTTCCTTTTGGAGAGATAACCGCAGAACTGCCTGATCACAGAGAATACAAAATAAAAAAACCGCAGAGGCGGGGAGGCGCAGAGGAATAATATAAGACTGAGGAGAAATACAAATTACCGCAGCGGCGGGGAGAAAAAATACAATTTATACTGAAAGCACAGGCTACGCCGGAATTTCAAATGAATGCTTTTGTCTTTCGATACATCTCTTTATCCTTCGGACAGACTGTATTCCTCTGCGCCTCAGCGCCTCAGCGGTTACACTGTATTCCTCATCAGTCAGGCGTTTCCTCGCCGATGGAGTCGGCATTTACAATGCCCAGCTTTTCCACGGCTGCCTGCGCCGCTATTTGTGAAGCATCTTTTTTATTAAAGGCACGGCCTTCGGCAATGTTCTTCCCATCTATTACTGCTGCTACGGTAAACAGGCGCCTGCCGTTCTCCAGCTTTTCATTCAGTGTTTCAAATTCCAGCACCCGCCCGTTCTTATTGGCCCAGCCATATAGTTTGTTCTTGTGGTTGATCTCCAGTATCTCCAGGTCGTCCATGAACATATGGGGCAATATGATATAATCCAGCACCCATTTGCTCGCCTTCTTATATCCATGGTCCAGGTAAATAGCGCCTACCAATGCTTCCAGGGTATTGCCAAATATCTGGCTCACCTTCAGCGATCCGTCCATTTTATTGTAGAGGGTAATCTTCTTCAGCCCCATGCGGATGGCTATTTCATTCAGTTGCTGCCGGTTCACCATTTTGCTGCGCATCTCCGTCAAAAATCCTTCTTCCTTATACGGGTAGCGTTTAAAAAGATAGTCGGCTATCATGGCGCTCAGCACCGCATCACCCAGGTATTCCAGCCGCTCATTATTTTCATCTGCTGCCTCCCGCACCGAACGATGCGTTAGCGCCGTTTTATACAAGAATGTATTGCCCGGTTTAAAACCCAGCAGGTTCCGCAGTTCTTTTTTAAAAGAAGAACCCGATTCTTTTGCAAAAAAATTTTTGAAGAAATCCACGGCTTTAAGCTACAATAAAAGTTTGAAAGTTGGAGGTTTAAGGTTGACGGTTTAGGGTTTAAAGTTGAAGGTTGAAGGTTTAAAGTTGTCTTACAGCAGAAAATTTCGCAGCTATGATGAAAACACCATAGTCAGAACATTAAACTTTAAACCTTAAACGCTAAATATCCCTACCCCTGAAACTTCTTCACGATCACACAGGCATTATGTCCGCCAAAGCCAAACGTGTTGCTCAGTGCGGCATTCACCGTGCGGTGCTGTGCTTTATTGAACGTAAAGTTCAGCCGCGGGTCCAGTTCCGGATCATCGGTAAAGTGGTTGATAGTAGGGGGAATGATATGATGCACCACTGCCTGTATGGCAGCTATCGCTTCTATTACACCGGCAGCGCCCAGGCAATGGCCGGTCATGGATTTGGTGGCGCTGATGTTCAGGTTATAGGCATGTTCGCCAAATACTTTGGTTATCGCTTTCACTTCAGCACCATCACCAATAGGAGTGCTGGTGCCATGTGTATTGATGTAGTCGATCTCTTCCGCTTTCATACCGGCATCATCCAGTGCCACCAGCATCACATTCATAGCGCCCAGTCCTTCAGGATGTGGTGCGGTGATATGATGTGCATCTGCCGTAGCGCCACAACCGCCGATCTCACAATAAATTTTAGCGCCCCTGGCTTTCGCATGCTCCAGTTCTTCCAGTACTAACATACCGGCAGCTTCACCCATTACAAAACCATCCCTGTCTTTATCATACGGGCGGCTGGCCGTGGTGGGATCATCATTGCGTTCGCTCATTGCTTTCATAGCATTAAAACCTCCCACACCTGCTTCGCTGATCACTGCTTCACTGCCACCGGTAAGTATGATATCCGATTTGCCCAACCGGATCAGGTTGAAGGCATCCATAATGGCATTGGTACTGCTGGCACAGGCGCTTACCACGGCAAAGTTGGGCCCGCGCAGGTTGTGCCGCATGCTGATCTGTCCGGCAGCAATGTCCAATATCATTTTAGGAATAAAGAACGGGTTAAATCGGGGTGTGCCATCGCCCCTGGCAAAATCGGTTACTTCGTGCTGAAAAGTGATCAGACCGCCGATACCACTGGCAAACACCACACCCACCCTGTCGGGGTTGATATTGTCTTTGTTCAGTCCGGCATCCGTCATGGCCTGGTCGCTTACCACCAGGGCCAGTTGGGTAAAGCGGTCGATCTTACGGGCTTCTTTTTTATCTAAGAATTGTGTGGGTTCAAAGCCTTTTATTTCACAGGCAAAACGGGTGCGGAATTTAGATGCATCAAACAACGTGATAGGAGCAGCACCAGACACCCCATTGATCAATCCATTCCAGTAATCTGAAATGCTATTGCCTAATGGCGTAAGGGCACCCATACCCGTAACGACAACCCGTTTTAGTTCCATACAACTTTAAGATAAATCAGTTAATGTAAAGATACAAACTCCGTTTTTGCAACGATTCTGGTGAGAAGTAAAATCCGCCTTCTCTGTCCCTGCAGTCAGAAGGCGGATTCCTTTATTCCCAGCCATGCTGGATATACTTATTTGGCATGTTCTTCCAGGTAAGTAACAGCCTGCCCCACCGTAGTAATGGTTTCAGCCTGCTCATCCGGGATGGAGATGTTGAATTCTTTTTCGAATTCCATGATCAGTTCTACCGTATCTAATGAATCGGCACCCAGGTCGTTGGTAAAGGAAGCTTCGCTTGTTACTTCTGCTTCGTCAACACCCAGTTTGTCAACGATGATCTTTTTTACTCTTGATGCAATGTCTGACATGTTCGTAAAGTTTTGTTTATTGGGTGCAAAAATATACTTTTTGAATTAATAAGCGTTCAAAAGGCTGTTTTTTCCCGAATTAGAGCAAATCCCTGAAAATGAACCCTTCAGGGCCTCACATCGCTTGTTTACACTCTAAAAATAACAAACGAAACGGTTGGCTGTTTTGCAAGTTATTTGTAATTTGATGTTCACTCTCACCAATTAACTGGTTATGGCATTGAAGATCCTCGATCATGGCAGCTTTGAATACCGCCAAATGGTAAAACTGCGGGATGATATTCTCCGCAAACCGCTGGGTCTGGGCTTTACTCCGCAGGAACTGGAAGGGGAAAAAGAAAATATGCTTATCGGCGCTTTTGAAGATGAAGATATTCTCGGCTGCTGTATGCTGGTAGAAGAAAATCCTGAAACCGTCCGCCTTCGTCAAATGGCTGTACTAAATAATCTGCAGGGAAAAGGTATCGGCCGTGCACTGATGAGCTTTGCAGAAAATATTGCAAGAGACCGAGGCTATAAAATATTATCCATGCATGCCCGCAAAAACGCCATCGGCTTTTATGAAAAAATGGGCTACCGGGTGGCCAGTGATGAATTTACCGAAGTAACGATCCCGCATTTTGTGATGGAAAAAAAGTTGATTTAGATGATAACGGTTAGATGATAGATGATAACGTTTAGATGATAGGTGATAACGGATAGATGATAGTTTCTTTAGATCGAAAAGTCATCAATCGGTTTGAATGGTTATTCTCTTCTATCTTTTCCCAACAAAAACACTTTTCAATCCTTTGGTGTATACCTGTACTGTAGTGCTAACCATCATCTATCCGTTACCATCTATCCACTATCATCCATCATCTATCCACTATCATCTAATCTCACCCTTTCTTCACCTTACTCTTTATCAGCTGCCTTAGTTCATGCACTTCATCGGGATCTTTGCACCCGCTTTTAGGCACCAGGAAAAAAGAACGGCTGTCAAAATACAAATGAAAGAAATGAGGGCTTTCGAGATAACTCTTTACCGCTTCCCAGGGCCATGTTTTGGAACTGCCGCCTTCATGCCCCAGTGTAAAACTGGTGTCATTAAAATCCAGGCTAAAGGAATGTTTGAATGTAACCGCCCTCCGGTACACAATACCGGGCAGCAAAAACATAAAACTGATCATCAGCGTCACCCATAAAAAGGAACCTAAGAAAAAAGCGGTGGCCGTTATTTTGCCCAGTGCATACAACGTTACAGATATCAATGCAAACACATTCACCAGTATGATCATAAGGCGTATCTCCGGCCGGCTGATAAAATGATACCGCAACGCCTGTATCACCTGTCCTTTTTCATATCCAAAATAAATAAGCATAACTCTTCCTGTTAATTGTCTCTTCCTATTTTAGCGATCTTCCACTCCTCCCCTTCTTTTTTCATCGTAAGGGTTACCAATGTTTCGTCCTCCTTTTTGCCGATATTATCATAATTACCTTTTACATCCACCGTTACATATTCACCCGACCAGCTTAGTCCCCAGGGTTTTGATTTATTTACCTGCCTCAACAGGTACGATGGTTCTTCCTGGCTGTTGGTGTACCAGTCATAATCAAACCCGTAAGGGATATCACCTTCTGTATCCTCTTTGAAGGCAGAATCACATTCTTTAAAAAAACGTTTCTGGTTCATTATAAAAGCCTCTCCTAACTGCGGGATATTGAGCCGCAGAAACTGGTGGTACCGTTCCACTTCATCCCAGTTGATCTTATACGGCGGTGCATACTTTTTCTTTATACTGGAATATAAATGATAATTGTTCAGCAGCATGTAGTTCTTGTCGTACCAGTTATAAAAATCAACGATCGTTTTCCGGATCGCTGCGGAATCGGTCGCTTTGTCGGGCACCGCTGTTGCAGTAGCTGTGTCTGCAGCAGGAGTTGTTTTGTTTTCAGCAACCTGCTTTTTTTGTTTGCAGGATACCAGGGCTGCCAGGAACAGCAGAAGTACAGCAGCATTCTTTTTCATGTGTCGTTCGTTTATGGTGTTTTTAATTCTTTTTCGCTGATGCTCCATTCGGCCAATTGCTCACCTTTCTTTCCGAGGAATGTAACGGTAAGTTTCCGTTCATTTCTTTTTCCACTAAATGAAAAGCGGGCATAGTTCTGTTTTTCATCAATACCTACTACCCTGAAGGGATTGTTTTTTTCAGCGCCGCCAAAACTATGTGTACCGGATGTAAGTGGCGACACCGTAATATCAAAAAGAGAATAGGTGCCCGGGCGGTCCACTTTTATTATTTCAGAGTGATGCCTGTCGCCGGTAAGAAATACCACCCCGTTTATTTTATACTCTTTTAAAAAGTTCATCAACTCATCATACTCGGCGGGAAAATCCCACCAGGTATCAAACGGGGAGACCGGGTTGAGCACCTGGCTCCCAACTGTAATGATCTTGAAAGTGGCCGTACTGTACAGCAACGAGTTCTTCAACCATTCCATTTGCTGTTTGCCCAGCATTCTTTTTTCGGGGTTAGGTTTTCCATCAACAGAGTCTTTCATTCGGTCGGCGCTGCGCCACCAGCGGTCGTCGGTCATAAAGATATCGGCATCACCGAAACTGGTCATTGTATAAGTGCCCTGCCCGTTCTCCCCGGATGAGGGATTGCAGAAATAAGAATCAAAGACCTTGCGGCTGGTTTCTTTCAGAATGTAGTTCTTACCAATATCATTGGGGCCATAGTCGTGATCATCCCAAATGGCAAATTGCGGCATGGCCTTGAGGAAATTCTGCAATATTGGAATGGCCCTGTCGTGACTGGCCCTGTACCAAAGTCCCCATTCGCTGTAATAATCCACTTCCCGGGTGTACCAGGCATCACCAAGCCAAAGCATAAAGGCAGCCTGTTCTTTAGCCATTGGTTCAAAAATGGAAGAGTCTTTTCCGTATGGAGTGCCGGGCCTGTCGTACACCGGCTGATTAAAATAAGAACAGGAACCCGTTAAGAAACTAAAATCGGGCACTTGCTTCCTCCATTGCCAAAGATCTTTGGTGGTGAACTCGCCACCACTGCCGGCAGCTTTTCCATTTAGTATGATCTTGTATTGGTAGGTGGTATTAAAATCCAGCCCACCGATGGTAAATTTTATCGGGTTGAATTCATTGCCCAGCTCTCCTTTGTACGCTATGGTGTTGCTTTTTACATTCCCTTTCTTATTGTACTGGATGGCGGCTGTTTTTACCTCCTGCGATACCTCCACCCATACTTTGGCATCCCTTAATTCTACCGGGCCCAGCATAGGACCGGAAATGATACGGGGTTGGGCGGCAACTGTAATGGAAACAACTAACAGGATGACGATGGAGAACAAATTTTTCATTGGTGAAGTTTTGGCTGCACAAGTTATATTAAAAGTGAACTACAAAATAAACCAATATCTCTAAGATATAATACAGGAGGCCGTGGTGTTACTATTATTTATTCAGCAGCTATGATCAGGCGATGCGGTAGTGGGGAGAATAAAAAAAAGCCGCCCTGCCTGAGGCGGGACGGCTGCTATTATTTTATGAAAAAACTTATGGTCTGATCTTAAGCAGCTGACAAATTTTGTCGTAAGGCATTGCTTTAAGCTGCTCTGCGGTATAGTTTGTTCCGCCAATGGTAGCACTTCTTCCACCGGAAACAACACCGGGGATAAGGATGTAGCGATACTCAAGACTTTGTGGAAGGTTGACCAAAACCGGAGCTGTTCCGGGATCGGCAGCAGAGAAACGGCAGCTTCCAAATGTTTTACGGGTTATCAGTATTTTTTGAACAGCATAAATCGCTTCGATCTGGTTAGTAGCACCACCGGCGTCAGAAGTATAGGGAAGCAGGTAAGGTCCAATACTTCCAATCCTCATATAAGTGATCATCACACCCTGGTTTAAAATATTGGGTGATAATGACGGTGCGTCCAGGTGACGAACTCTGTGGCAAGTACCATCAATAGTAGTATCTCTTGATGCATATGGGCTGGTGATCCATGCTGAATAAATTACGTTGGCTGTACCTGCAGGACCCTGAGGACCAGTAGGGCCGGTAGGACCCGCAGGACCAGTAGGGCCAATAGGACCAGTTGGACCAGTAGGACCGGTAGCGCCAGTAGGACCTTGTGCACCAGTGGCACCAACAGGACCTTCAGGGCCTTCCTTTGTACAGCTAAGGGCTATAAATACGGTTGCAAATGCTAAAAGGGATAGAAGTCTGAGCTTTCTCATAGCGTTTTTAATTTGGCTGTTTAGATTAGTTTCGGTTTTAAAAGTAAAGGGAAAATTCCTCATTACCAAGAGAAAATAAAAGTAAGGGAAAAAAAGGGATTCCCACCTGAGTTTTTCCAAAAAAAACAGCTCCCGGTGATTTTTCCTGAAAGGCTATATTTGCTGCTTATCTAATACGATCATATGCTTATTAAAAATGGCTTTGGTACTTGTTTATTGCTGCTGTCAGCTCTTGTTTCGAACGCTCAATTTACCAAAGGAGATAAAATGGCCGGAACATCTGTAGGAAGTTTGTTTATGAATTCCGGCGGGGCTGATGTCAGCTTTCCCCAGGTGAGAGGCTATTCCAGTAAAACCACCAGTTTTGGACTGAGGATCGAACCCAGTTTTGGCTGGTTCATTACCGATAAAACAGTGATCGGCGGCTCTATTAATATTAACCCCGGCAGCCAGAAAGTACGCTATGAGGACCTGGGCACCACTTTCCAGGAAGATAAGTCCTCCAGTTTCAATATCGGGGCCGGCGGCTTTATCCGTAATTATTTTGGCGCTGCCAGTTCTTTCAGACCATTTGCCCAGTTTGGGTTCAATGCCGGCATCAATTCCTCCAAAACAGACGGTTTCAAATACTATGATGCTTCGCCGGATTATAAGGTCAGTTATGATGGCAAATCGTCCGGAGGTTTTTTTGCCAATGCCATAGTAGAATTAGGTTTAACTAAAATGGTGGGAGAACGTACCGGGCTCGACTTCTATATCGGGTATAATTATTCGTATAATAAAAACACCTTTAAAACCACTACTATTACCGACCTGGACCTTGATGGCGACATCGATTTTACTTCAGATAATGAGCCTACCACCAAATTCACCAATCATGGGCTGATCGTGGGTGTGGGCTTCCAGGTTTTTCTGAGAGCAAAGAAGTGATCAGCATTAACTAACAATATAAAAACCCCGTTCAGCTGAACGGGGTTTTTTCTTAAACGAATTTATTATCTATTACTACTTTACTTATTCATCATCTGCTTGGCTTCAATGCTGAGTGTGGCGTGGGGCACCGCTCTCAGTCTTGCTTTATCGATCAGCTTGCCGGTAACCCGGCAAATGCCATAGGTCTTGTTCTCAATACGCATCATGGCTTTTTCCAGGTGATCAATGAAAGTGATCTGGCGACTGGCCATCTGGCTCAGTTGCTCTCTTTCCATGCTTACACTGCCATCTTCCATTGTCATATAGCGGCCTTCATCCATATCACCACCTTCTTCTTTGCGGGTTATTAACCCCTGGAGGTAATTCAATTCTTTTTTAGCCGCATCCAGTTTTTTCTGAATGATCTCCCGGAACTCCTGCAGATCGTTATCTGAATATCTCATAGTGGGGCCATTGGCTGCATAATTTACAGCAGAGGCATCCAGCACAGACTTGGTGAATTCAGGTTCATATTTCACAGAGCTTTTGGTCGTCGTTTTTGGTATGGACACTTTTGAAGGCTTAGGCGGTTCTTTCTTGATCACGGGTTGCACTTTAGGCTTGATAGAGACTAGGGATTTCGGGTCAATATGTCCGGGCTTTCCTGTTTTTACAGGTTCCGCTTTTTGAACAGGGGCTTCAGTTTTGGCTACCGGTTTGGCAGCCACTTTTGCAGCGGGTCTTGCCGGATGGGCAGGTTTTGCTACTGGTTTAGCTACTGCTTTTGGAGCTGGCTTAGCTGCTTTAGAGGCAGGTTTAGCAACCGGCTTTTTTGGAGCAGGCTTGGCCACTTTTTTAGGGGCGTGTTTAGGTGCAGATTTTTTCACAGTTTTCTTTGCCACAGGTTTTTTAGCTGCAGCTTTTGGGGCGGGTTTGGCGGCCTTCTTGGGAGCCGGTTTTTTCTTATTAGCCATAAGTTTACCCTTTTTTTAAAACAATCACATTTAGCGAAACATCGTTAATCTCTATCCCGGTAACTCCAGGGGCAGAGCTGGCCTGTAAAGCAGGCTCAAATTCCAGCGTATCCGCAAGAATTTCGGCGCAAATATAGTCTTTATACTGTGCCAACGACTCTTTTAATCCGTCGATGGCTGATACTTTCACATCTATCCGGTCGGTCAGCTCAAACCCACTGTCTTTGCGGATCTTCTGTACCCGGTTCACAAATTCCCGGGCATTGCCTTCAGACTCCAGTTCGGGGGTCACCGTCACATCAAGCGCCACCGTCAGGCTGCCTTTATTGGCGACTGTCCACCCCGGAATATCTTCACTGCTGATATCAACTTCTGCAAGCTGTAATATTACAGGTTCGCCATCAACTGACAAATTATATTGTCCTTCTTTTTCCAACAGAATGATGTCCTCCTGCGTAAACTGTGCCAAAGCTGCCGAAACCGCTTTCATCTTCGGGCCCAGCTTTTTACCTAATGCTATAAAATTGGGTTTGATCTTTTTACTGATGAATGTATTGTCCGGGTCCAGGTATTCTATCTGTTTTACATTCACCTCCGCTTTTATCAGATCTTCTACCTTCTGCAATTGCTCCTTCATGGAGGCCGTAAGTACCGGTACCAGTACTTTCTGCAGAGGTTGGCGAACTTTGATGTTCACTTTTTTGCGAAGCGATAATACTAAAGAAGAAACATCCTGCGCCAGTTGCATTCGTTCTTCGAGAGGCAGATCGATAGCCCCCCTGCCTCCGCCAGCTGGCGGAGGGGTCTGAGTCGCATCAATATCAGGGTAACTGATATGATGCACTGACTCTACTTTCGTACCGTCTTTATTAGTGAATCTTCCTGTTACTGCATTCAGGTTTTGGAAAATAACATCGCTGAAGAAGGGAGATATCGGTGCGATCAGTCTTGTGATCGTTTCCAGGCATTCATATAATGTTTGATAGGCACAGATCTTATCCTGCTCGT
This sequence comes from uncultured Chitinophaga sp., assembly GCA_964443345.1. Taxonomy (GTDB): domain Bacteria; phylum Bacteroidota; class Bacteroidia; order Chitinophagales; family Chitinophagaceae; genus JJ008. The sequence continues at coordinate 11,898 of CAYUCU010000041.1, forward strand.
ACTCGCCTTTCCAGAAGCGGCGGCGGCAGAGGCGTACATACCAGTTGCTCAGGTGCTCATCTACAAAATCCTCTATCACACGGCCCGCTTGTGTGGGTTCGTAATCATCCATGTACTCATTGGCTTTTTTCACCACTGTGTTGAGTGAAGAAAGTATCCAGCGATCGATCTCCGGCCTTTCCTGTAGCGGAATATATTCCTCTTTAAAGGCAAATCCGTCCACATTCGAGTAGAGGGCAAAGAACTGGTAGGTATTATATAAGGTGCCAAAGAACTTTCGTTGTACTTCCTTGATGCCATCGAGGTCAAACTTCATATTATCCCATGGCGAAGCATTGGTAACCAGATACCATCGGGTGGCATCGGCGCCAAATGTCTCAATGGTCTTAAAAGGATCAACCACATTGCCCAGGCGCTTACTCATTTTATTGCCATTCTTATCAAGCACCAGCCCGTTTGATACACAGGTTTTGTAGGCTACAGAGTCAAACAACATTACGGCGATGGCATGCAGGGTATAAAACCAGCCTCTTGTCTGGTCCACCCCTTCGGCGATATAATCGGCCGGAAAACTTTTCTCAAATATTTCTTTATTCTCAAAAGGGAAATGCCACTGCGCATAAGGCATAGCGCCGGAGTCGAACCACACGTCAATGAGATCAGGCACCCGCTTCATCGGCTTGCCCGATTTGCTTATTAATATGATATCGTCAACGTAGGGCTTGTGGAGATCAAGGCTATTAGCTGTCAGCTTTGAGCTATTAGCAGTACCCAACACTTCGTCGGCTTTTTTTGCATTGGTGGTCAGCTCTTCAATAGAACCAATACAAATCTCTTCTTCTCCATCTTCTGTTTTCCAGATAGGTAAGGGTGTTCCCCAGAAGCGGCTGCGGCTGAGGTTCCAGTCCACCATATTCTCCAGCCAGTTGCCAAAACGGCCTTCGCCGGTGGATTTGGGTTTCCAGTTGATGGTCTTGTTCAATTCCACCATTCTTTCTTTTACGGCAGTGGTCTTAATGAACCAGGCATCTAATGGATAGTAAAGAATGGGTTTATCGGTACGCCAGCAATGCGGGTAGTTGTGTTCGTATTTTTCTACTTTAAAAGCCCGGTTCTCCTTTTTCAATTTAACGCTGATGTCCACGTTCACATCCACATAGTCTTTCTCGTCTTTATAATTTTTTACATAACGGTTGCTGAACTCGCCGAGCCCTTCTACAAACTTTCCCTGCTTGTCCACCATCGTTAAGATACCGATGTTGTATTTCTTTCCAACTTTATAGTCATCTGCACCAAAGGCTGGTGCGGTATGAACGATACCGGTACCATCTTCTGTGGTAACAAAGTTGTCGACCAATACTCTGAATGGTTTTGCACCGGGTGTAAGCTCTTCAATTACTTTGGGTGAATTAGCTTCATAAGGAAGCAGTTGTTCATATTCTGCACCTTCCAGCTCACTTCCTTTGAATGCAGAAAGGATAGTGTAGGGAAGATTCTTGCCATCATTTTTATACTCAGCAAAGTCAGTATTCTCCAGCTCTGCTTTAAAATATTTACCAAGCAATGCTTTTGCCAATACCACATACACTACATTATGCAGATATGGGTTAACCGTTTTTACCAATACATAATCAATGTTCGGCCCTACTGTCAACCCAAGATTGCTTGGCAGTGTCCATGGGGTGGTGGTCCAGGCAAGGAAGAAGACCTCGTCGGCCTCTGAATTATTAATTATTAATTTTTCATTTTTAATTGCCCGGAACATCGCCACCGCACTCGTATCCTTCACATCCTTATAGGTTCCCGGCTGGTTCAGTTCATGCGAACTCAATCCTGTTCCTGCTGCCGGTGAATAAGGCTGTATGCTTACACTTTCATACAGCAATTCTTTTTTATAGAGTTCACTCAGTATCCACCAGAGTGTTTCAATGTATTCATTTTTGAAAGTGATGTACGGGTCGTTCAGGTCCACCCAATAGCCCATCTTGCGGGTGATGTCGTCCCACAGGTCTTTATAGCGCAATACCGCTTCCCTGCATTTCTTATTGTACTCTTCAACAGAGATCTTTATGCCAATATCTTCTTTGGTAATGCCGAGTTCCTTTTCCACTCCCAATTCGATGGGGAGGCCATGGGTATCCCAGCCTCCTTTGCGTTTTACCTGGAAGCCTTTCATCGTCTTGTAGCGGCACACCATATCCTTGAGTGTCCGGGAAATAACGTGGTGGATGCCGGGCAGGCCATTGGCGCTGGGCGGGCCTTCATAAAAAACAAAAGGAGTAGCGCCTTCCCGGAGGGACACACTTTTTTCAAAAGCCTGTTTTTCAGTCCATTGGGTGAGTATTTCCGCCTCAAAGGCAGGCAGGTTCAAACCGGTAAATTCTCTGTATTTAGCACTCATACTACTTCGCTTGCAGCTACTTAGCACACTGTAGCTATTCTAAAATGGTGGCGAAGTTAAGATAAAGACGGGAAGGCGGAAAGTTCGAAAGTCAGGAAGACGGGAAGTCGGGAAGACGGAAAGTCAGTAAGTCCGAAAGACTATTTACTATAGCAGGGGATATCTTTCTGACTTCCCGACTTCCCGTCTTCCTGACTTTCCGACTAATTACGGTTTCGCAATAAAACGACTGATTTCCGCTTTTATCTTTTGTTCAATCTCTGCCTCGCTTACTTTTTGGGCCAGGTAGTCTTTGCCGAGGTTGATGAGATATTCATGCAGGAACTTATCCTCTATCTTATTCTTTAGCGTAACGCTGTCGTGGGTGCTGATATACTCTGCCCAAATGGTGCGCACCCGGCCCCAGTAGCCGGCATTTTTTTCCCAATACTCTTTTGCGGCAGCACATTCCTTTTCGGGAATCCGTTTATAGCTGTTGTATCCTTTTTCTTCTACCAGCAACTTATCTGTTCCATTACTACGGATTATTTTCTGGTTGTCCTGCTCATGCAGGTAGCCACTGTCGGTGATGTTCAGCCGGTTGGTCCTTTTTAAAATATTATAATCATTGCGAACGGAGTATTCTCTTCTGGGCAATGGCGCATCCGTAGTATTCTGCCAGATGATCTTTCCATCCAGGCTTACAAACTGGCTGAAGCCCTGGTACCGTGGCTCATCGGCCACTTCCCAAACAGTTTGTGTCCATTTACCTTTTACCACTTCGGCAGGTACGGTTTCTTTTACCCAGGTGCGGTCTCCTTTATATTTCCAGATCACCGGATTTTCCCAGGTCCATTCTTCCCGCCAGTGTTTTACTACGGTGGATTGCCCTACCACCAGCAAATGCTGGATCACAATTTTTTTGTCGCTTACTTCTATTGGCAAGGCCAGCTCGGCGGTGCCGCCAGTTTCTTCCCTTTCGTGATATTTATAATCAGGGTTGGGAGAAAATGTTTCTGCGTATTTAAAATCCACTTCAAAACAACCGCAAAGTTTGTCGATGATCTTTTTATCCTGCGGCGCTTGTGCGGTTGCGGATATAGTCATTATCACAGCTGCAATACCCATTAGTCTTTTCATTGGTTCTTATTTGCAGCAAAGAAACGGATATGACAATAAGAAGACTTACGGATAGAGGAATGCAGTTTACGCAAAACGAAATAAGAGGAAGAGTCGGGAAGACGGGAAGTCCGAAAGACAGGAAGACAGAAAGACACCCCCCGCTATAGGAAATAGTCTTTCGGACTTCCCAACTTCCTGACTTCCCGTCTTTCCAACTTGTACCGTATCACCCCTTCTTCAGCCAAACTGCTTCAAAGGCCGGGTATCCTCTTTCACCGTTTTGTGTTAGCGCTGTAAAGCGGAGCTTATAATAATTGTTATCCCCGTCTTTAATGATATAATACCGGTCGGTCCTTACTGCCGGGGCCGAAGTGGGGCCACCGCCACTGCGCCAATCAGATGCTATTGCATTTTGAGTGGTTAAAAACGTTTGTGCTGCAATATCTGCTTCTGCAAAATCAGCAAAGATTTTTGTGGCGGTCATTACTTTTGCCACCTGCACATTTCGGTTCAGCAAAATAACATCCTGGAAGAGGTAAGGCACTTCGCCACTGCCAAAATTGGTGACATTGGAAAAATAGGTCCACGCAAGGTCCCATTTCTTTTTTTGAGGCTCTACTGCTACTGCACCGTTTTCAAAGGAAATATATTTAAAGAAGTACGCATCGTCTTTTGCAATATCAATAGATGTAAATGTGGCGGCAGCAATATCTGCATGTTGTAAAGTGTAACCACCGGAAGCATTACGAATGATGCGGATCTTTTTCCAGCCTCTTGCCGGGGCAGGACTTCCTGCTGCAAAGCCACGGTTTACGATATACACTTTGTTATCCGTTGCAGCAGTACTTACAGCAGCAATAGCTGTACGGGTAAGATCACCATTGGGATAATCTATATAAGGCAATGAAATAGTTGTTGGTGCAAACTGGTTGAAAGCAACTTCTGCACTGAAACCCACCGTATCAGCAGCAGTTACTGTTGCCAGGTCATTCTTACTGATCTGTTTGACCATCATTGCTGAAGAAGAATTCAATATCACCCGGTAATCATCCGCACCGGTATAAAAGCCCAGGTCCCAGTTGCTGCGGTTCACTACGGCTTCCCTGTTAGCACTCAGATCGATAAATACTTTGTTGGGGTATAAAACGCCGCCGCCATTAATTGTAAAACCGGGGGAAGCGGCAATCAGTTCAGCAAAATCCAGTTTCAGTTGTTTCCGTATGCCAATATAAAGCGGGGCGCCGGAACGGTAAATATCAAACAGCAATTTTTCATCGCCATCGAACAATACCCCATTTGTTTTGGTGAGTGTAAAGCTGGTTTCTTTACTCCCGGATGGAATAACCAGTTCCATTTTTCCTGCAACTGTTGCGGGTACCGTTGTATAATCCGCCGCATACTGCACACCCTGCTCTGTCAGGCTGAGTGTAACGGGTATATCACCTGTAGCAGGTCTTGTTATTGACAGCTTGACGGTAATGCTTGTTTCAGAAGCGTTGATCCCTTGTGCAGTGGTTTCAAAATTCACGAGGTTGTCAGCTTCCATTGCATCCCGCTTACGGCAGCCGCTGAATAAGAACATACCGGCAAATAAAGCAAGCCCGGTTCTTTTAAAATTTATTGTAAACATTTCAATCAGTTTTTATAGTTATTATTTAAAGAAGGTCCCCTACTATCGACTATTGACTATTGACCATGGACTCACTTCCTCTCCCAATTAAACGCCAGCCCGGTAAAATAAGAACGGCCGCATCCGATATTCCGCACGCCGTTGGAAGTATGCACACCACTTACCACTACGGTACTGCTTACCCTGTCCACATCAAACAAATTGCGAACACCCGTATTTAGTGTAAAGTAGTTGCACAACTTTTTATTAATGGTAAGATCAGCCAGGTGATAGCCTTTCAACCGGGAAGGCAGCACCTCTGTTCCGCTCAATACATAACTGAGTTTCTTACCGGTGAATTTGTAAAACAGGTTCATATCCAGCCCGATCTTTGAAAAACTATAGCCCAGGCTGGCATTGGCTTCTGCAGACCATTGAAATTCCGGTAAGGTTTTGTCTGCTGCTGAGTAATCATTGTAATAACCGGTGAAAGATGTTCCGGCTGCCGCATTCCAGTTCTTATTGCGCAGGCTTCCGGTCAGGTTTACCCCGCGGGTCTTGTACTCAGCAATATTCAAATAGATATAAACATTCGGATCGCTGACTGATGGTGCAAAATCGATCAGGTTCTTTACATCATTATAAAAACCGCTGATGGTTGCTGCAAATGAAGTTTTGGATTGGTTACTTACAGGTTTCCAGCAAACAGAACCGGTAACGCTGTTGGATGTTTCCGCCTTCAGATCCGGGTTGCCCACAATCTGGTGATTGGCATCAAAGAAATTGAAATACAATTCTCTCAGCGAAGGAGAACGGAAACCTCTTGCATAGGACAACCGCAGGTCAATATTTTTAGTGAGTACCAATTTGGCATTAACAGATGGAATGACCGGCGGTGCATCGTACACAGAATTTTTAATGAACCGCAGTCCCGGCCGGATATTGATCTTTTTAGAAGGAGTGATCTCTGAAGTAATAAAGAAAGCATAATCATTCACTGTATTATTACCAGTGTTCAGCCTTTCGCCTTCACCACTTTCTAAATTAATATCCACCCCGGGCTGAAAAGAAACAAGGTCTGATAATTTATAAGAAGTGGTACCACGAAAAGTGAATCCCGTAAAATCTACTTGTGCCTGCCTGCCGGTACCGGGGTCAAGGCGAACAGCACCATTTGCTTTATTAACAGTAGTGGAAAAAACCTGGCGGCTGTACTTACTATAAGAAGCCTGCGCCTGGAAATTCAATTTGCTGCTGGCAAAATAAGAAGCCTGCAACTGCTGCATTATCCGCTGAGAAAGATATTCCTGGTCGTAAGCCAGTGTATCACCGGAATTAGCATCGGCATAGGGTTGATAATTGCCGGGGTTAGTTACTATTTCATCCAATCCATCAATGCGATAGCGAATACTGAATTTTCCTTTGGTGTAACCAATGAACCCATTGGCAAGCAACTGATCCTTTTTATGCCATACCAGCTCACGACCGATGGCAGTGTCTTTCCAGCCGCTAAAAAGATTGCGTCCAAAGGAGCCGCCTGTTTCCCAGTTTTTATGGCGGACGGTAAAGCCGGCATATTGATTATGTATCCCTTGTTTGATCCCATATTCATTGCCGATGGTTTCTTCATGCAGCCTGGCATTTATCGAAAACTTAGCGGTACTGCTTTTTTTAGTGATAATATTAATAACACCGGCCAGTGCATCTGCACCATAAACTACAGACATGGGGCCTTCCACCACTTCAATCCGTTCAATTGAATTGATATCAACCTGGTTGATATCAATTTCATTGGAAGTACCCTGGCGACCAATCATTGGCAGGCCATCTATCAATATTTTCACATTCTGACCTTTCAGGCCCAGCATACTGATATCTGATCCGCCGGTAGCAAGGTCTTGTGAAAATCGGACATTCAATTCGTTCTTCAGTACATCCTGTAAGCTGGTAGCCGCCTGCTTCTGTATCCTTTCCTTAGAAATGGTACGCACCTGGTACACGGAGTTCTTTGCTGATTGGGGTTTATACTGACCGGTAATCACCACTTCCACTAATTCTTTTGCTTTGGTGGTATCTTCCGGCGGGCGGATATAAACTTTTTGTGCCACTACTGAACTGCTGATAAAAGCAGTGATTAAAAAAAAGTAATTCTTTCTCATAATTTTGATTTCGGAGGCAAAGATTGATTCGCATTTTTTTTTTTTTATCATGTAATTGTCAGGAAGAATGTCATATTCATTGTTTGACAAAGCAGTGACCTCTGCAACATTTACATCATACCATTTCCTGACAATAATCATACACAGGTCTTGTTCATCTCAACTAAAAAAAATGAATTGGTATAAAACAGGCAGCCATACCTGTAAAACGGTAACTACTGTTCCTGCAGGAACAGTAGTTACTCAATAAAATAAAAGGAGCTGTGCTTATAATTTGGCGCCGATGCTGACAAAGAAAGTCCTTCCATCTGCCGGTAATGCACCGGGACCGGGATAACCTCCTGCACGGCGGGTGAAATAGATCCTGTCAGTAAGATTATTTACGCCTGCTTTTATGTTCAGGTTCTTCAACAGTTTTACCGAAGCTGTCAGATCAACCACGGTATAGGATGGGATCAAACCATTGTTGCCGTTAGTGACAGGCTGTACGGTATTGTTAGCATCACTAAATGATTCTCCTGTATAACTTAGCTGAGTGGTGATGATCACCTTTTTGTACCCTGCTGTCAATCCGCCCCGAAAGATGTTTTTCGGTGCATTCTCCAACCGCTTTCCTTTGGTGGCCGCATCTTTATGATCGCTGGAATAAACGGCATCTGTATATCCGTAAGAACCAAAGAGGATGATATCCGCCTGCTTCTTTTTTGAAAACGCCCGGAATACGTTGAACTCTGCATATAGCTCCAGCCCTTTGCTGGTACTGTTGCCCACGTTGGTGATCAGCCGGTAAGAGGGTGTGCCGGCAACAGTAATAGTGCCGATACGGTTATTATACTGCAAATAAAATCCGCTGAGGTCAAACTGCAGGTAGTCTTTTATTTTGCCCCGATAGCCCAGGTCAATATTATATCCTTTGGAATCTTTCAGGTCGTTATCCACCACATCTGTTGTGGGTGGTGCCTGTAAATTGGCGAACTGAATGGGACGGTAAGCCTGTGAAAAATTAGCATAGAACTCGGTGGTCCTTGTTACATGGTATTCTGACCCGATGCCTGCCAGTAAAAAACTGCGGCTGCGGCTGATGTTCTGCAATATGATTTCAGCCCCACCGGTAGTATAACCACTTCTGCCGGAAGCGGACCCTTCCAGCCATTCGTAGCGGATACCGGGCACCAGTAATATCTTATTGGTGATGCGGAAGATATTCTCCACAAACACGGCTGCATTGTTTGATCTGAATCTCACATCTCTTGGATAGTTTCCAATTACCGCCACATCATATTCTGTTCCGGTTGTTCCTTTACCGTCGGCCCTGCGCCAGGTGGTACCCGTGTACAGCCGGATACCACCAGAGAGGGTATTACTCATGTTACCCAATGTATAATCGGTGATGATGCGGCTTTCCATTCCATAGTTACGGTACTGGTCCAAATTCACCACCCGGTTATTATAGGTGCCGGTACTTGAATTGATACTGTCTTTTAACGTGATGGATTGCAGGAAGCCAACACTATTACGGTTTCCGATCGTTGCAAACAGTTTTGTGTTCCATCTTGCTTTTTCACTCAATGTGTAATTAAGTATCAGCGCCGGCGTGGTCCAGGTGATATCAAACCAGTTGCGGCTGCGGAAACTTTGCTTCGGGTCTGCTTTCAGCAATGAATCGGTCAACCCTCCGGCCTGCTGGCTGCGGATATGTGAATGCATCACCTCTGCCGTTAATGAAAGTTTGGGTGTAAAATAATAAGTGACAGTACCATAACCGGCATTCGTATAGTAGCGGCTGTTATTTCTCCATCCGTTACCATTGCGGTGATCGAAGAAGGAGTAGTAATGCCATTTCTTTGTTTTGCCACCAATGGCATTATAACTGTTGAATAATGCATTGCTGCCGAAAGTTTGTTGTGTTTCAAATTCTATTTTCTTACTTATTTCACTTCCATTCCGCAGGATATAATTTACCAGTCCGCCAAACTGCGGGCCATACTGTAAAGAACCTTGTCCCCTTACCACTTCAATTCGTTGTACTGCCTGCAGCTGCGGATTATAATACGCTTCAGGATAACCGTACGGATCGGCAGCAATATCATATCCATTCTGGCGGATATTGAATTCCCAGCTGCGGTTGGGGCTTAATCCTCTTGCGGCAATGCCAATTTGTATCCCGCTGGGATCACTTTCCCAGATGTGAACACCAGGGATCTTTGCCATTACCTGCCTCATGGTATTGGTAACCACATTACCCTGTACATTATCCAGTACGATCAGTGCATTTTTCTTTCCTGCATAAATGGAAGTACCCACCACTTCCGGTAATTGCTGGTAATCGCTGTGGCTGTTGCGGCCCACCACCGTTATGTCGGGTAAATATTTATGAATGGGTTTTACAGAGTCATCATGAAAAATTTTCTTATTGTCCTGTGCATTCATTGAATGGATGAAACCAATCATTCCCGCCACTATCACTATTCTCTTAAGCATGTTGATTATTTTATGACGCAAAGAGAAGAGATATATGACCGCCTTGTTTACGGAAACAGAAAAACGGTTTACGCAAAACGGAAAGAGACCAACTTATGACAAACAAAAAAGGCTGTTCATTACTGAACAGCCTTTTCATATTACGTTTATACTTATTATTCTACGATCACAATTCCTTTTGCCATCACCTTTACTTCTTTTTCAGGTTGGGTGATCGCATCAATTTCTTCTTTTGATTTTTTAGCATCTTCTGCATAATGCTTCAGTTCGGCAACTGAAGTTGTTTTTAATTTTACATCTCCTTCTATCACTACCATTTTTCCTTTGGCAGCCAACGGAAGAAAGAAACCATAGTCCTTCATCTTTACCATGGCAGTCTTACCATCAGCCAGTTCCAATTTCAGCCAGCAACCTTTCTTGGGACAAACCTCCACGATCTTGGCTTTGATCTTTACATTTTCCAGTTCTTCGCCGTTTTCCACTTTTGCAACGGCATCGTTAATGTTGACAGCTCCTTCGGTACTTACTTTTTCGCCATACCATTCTCCGGGTTTGGCATCTCCGGCTGGTGGTTGGGCATTAGCAATAAATCCAAAACCTGCAATGGCCAGTGTGAGCACTATTTTTTTCATATTTATGCGTTTTTAATGATTGGGACAGCAAAGATAGCTTTTCGGCGGAAATAGTTGGTTTTAGGAAACGTCAGACCGGGACCCCGCATGGGCGGGGCAGGCTGTCGGACGTTAGGGTCATTATATTATGGTAACTC
>CAYUCU010000042.1:0-22180 GCA_964443345.1 uncultured Chitinophaga sp.
TTTAACTGCTTTACCTGCGCTATTGTTGACTTTAAGGTAGTAACCGTTTGCAGGTCCAGCTTATTTGAGGCAGCACTATCCACTCCATACAAACCTATGCCCAGCCGGACCATATCCAGTTGCAGTTGCGGATGACGTATCACCGCAGCCGAATTAGCAATATGACGGATAAACGAATATCCCAGCAGTTGTTCTAACTGCAACGCTGCTTTTTCAAATTGTTCAAACTGTTGCACCGTAAAGGCATCCTGTGCCGCTTCCTCGCTGGCAGCCAAATGAGAAAATACACTTTGTACTTTAAAAGAAGAGGTTGCGTTCAGCGCCTGTGCCAGTTTATCAATGCCGGTTACACCAAAGCCCAGCCGGTTCATGCCGGTCTCAATTTCAATATGTACAGGATACTGTTGTAATCCTTCATTTCTTAAATAGGAATCAAAGGTTTGCAGCAATTCAAAAGAATATAGTTCCGGCTCCAGGTTGTATTCCACGATAGTTTCAAAAGCATTTACTTCCGGGTTCATTACCATCACAGGTAAGCTGATACCCGCCTTTCGCAACTCCACTCCTTCATCTGCATAAGCCACGCCCAGGTAATCCACTTTATGATATTGTAATATCCCGGCGATCTCTGCACCACCACTGCCATAGGCAAAAGCTTTTACCATCGCCATCACTTTGGTAGATGGTTTCAGCAATTGCTGGTATTCTTCCAGGTTGTGGACAATGGCATTCAAATTTATCTCCAGGATGGTCTGGTGCACTTTCTGTTCCAGCAACGGAACTATCTGTTCAAACGCAAACACCCGGGCACCCTTTATCAATATAGTTTCATCCTTAAACTGGGAAGACCTGAACTGCTGTAAAAAGGCAGCAGTAGAAGGAAACAATTCAACATTCAACTCATAGGTCTCTTCCTGCAAAAGCCTGCCGATAGCAGTTGAGATACGTTCGCCAATACCTACCAGCCTTTTTACCTGGTGTTTTGACAGGCTTTCGAGTACCATTTTATATAATTGTTCATCGGGCAAGGCGCTTTGCAAAAAATCGGAAAGTATCACGGTTCTGCCCCCGCCCCCACTTTGCTGGTCAAGGAAATTTAATGCGATCTCCAGCGAACTGAGGTCGGTACTGTAGCTATCATTAATAATAGTGCAATGATTAATGCCTTTCTTCAATTCCAGTCGCATATTCACCGGTTGCAGCCGTTGCATTCTTTGAGCGATAACATCCGGAGCTATATTCAACTCCCGCAGCACACAATAACAGGTAATGGCATTTTCTATAGAGGCATCATCAGTAAAGGGGATCTCAATAGCTTGTGACCCTATAACAAAAGTGGTACGGCTCTCCTTCTTTTCAACAGATCTTAGTACAAATTGATTTTCACTTTCTCCTTCTCCCCATGATAGCAGCTGCAGCGATTCATTGAACATTTCCAGCGCTTCTCTCACCCCGTGACGGTGCACAAGATCAACATCCTTTCCGATCAGCACAGGGCTGTTCTTAAAGAGAGTGATCTTTTCCCTGAACTTATGGTCATCATCTACAAACCCTTCGCTGTGTGCGGCGCCGATATTGGTAAGTACGCCGATCGTGGGCCGGATGATCTTTTCCAGGCGCAACATTTCTCCCTGTTCGGAGATACCGGCTTCAAATATGGCCAGTGTATGGTGTTCATTCATTTGCCACACACTCAGCGGCACACCTATTTGTGAGTTATAACTCTTAGGGCTTCGTACAATATTAAAATCCTCATGCAACAGCTGGTACAGCCATTCTTTTACAATGGTCTTTCCATTACTGCCGGTAATACCGATCACAGGAATAGCAAATTGCTGCCGGTGATGTGCGGCCAGTTGCTGCAACGCTTCCAGTGTATCATTCACCAGTAAAAAATTCGCTTCCGGGAAGTTTACATTATCAATGGATGCTGAAACAACAAAATTCCTGACACCTTTTTTATATAACTCCGGGATGAACTGATGCCCGTCTTTACGAAATCCTTTTATAGCAAAAAATAAAGAAGAAGCCGCCCTATATACTTTGCGGCTGTCGAGCAGCAGGTGTTCAATGGCAACATCAGTAATTACAACTGCGTCGGCAGAAATGATACGGGCAATATGGCTGACGGTATAGTTCAATTTAATAAATACTACTGCACAGATTATACACTTTCATCTTCCGCATCTTTCGGTACCCCTTTCTTTTGCATAAAGATGGAATAGAAGATAGACCCGGAAATACAAACCATGATCACACCCAGTGAAATAAACACCTGCACTTCTTTAGCCAGCCATTGATTGATCCAGCTTTCTGCCAGCATCTTGGCACCAATGAACACCAGCACAATAGCAATGCCCTGCTGCAAATAATCAAATTTGCTGACAGCGCCCCGCAGCAAAAAGAACAAGGACCGCAAACCGAGCACAGCAAAAATATTGGAGGTATAGATCACCAGTTTATCTCTTGATATGCCCATTACAGCCGGAATGGAATCCAGTGCAAAAACGAGGTCAATAGCGGCCAGCATGATCACCACTACAAATAAAGTGGTGTATACCGGCTTTCCGTTTTGTAAATACCGGTACCGCCCGTCGCCATCATGTGGTACGAGAGGTATTATCTTTTTCATGAAACGGTATACCTTGCTGTCGTGCGGATCAAACTCTTCATCATCAGAGGCGGTAAACATTTTATAGCCGGTGTACAACAGGAATACACCAAACACATACAATATCCAGTGAAATTTGTCCACCAATGCCACCCCAACCGTGATAAAAATGACCCGAAATACTATCGCCATTAAAATACCGATGAGCAATACCCGGCCGTAATATTTCTCTTTTACCGAAAAAGCAGAGAAGATAAGGATGAAAACAAATATGTTATCAATGCTCAGGCTCCATTCCATCAGGTAGCCGCTCAGGTATTCCAATGCCAGGCGTTCTCCCTTTCTTACCCACATAAAAACAAAAAAGCCCAGTGCCAGGGCCACCCAGAAAAATGTTTGGTACAATGCCTGCCGGATGGTGATCTTCTGATCCTTCTTACTAAGTAAACCCAGGTCGAAGACCAATGCAAGCACCAGTACAATTCCAAAAACAAGATAGCTGATCTGGTCGGGTGTCATGAACTACTTTTATAATGATGTGCAAAGATACGCTTGCAGGCTTACGGCAACAGGGTATTAGCCAACTTACTTCTATGCCGCATATTTTCTTTTCCGTATTTGCTGGTACAGCCAGCCAAAAAGCATGATGAGCAATACCGGCAGCGCAATGTTGATGAATTGCCAGGTGCTTTTCTGAGCTGTTACTTTTTTTGAGTCCAGCAGCCGGAGTACAATGTCTTTATTACGGGTTTCGCTGATGGCAGGATTGTTTACCAGCTGTTCTATACAACTGAGCAGGAACTCCCGGTTGGCCACCGGTAAAAAAAGTTTTCCGAAATCGGATTGCTGCTGGTATTCCCTGTAGGTGTATTTATTCCAGCCCATCGGTATAGGACCGGTTTCCGGCAATATGTCGTTCAGCACCAGGTCGCCATCTGCCACTACTATCATCTTATTCTCAGCGGACAGTCCTCTAAATGGTGTTCCTTTTGCTTCCAGTGTATCCAATTGCGATTGGGCAATGCGGTTCATATAGGCAGAAGTAAACTTCCCTTCCAGCAGCATAGCCACGGGAATGGCATTACGTTTGAATTTTGCGTCTTCCGGTGCATCCTTATTTTCATTTAAACTAATCAGCGCCGGGGTGGCAATAATTCTTGAATTGGGCGAACTAACCAGCAGCGGGGTTTTCTTTATACCCTTTGCAGCAATGGTATCAATTGAATTTACAAACCGGCCGGCTATATACCCCAATCCCTGGTTGGCCGTACTGCCGGCTGAAGTCAGTATGGGATAATAATTCCAGTGCAGGAATTCCATTTGTGGTTTATCCATCGTACCTCCTACTACAATAGGAATTACATCACATTGCAGGTCCATCACCAGGTCGGTATTAATTCGTAACCCGTATTTAAAGAAAAGTTCTGTCAGCCCCAGGTTGCGGTCATATGCTATGGTTTCGGGTTTAATAGCAAGACTATCCTGTTCGGCTATCAGGTTATCAATAAAACACAACAGTTTTCCGCCATTCATTACAAACTGGTCGATCTTCAATCTTTCCTCTTCTGTAAACGGAAGGGTGGGTTTTACGATCATCAGCACATCTGCCATGGACGGTATCGGCTGTTTTGAAATATCAAAAGGGCCAAAGCGATAGTCTTTGGTAAGCAGTTGCTCGATATCCGCTGCCCGGTAGTCTGTAGGTTCCCCGTTACCGGTAGCATACACAATTGCCGGTGGTTTGTCTTTGACCATTCTATCCAGTGATTTTACAAACTGGTATTCCATCAATGCTTCTGCACTGTTTATCTCATCCTGCGAAATCCTTCCGCTTGCCCCGGGATATAAATTAACCAGTGATCGCTTGCCTTTATAAGTAAGCAATGCCACCGGGAAGATGATATTACTGCTTTCCCCGGATTTTTTCTGTACCGTAAGATTAATGGGCACGGCGCCCAGGTTTACTAAAGAATCGCCATATGCCATCCTGCTGTCGGGCATTTCATCCTGTGGTGAAATAAACCGGTACTGAATTTTAGAACTGTTGCGGTCTTTCAGCAAGCCCAAAAACTCCCGGGTGCTGTTGGCCAGTTTTCTGAAACCGGAAGGAAACTCTCCTTTCAAAAAAACATCTATCTGTACTTCCTCATCCAGTTGGTTCAGCAGGTCTTTGGTGGCTTTGCTAAGCGTATATCTTTTTTCTTTGGTAAGATCGAACCGGGCATGAATGACAGCAGCCAGGTAGTTGATACCAAATAAAACCACCAGCAGCAACAGCCACCAGTATTTTGAAGCAAATATTTTTTTGATCACATTCATTTTATTGATTTCTGTTCTCCCCTCTTCAACCCGTGGATAGGGAATGAGGCTACCGCTTTAATAAATTCCGGTTCGTTATCGTTAAAAAAAGAAATATCACCGACAGAAAATACACCACATCACGGGTATCGATCAGTCCGCGGCTGATGCTGCGGTAATGAAAATCAATTCCGGTCATTTCCACATAATAATCTGCGCCGTTGCGCAAGGCCGGCAGGCGGCTGATAGCACTGAACCCATAATATAATAAGGCACAACCGATCAAACTGACGATAAAGGCCACTACTGCATTATTGGTAAAACTGCTGCAGCAAATGCTGATGGCGGTAAACACTGCCGCCAGGAAAAACAAGCCGATATAAGAACCGATAGTGGCGCCCATATCAATCCCTTCGTTTGAAGAAAGGCGTTGGATAGAAAAAATATAAATGATAGTGGGCAGTAATGCGATGAAGACAACGATCAGGCTGCCAAAATACTTGCCGCCGATGATCTGCCAGCGGCTCAGCGGGCGGGTCTGCAATATTTCATAGGTTCCCGTTTTAAACTCTTCGGCAAAGCTGCGCATGGTTATAGCAGGGATCAGCAATAAGATCACCCAGGGCGCCAGTTGAAAGAATTTGTCTAATGTGGCATAGCCATAGTCGAAGATATTATCATCAAATACAAAAAGTACCAGTCCGTTTACCAAAAGGAATACGATGATGGCGATATAGCCGGTAAGACTGCTGAAAAACTGGCGGAGCTCTTTTTTACAAACGGACCACATTAGCGCAAAATACAATTTTAGATTTTAGATTGCAGATTTTAGATTGATAAAATCCAAAACCTCTTTATTTGGTTTGCCAACTTGTGATGAACGGGTAATAAAAAATCTTCCAGGTGGAAGATTTACTATAAAGACTTTTATTTCAAGGAATGAATTGACGATCTAAGTTCTCCGCCGCGGCGGAGACAGGGGTTCTACACCGCAAAACTTTCGCCACAGCCACAGGTGCGGCTGGCGTTGGGGTTGCTAAAGTAAAACCCTTTACCATTTAAGCCGTCTGAAAAATCGAGGGTGGTATTTACCAGGTATAAAAAGCTCTTGAGGTCCGTCACCACTTTCACGCCATTGTCTTCAAACGACTGGTCCATGGGTTTGGTCTCATTATCAAAATCCAGCTTATAGCTAAGACCGGAGCAGCCGCCGCCCACCACACTTACCCGCAGAAAATAGGAAGGATCATCCGCCACACCGGCATCGGCCAGCAATTGGGCCACTTTGGCCTTTGCTTTATCGCTTACATAGATTGCGTTGTCTAATGCTACATTCATAAATTCCAGGCTTTGAGCTATGAGCTTCGAGCAAGGGAATCCTGCGATTGAGGTCTCGCAGCTCATAGCTATCCGCTCGCAGCTTTCTTAATGCACTACACTTTCGTCAAACTTAATTTCTTCCAATCCATTCTTTTTACGGTAATCGTTGATGGCTGCTTTGATAGCATCTTCTGCCAGCACCGAGCAGTGAATTTTTACCGGGGGAAGGTTCAGTTCTTCCACAATGGTCATATTGTCGATGGTAATGGCCTCATCTATAGACTTGCCTTTTAACCATTCTGTAGCCAGGGAAGAAGAAGCAATGGCGGAACCGCAACCAAAGGTTTTGAACTTGGCATCTTTGATAACGCCGGTGGTTTCATCCACTTCTATCTGCAGCCGCATCACGTCGCCGCATTCAGGAGCACCTACCAGTCCGGTACCTACATTTGATTTGCTTTTATCCAGTGTTCCTACGTTCTTAGGATTCTGGTAATGGTCGATTACTTTTTCTGAATATGCCATGATAATACAATTTGAAAATTTGTAAATGTGGGAAATGTGAAAATGAACCTCATTAATCACTACCTCCCTGTCTTTGTAAGAACTACTACAACCGGGGTGCAAATTTTCAAATTTTCACATCCCTTCATTTTCACATTTGCGTTAATGGTGCGCCCACTCAATACTATTCATATCTATTCCCTCTTTGAACATTTCCCAGAGCGGACTCATCTCTCTCAGCTTATTCACCGTATTCGTTACCTGTTCGATGGTATAATCAATTTGTTCTTCTGTGGTAAACCGTCCCAATCCAAAACGAAGCGAACTGTGTGCCAGATCGTCACCGAGACCTAATGCTTTTAAAACATAAGAAGGCTCCAGTGAGGCAGAAGTACAAGCTGAGCCTGACGATACTGCAATGTTCTTATTAAAGCCCATCATCAATCCCTCTCCTTCCACATATTTGAAAGAGATATTGGTCACATGTGGCAGTTTATGCTCTTTATCACCATTCAGGTAGCTTTCTTCTATTTTCAGTAATTCTGTTTGCAGTTTGTCCCGCAGTTTGCTGATGCGGGCTGTTTCTTCTGCCATTTCATTCAGGCATATCTCACAGGCCTTTCCAAAACCAACGATACCGGGCACATTCAAGGTACCGCTGCGCATACCTCTTTCGTGGCCGCCACCATCTATTTGTGCCGTTACTTTTACCCGTGGGTTCTTACGGCGAACATATAAAGCACCAACGCCTTTTGGTCCGTACATTTTATGTGCCGTGAAGGCCATCAGATCGATACCGTCTTTATTTACATCCACCGGCACTTTACCAACTGCCTGTACCGCATCAGAGAATACCAGCACCCCATGCTTTTTGGCAATGGCGCTGATCTCTTTCATCGGCATGATGGTGCCAATTTCATTATTGGCATACATGATGGCTATAAGTATGGTAGTGGGTTTGATAGCGGCTTCCAGTTCTGCCAGATCTATCAGGCCGTTATCTTTTACTTTCAGGTAGGTTACTTCGCCGCCTTCTTTTTCAATATGCTTGCAGGTATCCAGCACGGCTTTGTGCTCAATATTGCAGGTGATAATATGATTGCCTTTGCTGGCGTACATTTCATACACCCCTTTGATGGCAAGGTTATCCCCTTCCGTAGCGCCGGAAGTAAAGATGATCTCTTTGGGATCGGCACCGATCAGTTTGGCCACCTGTTCCCGTGCATAGTCCACTGCTTCCTCTGCTTGCCAGCCAAAAGGATGGTTACGACTGGCTGCATTACCGAAATTATTGGTGAAGTACGGTATCATCGCTTCCACCACCCTCGGATCGCAGGGCGTAGTGGCATTATGGTCTAAATAAATGGGGAAATTCAGCATAAAAATAATTAGTCGTTGTTCGTTTCAATTGAACACAAAATTAGCCCAAAAGGTTCTAAATGAAAGGGGTAATTTCGGGTTGGTGGCCGATTTTACCGAAATCGCAAACCGGATTTAAACCCTTACTATGCAAAAAGTTGAACATATTGGCATTGCCGTAAAAAACCTGGCGCATTCGGTGCCTTTATTTGAAAAACTGCTGAATACCAACTGCTATAAAACAGAGCAGGTAGTGTCAGAGAAAGTAAACACCGCTTTTTTCCGCCAGGGCGATACCAAAATAGAACTGCTGGAAAGTACTGACCCCGATGGAGTGATTGCCCGTTTTGTGGAAAAAAAGGGGGAAGGTATGCACCATATCGCTTTTGAAGTGGCCGACATTGAAGCAGAGATGGAACGGTTGAAGAAGGAAGGCTTTACCCTGCTGAATGAAAAACCTAAGAAAGGTGCTGATAACAAACTGGTGTGCTTTCTTCATCCCAAAACCACTAATGGCATCCTGATAGAGCTTTGCCAGGAGATACTGTAAGTGAATGGTCTCAGTAAGTTTTTTCAACACAGAGTAGTGGAGAAAATGAGTTACACAGGGCGTTAAGGGTTTTTACTCAGTGTTCTTCTTTCGCACAGTGCCTCTGTGTTGAAATCTCCCCGAACACAACTGATTTTCAAATTTCTTCTACCTTTATTGCCCCTTAACCAAAAACCTTAACTATGTCCACTTTAACTGCAGCACTGCAAACATTCATCGATCAATCTGTTTCTTTAGTAACTAAAACAAAAGCCATCGCTTTGGCGCTCCCTCCCAATACCGCACAGGTATGGCCGGGCGGTGCCAAGTTCACCACTATACAGGCCGCTATCGACAGCATTACCGGTGCCAGCCCGCAGGAGCAATACCAGGTGGCCGTGGGCAGCGGAACCTACAATGAAAATGTAGTGATGAAAGACTATGTATATGTGATCGGTTCCGGGCAGGATGTAACGATTATCACTGCACCTCCGCAAAGCAGCCCTTTTAACGGAGTGGTCAACTCCGCATCCGGTGGCGGTATCAGTGAACTTACCATCAATGCTCCCGGTGCAGGTTGGGGCAACTGGCCGGCCGGCATTAAAATATGCGGCACTGGTAATTTTCATATCAGCGGTGTTACTATCAACAGCGGCGCCGGCAGCACAGGAGATAATATAAGAGGCATTACTAATAACACCGGTTCTTATACCGGCAACATCATCCTGGGTCAAAGCATATTGAATCTTTCCGGTGATAATCAAAGCACCTGTGTGGGTCTTGAACTTTTTGGCACCTCATTTGGCAACTCCACTTTGACCGTATTGATAAACCTGTGCACCATCCAGGCCAGTGGTGGTTTGCAGAATTATGGTGTAAGTACAGCAATAGGTGCTACAGTTACCATAGATGATTCAAAGATCATTGCTGCTACCTGGGCTTTAAACGATTCAGACGGCGCCTCTCTTATTACAGCCAATCAATGTACGATTGACGGGCCCGTATCAGGCGGTGTGGTGGTGAATAATTAATTACGAATATTGTTGCCCTGTTACAATTATCAATCTTTCATCACGGGCAATTCAATATAAGTGGCATACTGGCCATTACAATAAATGGTATGCGTGGCTTTGATATAGTCCGTTTCTTTTGCTTCAAAAATATTGGAGATAAATTTCTGCGGGTTGCGGTCAATTACCGGGAACCAGCTGCTTTGCACCTGTATCATCATGCGATGCCCTTTTAAAAAAGTATGGTTCACCTGGTGCAGGTCTATTACGATCTCTTCAGGTTTATTTGGCACCATCGGCAGTGGCTTCTCAAAACTTTTTCTGAACCGGGCCCGGAACACTTCCATCGCCACCGGAAACTGGTAGCCGCTCATCGCAGGATTGTTGTTATCCATATCCGGGTACACATCAATCAGCTTTACAATAAAATCTGCATCGCCGGCCGTAGTACTGGCAAACAAATGTGCTGTTATCTTTCCGGTAATGGTAAGGTCTTCTGTTAAGCTGTCGCCTGTAAAACTGATCACATCCGGCCTTGTACTTACAAACCGCTGATCTTCCACCTGCCAGGATGCCCAGCGGCTGCCATGCCCGTAGGTAGCTTCAATCGGTAACGAACGGTATGGCACCGGCCTGGCAGGATCGCTTATATAACTTACCGAACCTTTTGTGCCTACCGGTTTGGTAAAGCTGATGGTTTGTGCGGCTGTAGCATACAATTTTTTCCATGTCGCTTCTTTGGGTGGCCAGGCGGTATACGACTTCCACTGGTTCGCACCCGTTTGAAAGCTATTGGCTTCTGCAAAGCCACCATCACTTTTCCCTTTCAGCCAATGATCAAACCATTGCTTTTGTAATGCATGAAACCAGGCGGCCGTGGTACCACCAAAACTTATTTTGCCCAGGCTGTCTGCCTTGGGGCCTGCCCACTGTCCGTGGCTCCAGGGGCCCAGCGCAATATAGTTGTAGTTGTTCTTGTCGTTCTTTTCCAGTTGGCTGTACATTACTTGCGGCCCGTTCTGATCTTCCTGGTCGTAATAACCCCCTACATGCAGCGTGGGTATCTGCGTGGTGCTAATGCTGAGCAGTGCAGATTGGTTTTTCCAGAAGCTGTCATAGTTGGGATGCTGTACAAAATTATTCCAGGAAGGAAGCCGGTTATGATAGTATTTCTCATTCACATTTTTCAGCGGACCAAGTTTTAAGTACCAGTCATACAGATCATACTGCGGAAAAGGAAATTCGCTGTTTGATTCTTTATCATTCTCCACCAGGTAGCTGTATTCAAAACCATAGCTCAGCCGGAAAGCGCCGTTGTGATGGAAATCATCGCCGAGAAACATATCAGCAGGTGAAGCTTGTGGTGAGCTGGCTTTCAATGCCGGGTGCGGGTCCACACAGGCATCCAGTGCCGTGTAGCCGGGATAAGAGATACCCAGAATGCCCGCACTGCCATTATTATTTTTAATGTTTTTGATCAGCCAGTCCACTGCATCGTACGCATCGGTACTTTCATCTGTCCGGTTTTTATCAGTAAGATGATAGAGTGGCCGGTTCATTTCAAAAGTGCCTTCACTTTTAAATTTTCCCCGCATATCCTGGAACACCAGTATGTATCCCTCTTTCAGCATTACACTGTAATAATGAGGCAGCCGCTCCACCTTTATTTCTGAACCATCCTTCAATGGAAAGTCGGAACCATAAGGAGTCCGTTCTATCAGTATCGGGACCGGTTTGGAATAATTGGCCGGTGCCAGTACCACGGTAAACAGTTTTACGCCATCCCGCATGGGTATCATGTAAGAGTTCTTGATGAGGGAGACGACGGTATCTGCTTGTGCCTGGCTGACAGTAAACTGGCTGATGAGGACCAGGATAAGGAATAACTTTTTTTTCATATTATATGATTGTGCCGGTGAGGTAAACGACGGGTGTATGCATTTAAATATAAAACTAATAATTGGTTGTTGGTTAATGCAGCTATGACTGAATGGCAGTTGGTGAGACACCAGGAGGTTCTATTGGGTTACAGGTATTTCACGCAATGGATAAGAATATTCTATTTCAGAACTCCTTCTCTTATCTACCTTTATCCCCTGATTAAAAATAGGGTCATGAATACAAAAATGCCGGTACGCAATAACGGGGCTGCTTCAATGGTGCTTACGGCTGAAGAACTTACTGAAATTGAGGATACGGCGTCTAAGATCAAGGTGCTGGGGGCCCGGTACCCGGAACATATTGAGAAGATGACGGGTCTGTAACGACTGTTTCCGTTGTGAAATATCATTTGTCTGTCATCTGCATTTGAAGTGTAAGGATGCCTGGAAGCGACTACCTGTCCCGGTCGTCCGGGATTCAGTGTTATGGAGCTTCAACCTGTCTGTGTCGTTTTACAATTAAATAATCAGCTATTAGCACTGCTATTTTTGGAAGCAACAGCATTGTAAAGAAAGCAAGATAGGAAATCGTTACAATCGGAGGTGGTGTTGCTAGTATGAAAATGTGCTCACCTGTCGCACTGCCGGGGAAAATATAATTTTGCGTCAAATTCCACCCGAAATGAATGGCAAAAGGAATAAGCAGTGAGAATGTTCTTGCATAAGAGAATGCCAGCAGCAGTCCCATTAAAAAGGTAAAAGTGAACACTATTATCATTTGTGTAAGATCGCCCCAAACACCGGCATTTAACCAATGCAATGCGGCAAAAAGTATGGAGGAGACAAGGATCGCTTTTGACGGCCCGATCTTTTTAATCAGGATGTAAAGCAAAGCGCCCCTACAAAGTAATTCTTCTGTTAATACGGTCCTGAACTGGTACCAGGTTTCCAGTAAGATTGATTTTGCAGACAAGGAATGGCTTACTGTATATTGTTCTTTTGCAAAGTACATTCTCAAAAGAAAAGCCGTTGCAGAAAGCAGGGCAGAAACAACAAAAAGGATTGAGAAATATTTCAGTCTATCTTTTCCTGGTGTCAAACCCAAAACAGACAGGTTCTTTTTTTCAAAAAGCCAGATCAGTAACCAGGAAATTGCAAGCAGACCGATGAGTTGCAGCATTTGAATGTTTTACTAAAAAACTTTATTCTATCTTAATAATTGTTGCCTGCCGTGCTATGATGCTCCAGGAATTATTTTTATACAGCCAAATATTTGTAAACCGCCTGGTCACCGTCTTGCCTGCATTTAGCTGGTGTCCTTGTGGTTTGATTATTTCGCCGCCCATAACAATTGCTACATTATCATTGAAGGTGATCTTCTCTATGTTTCTTTCAAAAGACAGATAGTTCAGGTTTCCCGATCTGAGGTGCGCTTTTGTTCCTTCTACTGTTCCAACTATATTGGCCGGTGTATTTACTACCATATCCGGCGACCATATTTTGTCAAACAATACGGCTGAATCTCCTTTCAATACAGACTCTCTTTCAAAATTTTCCAATCGCCTTATCTCCGCTTCTCTTGGATCCTGAGCCAATAGAATGCCGGAAGTAAATGTCAGGCAAATAGTCAGAAGTGTCAAAAGCTGTTTCATATATTACTATTTAGGTCATTTGAAGCAATTTTAAGATCGCTGAGCTGGCGGGACTGCGCCTGTCCCCACCGAAGCGTCGGGGTAAAGTTAATGCAGTTGTGCCGAAGGCATCCCTGGGAATGATATATCTCCTTCTCGCCGTCGCATAGCTTCACCGGAGCCAGGTCGCCGGGCAGGTTTGCACCTGGCTGATGTTTGTTTGTCAAGCCGTTCCGATAATTACGGGACGCAAACCCTGATATTGGTTGCAGTTCTTACCAGTATGCTATTGGCATAGACAGGTCCACACCGCTGTTGGCAACTATTTTGTGCAAATTACTTCCATCAATATTCATAGTATATAGATCGGAAATTCCTAATGGTATTGTTGATGCTGTTCCGGAAAATACAACTGTGTTTTTGTCAGAGAGCAGAGATACTCCCAAATTTGTCACTGTGATTGTTGACGGAAAATTTACCATTCTTTGATTTCCTCCATCCCTGTCACAAACCCACCACTCATACCTGGCTGACACTTTCTTAATATAAAGAATAACATCATTGCGGGAGCATGAAAGAATCCCGGAATTATCAATGTTTAATCCAGGACCAACGATTACGCCACCCAGCCTTGAATTAGTCGCAACAGGTAATGTGTATTGCGTATTTTGTGCAATAGCCTCCCGTTTACAGCTTATTTGAAATAAAAAAATAGAAATGGCGAAAAGCGTTAAAACAATTGATCCTTGAAGTAACTTTTTCATAAAATCTTATTTATAATGAAGGATGAGTTGTCCAATATAATTGTACACGACGTCAGGGCCTGGCAAGTTGTTGAGCATGTCCCTACCGAAGCGTCGGGGTAAAGTTAGTATAGCTGATGTTATACCTGGATTATCCGTCCCGGTTTACCTGCCAGAGGCATGGCTTATCCGGGAGCAAACACCCCATGCAAGCGGCTTTTTTGTTCTCTGTCATACAAAGTTGTTATTACTCTGTCTGCGATAAAGATCTATTGTTATTAAGCAAATCCAAAGCAGGAAAAAAAGAAAAGTGATCTTTTGAACTACCGGCAAATATAATTTCAGTCCATTACCATAATATAATATGCTGTTAAGTGCAACAAGTGCCAAATTGAAAATACCAAACCAAAAAAGTTTTGTCCACTTTAGTTGATGAACCCCTATAAAAGTCCCGGCAGTTGCAACAAGTCCGCAAAGGCTCGCAATGTTCACGATGGTGTCGTGGAGGTCTGTAAAAAGAAACATCGCTGTTGTCATTGCAAGTGTACCTGAAATTTGAATAACAAGTTTCACACTTCCTTTTAAGCCGGTATGCTTAGGAAACAGGTACCAAAAGATGGTAAGTGTCAAACAGAGAACAAACAGTGCTGCTATTGCTACTGGTCGTGCAGTATTAAGCTGCCCATTGATCGAAGTTTCATTAAGCAAGTTGCACCAATAATTATTGGCCCAGCTAAAGCCCTTTGAATGACTATCAACCTGTGAGCCACCAGGGTAATAAAGCGTCGCAACAAAGTATAAGCAAACAAAAAGAACTGTCCCAAATACTGGTAACAGCACCCAAACATTTAGCTTTTTAATCAGGGTCTTTGTCAAAATGGTGTCGCTGCTTGTTCTTGATTGGAGGGTGGTTTGTAAAGTAGCCGCTTACGCCAGGGTTTCACTTGTTTGTTTATTATACAGTTCGTCTTAGCGGGAATTTTTCTTCTTAAGTTCTTTTGCCATCATTAAGGAATGTTTCAATGAGTTTATATTTTTCCAATCGCTATGTGCTATGATAATAAACTTTGGTTTTCGGAATTTGTTCTGAACTTTTTTCAGGGTAGTTTCATACTCTGTTACATTTCCATCGTCTAAATACCCCAAGTTTTCAGCATCTGCACCTTTTATTAAGCAACCCCCGTAGAGGATCTTTTCTTTTTCAAACCAGATCACAATATTATCCTCCGTATGTGCTTGCCCGGGGTAATACGTTTCAAAAGAATATTGCCCGATATTAAAGACCGTATCATTTGTCATTAAATACTCCGCCCTTTTCTTATTATTCTTTTTACTTAATTCATCTGTAAGGGCTGTAGTATAGGTTTTAATTCCCAGTTGCCTGTAATATTCCAGTCCGGCAGTTTTGTCGCTATGCCAATGCGTTGCAAAACACATTATCACAGTTTTGTTGTGCTTTACTTTTATGCTGTCAAGTAATGGTTGAAATTGTGTTGTGTCCCACGGTGTGTCAAACATAACAACACCATTGTTAGTAACAAGATACATCCCGTTTGCAGGTACCTGGCTTTGCTGGTAGGTATTGTAAGTTGTATAAATATAAAAATCCCCGGTTAAATGTGAGATCTTAAGTTTGGCATTTCCCGTCTGTCCGAAACTATTGGTCAGGGAAAAGGCAACTGCTATTGTTAATATTATTGTCCGCACAATGTTTCTGTTTTTTATTTGATATGGTTTGTAAATGTACTGCTAACGGCCTGCGCTTTCTGCTCCTGGATAAGCCGGGATTTGTCCGCTCTGACGGAGTCTGATACTCATCAGCCTCATCAGACCCGTAACCGCTGCTAAATAAAGTTACAAAAGATGATGATAAAACTACAGCCCGGTGTTACTCACCGGCTGTAACTGAAGCCGAATAGCGATCCCGCAGCGGATGGGGATATACCTGCCCCGTTTACCTGCCGCAGGCATGGCCTGTCAGGGATTCATCACTCCGCCATACTGTCAAACCGCCTGTTTGTGGTTGCCCGCTTTTTGGTAGTAGCATTGTCCGCCCGGGTTTGCAGAAAAGTATTATGCAGTTATTTGCTATTCCGGCAAATTATTTTTTCTAACCCTGCTCAGCGATGGCTGTTTCATTCCCAAATAAGAAGCAACATATTGCAAAGGGGCACGGCTGGCTATTGTTGGATAGTTCTCTATAAAATAATCATACCGCTTAGATGCATTTAAGGCAAGAAGTTCTTTTTGATTGGCAAAATTCATGCTTACTTCTAAAAGCACCTGGTTGATAATATCATTCCATCCAGGTAAAAGGGTTTGAAGTTTTTTGTCACGGTCAAAGCTGATAACTGCAATATCGCATTTCGTTACAGCCTGCAAATTCATGTCTGCAGGTGTTTGTTTTTTGAATGTAAAAGGGTCGGTGATGTATTGGTTTTCGCAAACAAAATAACAGGTAGGGTCGTTACCATTTTCGTCATAGGAGAAATACCGCATTACACCTTTCAGGATGAAACCTGAGTTTCTGCAAATCTTGTTTTGCTCAATAAAGAACTCTCCCTTGTTCAGCGTTTTTATGCTGATGTTCTGATGAATCAAATCCCACTCGTTCTCAGTGAAGTGAAATTTGTCTGTAAAATATTTTTGAAACTGTTTCATTTTTTAACAATTGTGAAAAATTATGTCTTTTATCCTTTGTTGCTTTGTACCATCAATCACTTGCAAAAGTATTATTTTATGGGAGATATTATTTCAACACTTGAACAAGCCGTTCCTTTGATCATCATTGTATTTCTAACGCTTTTCATGACTTTAGAAACTTTGTATCCGTTCCTGGCACAAAGCAAATACCGCAAAAAACAACGATGGCATAATACAGGCAACCTGCTTGTTTCATTTGCTTTAAACGCAGCCCTGAGCGGAGTAGTAAGTTATTGCCTGACAGTAGCAACGAATAACCAATTTGGGTTACTATATCATTTGAATATGCCATTCAGCGTTGCATTGATCTCCGGCGTTTTACTTTGCGATCTGAACGGCTACATAGCTCACAGACTTTATCACAAGGTTCCTTTGTTCTGGAGATTTCACAGAGTGCATCACAGTGATGTTGAGCTGGATGCAAGCTCAGCTTTACGAATGCACCCTTTTGAATTTATTTTCCAGGCAACCACACAAGCTACTGTGTTACCTCTCCTTGGTGTTTCTAATTCAAGTTTTGTCATCTATGTTGCCTTTTCATTGCCGTTGTTCATTATCAATCATGCCAATATTAAATTTCCAAATTGGTATGAAAAGTATGTTAGCCTTTTATTTATCACACCCAACTGGCACAGGGTTCACCACTCCAGTAAGCAAATTGAAACAGATTCCAATTACGCTGATGTGTTTACTTTATGGGATAGGATTTTCTCAACCCATAAAAGTCAAAAACCGGAGGAGATAACCTTTGGTCTTGAAACGCTTCGTAAAAAAGAAAGCCAAACTTTTTGGGGTATGCTTTTAACCCCGTTCAAGTCGTTAAAGTAATTGTCAACCATGACAGTATGTGTCCCGGAATCGTCGGCACAAGGCAGGCCTTTTTGTGTGTGGAGTTTGTGAGCCTTGCCCAGCAAAAGAGGGATGCCAGGCTTATAGTTCGGGCCGGGTTGAGTATTTGTAAATCGTATTGTATAACAGATTACATGACTATTATAGGCGAAGAGCCAAAACAGTCTGTAACTATGAAATTCAACAAGTACAAAACCTAAATTCTATTTTTAATTTCTACTTTACTTTATAAGCGATAACACGACTAGTTCCATAGGAAGGAACGAATAGCATTTTTGTTTTGCTGTCATAGCTGATGTCATTAGACATGATACCGTTTGTACGGGTATCCAACAAAAGCTGTTTAGTTCCATCAGCTTTTACGTAGTATAAGAGGCCCTTGTAATTGCTAATGATGAATTCGTTTTCTGCAACCATAACAATGCCGTCGAGGCCGTTTTCAAAGCCGTCCGCAATTTTGGTGATTGCTTTCCAGGCATTTACTTTCTCAATACTTGCAGATGTAAGCACATACAAATCCGTATTTACGGTTAAAAGGCCATTTGCCCCCGGCATATTTTCGAGATAAACAGCAGCTTTGTCTCCTTCAATTCTATAGACCTTTCCTGCCCTTGTATCAGTAACATAAATTATTCCTTTGGTATCCACTGCCACATCATTCAGCATTATAGCACCTTCTACCTGAATACGTTTTATAACAGATGCCTTATCAACATCTATTACTGCAATAGCGGCTGTTTCTGCTGTATAAAGCAACCCATTGAATAAAGCAGACCCCTTATTGGATGTAAGGCCTGTGACCCAATCATTCCTGATTGTTATTCCATCTGTCCCGATCCGAACAATTTTTCCGGCACCCATGCAAGAAACGAAAAGAGAGTTTGATATTGAGTCGTAGAGTACAGATTCCGGATTACGCAATGTAACTGAATCTGTTTCCCAAATCTTTTCCAGGCTATGCTGTGCAAATAAAGCCGAATTTACACTCATTATTATGCTTATCCATATTGTTCGTTTCATGGGAATTAATTTTATTGTTTTGCTGGTGCTTCCACATCAGAAAAATCAAGCACAAATTTTGGAAGGCGTTCTCCTTTGATTTCGATCTTTGATAGCGCTGTATTAAATTCTTTAAGTTCATCAGTACTAAAGCGAACATTATCAGCACCAATATTTTCCAGCATATGTGCCATTTGCGTTGTGCCGGGTATTGGCACGATCCATGGTTGTTGTGCCAACAGCCATGCCAGTGATATTTGAGCAGGAGTGGCTTGTTTAAGTGCAGTCCATCTTTTTAGTAAATCCACCAATGCCAGGTTGTTTGGCAGGTTCTCCGGCGAAAACCGTGACTCCGTGCCACGAATATCGCCTTGAGCAAATCTTGTGTTTGCATCAATGGCCCCGGTCAGAAATCCTACTCCGAGCGGACTCCAGCAAACGAAGCCAATACCAAGTTCTTTGCACAACGGTATGATGGTGGTTTCAGGTCCACGCCACAAAAGGGAGTACTCATTTTGAATAGCCGTTACCGGATGAATAGCATGTGCCCGTTTCACGGTTTGCTGTCCCGGTTCAGAAAGACCGTAATGCAGAAGCTTTCCTTCCTTTATCAGGTCTTTGATGGCGCCAACAACATCTTCAATTGGAACATTTGGATCTACCCGATGCTGGTATAATAAATCAATACGGTCGGTACGAAGGCGTTTCAACATTCCTTCCACCACTTCTTTGATATGTTCAGGACGACTGTTAAGGCCGGGTAAACGCTGACCTGTTTTCTGATCGACATTCCACCCGAACTTCGTTTCGATCACAATTTTATTTCGGAATGAAGCAACCGCTTCCCCAAGTATCCGTTCACTCTCAAAGGGGCCATAGGCTTCCGCAGTATCAAATAAGGTTATACCCTGGTCAAAAGCTTTACGAATGATGTTGAGCATTTCGGGACGGGAAGGAATGGTTGTTTGATAGGTTCGCCACATGTTCTGCACCCCAAGTCCTATACTGGATACTTCCAGTGTTCCAAGCTTACGACGGCCGTAAGCCATATTTAGTTTTTGTGAATCATTCCTGCCGTCCCCGCCAAAGAATTGCTCTGCTTTGGCGTAGGAAGCAAACATAGAAGCTCCTGCAAATGCAAGTCCTGATTTCAGAAGATTACGACGTTTCATATTCAATTAGTAATTAGTGTGATTAATTATTTTTGACAGGAGCGGTTATTTTAACCGGCCGGAGCAAACGGGAGAAGGTGAGTGAGCCCATCTTCCATTTCCCATTCTCTTTAATGTACACTTCAGTTACCATAAAAGGATTGATGACTTCATTTCCACCAACCACTGCGACTAAGTCAATATCATTTAACAGGATGGCCGTGTTTCCAATACTATTGATAATAACAGAATAGACCTCGGCCTTTTTATACCAGATGGTACCTTCTTTAATAACGTTTAACTCCTGGGCTTTGCCCCAGCTACCACCCATATGAACAAACATTGATTTATCGTCGAAGAGTACATTTAAAGAATCTGTATTTTTCTCAGCCATCCATTGCCATTTGTTTTTGGATAGCTGGATGATCTTCTTTTCCTCTTCAGTGTTTTGGGCAAAGAGCCAATTGTTACTAAGGCAGATCAAACCTAATAAGATGATTTTATATTTCATTTTTCTGTTTTTACATGTTTTTGCACCTATAGAGAGCAGATTACCAAAGGTCACTTCATCCGGTTACTTTAAGGGTATAAAAATTACTGTTTTTTCTACCCTTTTTACTGATTAAGGCAAAGGCAATTAAAGTACCTTTAAATTTGCTAAAGAATCACAAAGTAGTTGCATGGAAAAAATTGTAAACATTGATAGCATTAGTGAATGCAATGCCTTCAATAATCACAAAACGCTTCACCCCTTAGCCACGGTGATCGATTTTTCAAAGGCCACACCCAGGGATTGGGGTGAGGCGGATACCATTAAGTTTCAATATGGCTTGTATAGTATCTTTCTGAAGGATGTGAAGTGTGGCGATTTAGTATACGGCCGTCATTATTACGACTACCAGGCAGGCACATTGGTATTTTTTGCACCCGGGCAGTTTGCCATTACGGAAAACCCAAAAGTTGTTTATCAACCCATGGGACA
This sequence comes from uncultured Chitinophaga sp., assembly GCA_964443345.1. Classification (GTDB taxonomy): domain Bacteria; phylum Bacteroidota; class Bacteroidia; order Chitinophagales; family Chitinophagaceae; genus JJ008. The sequence goes on from CAYUCU010000042.1 coordinate 20,570, forward strand.
TGGCTTGTTTTTTCATGCCGATTTTTTGATCGGAACCTCTCTCGGAAAAAATATACAGGAGTATAAGTTTTTTGATTACCAAACCCATGAAGCACTGCATATTTCTGACGATGAAAGACAAATGATCCTGGACTGTTTTGCTAAAATTGAATTTGAATTAAAACAACCCATTGATAAGCATAGCAAGAAGCTCATTGCGTCAAACATCGAACTGTTTCTCAACTATTGCCAGCGGTTCTACGACCGGCAGTTTATTACAAGAGAAGTAGCTCACAAAGGTATATTAGCAAAATTTGAAGACCTGTTGAATGATTTTTTTTCGTCAGATAAACCTCAAACTATTGGCTTGCCTTCGGTTGCTTACTTTGCTGAAGGAGTACATTTATCGGCAAACTATTTTGGTGATCTGATAAAAAAAGAGACCGGAAAGCCGGCAAAAGAATACATACAAAACAAGACCATTGAGTTGGCAAAGAATAAGATAGTGGAAAGTGATAAAACGGTGAATGAAATTGCTTTTGAATTAGGCTTCAAATACCCGCAGCATTTTACCCGTCTGTTCAAAAAAAAGGTCGGGCAATCTCCCAATGAATACAGAATGCTGAACTAAAGACTGTTAAATGTGTGAGGGGAAATTGCAGCTTAAATAGTTGGATGAGCTATGGAATTCAGAAAAGCCCAATGTTGGTAGCAGCGCATTTTGTCAACCGAGTGTTTTTAATATACTCATTCCTTCGTCCCAATTTGTGTGTCCCGAAACTGCGTTGATGTGTCCTGCGTTACCAATATTTATAAATTCACTTCCCCAATTGTCTGCAAAAAATTTTGCTCTGTCCAGCGAAACCCAAATGTCGTCTGCACTTGCTACAACAATTGTCTTAAAGCTTATTTTGTCAAGTGGAATTGGTGCAAAGCCTGTCGCTGGAAAAGTATATTGCGGTGCTTCAAGGTCGCTTGGCGCAACAAGTAAAGCTCCTTTAATTTGTCGCTTGTACTTTGCCGCCCAATGTGCAATTGCTGAACACCCTAAACTGTGTCCAATTAGTACAACAGTTGATAGATCAAACTCTAAAACTTTTTTGTCAATTGTTTCAGTCCATTCGTCACAAGTAGGTGTGTCCCACTCTTGTTGTTCAATTCTATAAAAGTTGTCGGCTGAATTTTGAAAATAAGTCTGCCAATGCTCTGGTCCTGAATTTCCAAGTCCTGGCACAATTAAGTAATTTGTCACTAGGTGAGAATGTTTTTTGTCGTTTATAAGTTTGGAGTGCTGTCATTTTGTATTGCTACCAACGGCTACGGAGGCCTGAATTGTCTTTATCCGGTTTCTCTTACGCAGCTCGGGTGATTGTTTAGTAAGAAAAGAAGCATTCACTTCTCCAATTTTATGTGAGACCTCACTAACCAGTTTCAGCATTTCGCTTGTTACATTATAAGGAGGATTCATGTGATACTATCATTTGATACTATCAAAAGTAGTGCAATCATTCCATATTATTGCGTACGTCCGGGGCTTGCCGAAGTGGGCCGAATGGGAAAACAGGCCCTGATCGCTGTGTGTAATAAGCTCTTGAAACAAGTATTTGCTGTGGTAAAGAACAACAGCTTGTA
>CAYUCU010000043.1:0-21814 GCA_964443345.1 uncultured Chitinophaga sp.
CGGCTCATGCTCATCCATATCCTCGGCTGCCCCATTTGAAACACCAGCAGTACACTGGCGGTGGCAATGATAGCGCTTACTGCCACAATGGCCGAAATAAACTTCAATCCTTTTTCATCAAATACCATTGCCAGCGGATCACCCACATTCAGTTTAGTATAAGGCACCATGCCCGTAAGTACCATAGCAAGAAGGACATAAACAACGGTGCAAATAATAAGCGAATTGATCATTCCCCTTGGCAGATCTCTTTGCGGGTTCTTACATTCCTCAGCCGTAGTGGAAATAGCGTCAAACCCGATATATGCAAAGAACACTGCCGAAACGCCCTTCATGATACCGGAAAATCCGGTTGGTGTGAAAGGTGACCAGTTATCGGGGTTTATATAAAAAGCACCTAATACGATCACAAAGAAAATGACCGCCAGTTTCAGCATCACCATAAGGTTACTTGCCGTTCTTGATTCTTTGATACCGCGGAATACCACATAGGTGATCAGACAAACGATCAGCAAGGCAGGAACATCCATGATGATCCGAAAACCAAATAGCTGTGGTGCATCAGCCCAGGCTGCCGCAGCTCCATCCACTACTCCTCTTTTGGCAGACAAATAATCCATCGTCATCCAGTCAGGGATGTGCAAGTTTGCCTTCGACATCATGTTGGTAAAATAATCACTCCAGGAAATGGCGACGGCGATATTGCCGATAGCATATTCCATCAGCAGGTCCCATCCAATGATCCAGGCGAATATCTCTCCGAATGCCACATAAGAGTATGTGTAAGCACTGCCGGAAACCGGAACGGTGGATGCAAATTCCGCATAGCAAAGGGCTGCAAAACCACAGGCAATAGCTGTGAATATGTAAAGGAATACCACACCAGGACCGCCGCTTGAGGCTGCGGAACCAATGCCGCTGAATATCCCGGCGCCAATGATGGCTGCCACACCGAAGAAAGTAAGGTCACGGACCCCGAGTACTTTTTTCAGGCCTAAAGAATGACCATCATGAAGACCAGCTTCGGCATCCTTAAGAATTGTGTTAATAGATTTCTTCCGGAAAAGTTGATTTGCCATATCAGTTGGTTTTGGTCAGGTTAAAATAGGGAAAAAACCGGTACGGACAAAAAGACAAAAGGGGGATACTGCTTACTGATCGCTCCTCTTTAAAAATGGTGCGCTGACTGTCTAATGTTCCCGTTTTATAAGAAATTGTGCCAGATCCTTCAGTGGTTCTTTTCTTTTGGACAATACGGCAATATCATCGAGGTGTGTCAGTGCTTCATCAAGGTATTTATTCTTTAGCTGAACGGCCCAGTCGTCCACTTTACATTCCTTATAAATGGCCAGCACTTTTTCCACTTTATCTGCGTTATTACCTGCCAGTAGTTTTCCCAATTCCTTTTGTTGTGCTGCTGTGGCTGCTTCAAAAGCATGTAATAACAGAAATGTTTTTTTATTGGACAGTATATCTCCTCCCACCTGCTTACCGAATTTTTTGGGATCACCAAAAGCATCCAGGTAATCGTCCTGCACCTGGAAGGCGATGCCCAGTTTTTTGCCAAACTCATATAGCAGGTGCTGGTTCCGTTCACCAGCACCGCCCAATATGGCACCTGTTTGCAAACTGGCAGCCAGGGCAACGGAGGTCTTTAGTTCTATCATTTTGAGATATGCCTCCAGGCTTACGGCATCCATCTTCTCAAAATCCATATCCATTTGCTGTCCTTCGCAAACTTCCTTTGCTGTTTTGTTGAATAAGGTTAAAATAGACTGCAGGTAGCTGATACTTATCTTATTCAGTTCTTCGTAAGCGGTTACCAGCATTACATCACCGGCCAGCAGGGCGGTACTGTCACCATATTTTGTATGCACTGTTTCCATGCCCCGGCGAAGTGGCGCTTTGTCCATTATATCATCATGTATCAGGGTAAAATTGTGAAAAAGCTCAATAGCGGTACCCACATGCCAGGCATCTTCCTTTATCTCATCAAACAGTTCATTGCCCATAAGGCAAAGTACAGGACGGATCCTTTTGCCACCGAGTTTTAGGAAATATTCATTGGGGTCGTACAGGGATGCAGGTTCATCAGGAAAGTGCCGTTTGTCGAAGTGCAGGGCAAATTTTTGAGAAAGGAGTTCGAATGATTGCATAATTATTACTTACAGTCAGTAACGAAATTTGGTTGGATTTTTTCTTGTATCCCAGAAAACAAGTAATTCAATACGTTTCTTTAAGGGCTTGTACCGGTAGGTCAGCGTCAGTCTTTTATGAATAACAGTGATAAATACATTTTTCTGGGAAGGTGATTTTCTGAACAAATATGGATTAGACGAAATCAATTCGATTTTACCATGCACTCTGGTTACAAAACCAGATACCACATTATCACCAAACTCAAGCGAAAGATATTCAATAAGCTCCCAATAGGTTTTTGAAGCTCTGATAGTCCAGACTACTTCTTTAACCATTTCCTGTATTTTTTTTCCATGACTGCATGAGGAATTACCATTCCTTTATCAGCTTCTGCAATGGCGTCTTTTACGGTGTTTTGATGTTCTTTACTTATATCATCCCACCAATCTTCCTGTTTGTTTAATTCAAACAAATGATAGATCATTTTAAGATCCTTCTCAGAAGCCTCTTCCACAAATTTTTTGACTTGCTTTTTCAAAACAGAAGATCCAGCCATATAAAAAAAATTATGTTGCCTGTAAATTACAAAATCAATTGTAAAGCAAAAACTACTTTTTCTTTTTCCCTTTTTCCTTAGTTTTCTCCTCCACAGCCAGTTCACCAGCCACCACCCACTCATAGTCCAATTGTCTTTTGGTGAGATTGGCAGCGACTACTTTTATCCAGACCTTATCTCCCATGTTAAATTTCTTGCCACTTCGCTGCCCCACCAAACAATAATCGCTTTCCACATGCCTGAACTCATCATACTCAAGCAAACTGTTCACACTCACCAATCCTTCACATTTATGTTCTACTGTTTCTACCCAAAAACCAAACGAAGCCACGCCGCTGATCACTCCTTCAAATTCATCACCCAGGAAATTCTTCATGTACTGTACCTGCTTATATTTATTAGCAGCTCTCTCCGCTTCCATTGCTGCCCGCTCCCGTTCGCTGGTATGTTTACATTTTTCTTCCAGTTTTTTATCGGGCTGTATTTTATTATTGAGCACATCAAACAATATCCGGTGTACCTGTACGTCCGGGTAGCGGCGGATGGGTGAAGTAAAATGACAGTAATGTTCAAATCCCAGGCCATAGTGCCCCACATTCTCCGTGGTATATTTAGCCTTAGCCATTGTCCGTATGCCTAACTGTTCCAGCACATGCTGTTCTGGTTTGCCATGCACATCTTTCAATAGCTGGTTGAAAGATGAAGCAATAGCATCCGGGGATGATGTATCAAACTTATGCCCGAATTTTTTGGCAAAAGCAGCAAATGGCACCAGTTTCGCTTCATCCGGATCATCATGCGTACGATAGGGAAAAGGGAGTGGTTTACCGGTGATCTTTATTTTTGAAATGTTCTCTGCCACGGTCCGGTTAGCCAGCAGCATGAATTCTTCTATCAGCTGATGTGCTTCCTTGCTCTCCTTTATCATTATTCCAACGGGGTCGCCTTTCTCATCAAGTTTGAACCGCACTTCCTGGGAAGAGAAGTTAATGGCACCATTGTCAAAACGTTTCTTTCTGAATTTCTGTGCCAGGTCGTTTAATATCAATATCTCTTCTGCATGCAGTCCGGCCTTTTCTTCAATGATAGCCTGTACTTCTTCATATGTGAACCGGTGGTTGGAATGGATCACTGTTTTACCCAACCAATACTGCTTTACTTCACCTTTTGCTGTTAACTGAAAAATGGCTGAGAAGGTGAGTTTATCTTCTTTCGGTCGTAATGAACAAAGCACATTGGAAATATGCTCCGGCAGCATCGGGATCACCCTGTCTGGTAAATAAACTGAGGTGGAACGCTGGTAGGCTTCTTTATCCAGGTCATTATCCGGCTCCACATAATGACTTACATCGGCGATATGCACACCTATCTCATAAGTGTCATTCTTCAGTTTGCGAAAGGATATGGCATCATCAAAATCCTTAGCATCCACCGGGTCAATGGTAATGGTGAATATGTCCCGAACGTCTTTCCTGTTTTTAATTTCATCGGCCGTAATAATATCGGGTATCCTTGCAGCCACTTCCAGTGCTTCGTCCGGAAACTGAAGTGCAAACCCTGCTTCCAGCAAGATCTCTTTCATGGCAGCATCATTAGTGTTCTCTGCATCCAATATACTTACCACTTCGCCAACGGGCCGTTTGCCATCGCTTTCCCATTGCAGCAACCTTACTACCACCCTGTCGGTGTCTTTGGCATTATTAATATTGGACAACGGGATAAAAATATCCGGCATTGGTTTATCCATTTCTGCTACGAAAAAGGCAAAGCCCTTATTCATTTGCAGGTGGCCAATGAATTCTGTTCTCTTTCTTCGCAGTACTTCTTTTACCACTCCCTGTATACGACGGCCGCTGCTTTTAGCATCTTTAATGGCAACCCTGACGGTATCGCCATGTAAGGCAGTATTAAAATCTGATGGACGAACGATTATATCCACTTCCATCCCTTCGATGGTAACAAAGCCCATCCCCGACCGGGTAATGTCGAGGGTACCTTTCAATATTTTCCCAGGCAGTTGTACCTGTTTTTCTTTGCTCTTTTTCTTTTTTGAATTTTTTCTTCCCATGTTAATTTATGATCATTGTATAAAATGTTGAATAAAGTCCGTAACCTGTTTATCAAACACACCGCCTTCCTCAAAAAGAAAGCGATGACGGACGGGGATCACATATAAGGGCAGGTCAGCAATATCTGTATTAAACTTAACCAACCTGACTGCATCCTTTTCTGTTGTTAATATAATTTTGCCCACATGGAGCTTTGAATTTGTTATTTCAATGTTTTCAAATCGTTTTTTTATGTCGTTCAGGTCATCAATAGTGAAAATATGATGATCTGAATACTGAAGCATCTGGTAGCTGTTGCTATGCTCTTCCAGCATTTTTTTCAATGGCCTTGGATTAGCAATACCGGTTACCAAAAGTATTTCTGTTTCCGCATTGGGGGTGAGTTTTTTTCCATTGATTATATGATACATATCGCCATACTCAATAGCGGTGAAATATACCTGCTGATGTGGCAACGGGTTTATTTCTTTGATCAGCTTTTGTTTTTCAGTTATTGTCAGGTCCGGTTTACATTTTGTGACCACAATGATCTCTGCCCGTTTGTAACTGCTTTTCAAATCCCTTAAGTCGCCTGTAGGTAAATAAAAATCACGGGTAAAAAGGTTGTTATAATCTGTCAATACAATATTCAGGCCTGCTTTTACTTCCCGGTGCTGAAAGGCATCGTCCAATATGATCACTTCTGTTGTTGGTTTGTCGTGCAATAATTGAGGTATGGCTACCATTCGTTCCTCCCCTACTGCTACCGGTATTCCCGGAAATTTTAAGTGAAACTGCATCGGCTCATCTCCTATTTCCAGGGCCGTACTTGTTTCATTAGCCAATGCATAGCCTTTTGTCTTCCGTTTATAGCCACGGCTGAGTGTGGCCACTTTAAATTTATCTTTCAGTCTTTCAACCAAATATTCCACCATTGGTGATTTACCGGTGCCCCCAACTGACAGGTTACCAACGCAGATGATCGGCATCCCAAAACTGGTGGGCTTGAAAATATTCGTATCGTAAAAAAAGTTACGTATGGCAATGCCCAACCAGTATAGAAGGGCAAACGGGAAAAGCAATATGCGGAATGATTTCAGGAAAAAATTAGAAAACATAAATGGTTTTCGGCGTAATACAAAGGACTAAAGGTAAGTCAATTTCATGCTTGTGCGGGGAAAATGGCTGGTGGCTCCTTTTGGCCATCAACCTCTGTTCTCAACAAAGGTAGAGAAAATGGTGGTGCCGTAATTTCTTTCTGACTTGTAAAAAGGAAAGGACTGGTAATTATTCCTCGGCGTATGCTCTAACACAAACCAGCCACCGGGGTTCAGCAATTGTTTTTCAAAGATCAGTTTGGGCAGATCGTCAATATTGGTGAGTGCATAAGGAGGGCCGGCAAAAATAAAATCAAATTGACTGGTGCAGGTTTGTATGTATTTGAAAACATCCATCTTCACTACGTTGAAATTTTCCAGGCGAAGCGCCGCCGATGTTTTTTTAATGAATTCATACATAGCAGTGTCTTTCTCCACTATGGTCAGATCCTGTACACCCCGTGATGCCAATTCATAACTGATACTGCCGGTGCCCCCAAAGAGATCAAGTGACTTCAGGATTTCAAAATCAAGCTTATTCTGTAATATATTAAATAAGCCTTCCTTGGCAATATCCGTAGTAGGCCTGGTGTACGGCATGTTATTCGGCGGGTTGAATTTGCGTCCACCATGTTCTCCTCCTATGATGCGCATCGGGCCAGGTCATTTAATGAGGTAAAAAAATGTGCCGGGTAGTTACCCGCATTCCATGTAGCTTCCCGGAAATCATGGTGATTGAAATACTGGTACAGCTCTTTGTATAATGACGATTGCTGATCCACCAGCCCTGACAAACAGACTTTACATTCTTCCTGCGACAATGAAAATTGCTGCGTTATCCGGAAAAGGTAATACAACACATCTTCCGGGGATACATACTCATAGCTTTGTGCCAGCAGCAATTTGCCTTGACGGACTGCCATGATGGTAAAATCTTCTTTTCTAAAATCAACGAACAGGCTTTCTGCAGCACCTGCAGCATTGCTATTTCTGATCCCAATGGTATATTGATGCCAGCATTTGGCGGAAGGAAATTTCCTGTTTGTCCAATCTATGATTTCCTTTGGTACAGCAAATATATTATACAGCTGCGATTGAGGTACTGCTTCGGCAATAGTGATCGCTGCCGAACCACGACCATATAAACTTCTTAACACGTTACCAGATTCTTCCTGCCGGTAATCCTGTATTGGTACCAGGCTGCTTTCTGTGTAATCATATGCGATCAACACCTGGTAGAATGAATTAGTGAGTACCGGATAGGCAACAATAAATTCATCGAGCTCTGTTTCATTCCATTCCACCGATGTGCAGTAAGCAAGTCTGAACAACTGATCGGCCTGTTTGTTACTGATGGAAAAACATACGTATTGCTGTCCAAACCGGATGGATAATACCTGTGGTATGCTGCTGTCTCCCGGGTTATCAATATGAAATAATTGTTTCAAATGTTTTCTTTATTGGCGTGCAATAATAGACAAAATTTAAATATCGTAGGTTTGCCCCCTTTTCGGGTATGGCAAACACAATTTCCGATACAAAGTTACAGGTAGCGATCAGCAACAGGCAGATTTTAAAAATTGCGTTGCCGATAAGCCTGGCCATTTTTATTCCCCAGCTGAATTTTATTACCAATAATATCTTTCTCGGGCATTATAGTCATGATAATTATGCACTGGCCGTAGCCGGTATTACCGGTGTCTATTACCTGATCTTCGCCGCTATTGGTTATGGACTAAATAATGGTTTGCAGGCCCTTATTGCCCGGCGGGCTGGCGAAAACCGTCCGGAGGAAATTGGCGGACTCTTTACACAAGGAGTATTGATCGGTCTTTTGATGGCTGCAGTGGGGATAATCATCACCTGGACACTTACTCCTTATTTATTCAGCCTGATAATACATGCTGCAGAGGTTCAAAAAAAGGCGGTTGATTTTTTGCGGATACGAATATGGGGGCTTCCTTTTTTGTACGTCTATCAGCTTCGCAATGCCCTGTTGGTGGGTACTAATCAGAGCCGCTACCTAGTGGCCGGCACACTGGCTGAAACACTTACTAATGTGGGACTGGATTATATCCTGATATTCGGGGTTTGGGGATTTCCGGAGCTGGGGTTCAATGGAGCCGCCATTGCATCTGTTATCGCCGAGTTTGTAGGTATGTTTGTCATATTCCTGGTGATCAGGTGGAAAGGCATCAGTAAGCGGTTTGGATTATTCAGAAAGCTAAAATGGAACAAACAAAATAGTTCCCTCATTTTCTCCATGTCAGCCCCGCTGATGTTTCAGCATGCGATCAGTATTATCAGCTGGCAGTTCTTCTTTTTATTAACGGAACATCATGGGGATATGGCGTTAAAAGTTTCTAATGTAATGCGAAATATATTTGGTGTTTTCGGATGTGTTACCTGGGCTTTTGCTGCTACTGCCAATGCGATGGTAAGCAATGTGATCGGGCAGGGAAAGAAAGATCAGGTAACTGGTTTATTAAAAAAAATAATCAAGATCAGTACCGGCGTTTCACTTTTTACCTGTTTGTTGCTGAATCTTTTCCCAGTTACTTTCCTGTCTGTTTTTGGCCAGGGCGATGATTTTATCGCTGCAGCCATGCCGGTGCTGCGGGTGGTGACGGCGGCCATGATACTGATGTCATTTTCAATTGTAACGCTCAGCGCTGTTACCGGCACGGGTAACACAAGAGTTACTTTTTATGTCGAACTTTTTGCTATCATCATGTATTGCACCTATGTGTTCCTGGTGTCGGAGTATTATTTTCTCCCGATCAAGTTTGGTTGGATGAGTGAATGGTTGTACTGGCTTTGCATATTTGTCCCCTCGCTTATCTATCTGCGAAGCGGAAAATGGAAGAAGAAAGTGATCTAAAACTTTTTTTGATATCGTACTCCTACATTGCCGGCAAACTGTGCAATGGGCGGATGAAGTTTTGTAATGGTTATATCCACCTTAGTGATTTGAGGGAACATATCATGAATGGCTTCAGCAATTTCCATTGCCAGTGTTTCCAGTAAGGGCCTGGGTTTGTTCATTTCAGATTTTACGATTTGATAGACCCGGGTATAGTCAATAGTTGTATCTATCTCCGTCAAAACAGTTTCACCGGGTAAATAATCTGCTGAAAGGTTTATTTCAAATTCATTACCAGTTTTTTTTTCTTCAGGGTAAAGACCATGAAAAGCATAAAACCAAAGTTCCTTTAGCTCGATGGTCATGAGTGCAGGCATATAAAATGTTTAATGGACTCCTTTAGCGCTAAGGTATCTTTCTGCATCCAATGCGGCCATACAACCAGTGCCGGCTGCCGTTACAGCTTGACGGTATATTTTATCCTGCACATCCCCTGAGGCAAATACTCCCTCCACATTTGTTTTGCTGCTACCGGGTATTGTCTTTACATAGCCTGCTTCATCCATATCAAGCCACCCTTTAAAAATATCTGAATTCGGCTGGTGCCCTATCGCCACAAAAAATGCACTTACCGGAACTTCCTGTTTGTCGCCGGTTTTTGTATTCTTAATTCGAACAGCTTCTACTTTTTTGTCGCCAAGCACCTCATCTGTTTCACTGTTCCAGTATATGGTGATGTTGGTCGTTTTTTTTACCCTGTCCTGCATCACTTTGCTGGCCCGCATCTCATCCCGGCGTACGATCATATGGACCTTAGCGCAAATTTTAGAGAGATACAACGCTTCTTCAGCGGCAGTATCACCTGCCCCAACGATCGCCACTTCTTTTCCTTTAAAGAAGAAGCCATCACAAACCGCACAGGCACTTACGCCAAACCCATTCAGCCGTTGCTCACTTTCCAGGCCCAGCCATTTGGCAGAAGCACCGGTAGAAATAATAACAGACTCTGCTTCTATCCACTTTTCTTCATCAATCTCTACTTTATGGACCGGTCCTGTAAAATCCACTTTTGTAGCCAATCCGTAACGTATATCTGTACCCATACGGGCAGCCTGTTTTTCAAAATGCACCATCATTTCTGGTCCCTGAATGCCTTCCGGGTAGCCTGGATAGTTTTCCACTTCTGTGGTTATAGTTAATTGTCCCCCGGGTTGAATTCCCTGGTACAATACGGGATTTAAACCGGCTCTGCTGGCATAAATGGCGGCAGTATATCCTGCCGGGCCCGAACCAATAATAAGACACTGAACTTTTTCTGTTGATTCCATCCTTAGTTTTCTATTAATTATGATTATAAAGCCGGGAGCAAAATTAACCCTAAATAGGTAATAGAATGTGCAATCCTGGTGACATTAAATTACTTCAATTGGGTATGAAAAAAAGTACGGGATTAAAGATCAGCGGGGAATTATCAGGGTCCTGTATTGGGAAGCATACCCCCCAAAATATCCCAAACCACCACCTGAAATATTGCTCATGACCTTTGTTGGAGACGAAAAGGGATTGCCGACACTGACATACGTGAACTCCATGGTACGCCAAAAATCATAAGTGGCTTTATCAATATTGCTAAGCTTTAATGTAACGGTATCCCCCTTATCAAAAAAGGAATACCCTTCTGGGGTGGAACCATTTCGTTCAACGCCTCTTTCAACCTGTACCTCATAGCTTGTTCCATCAATGATCTGATCATCAAATACCGAATTCAGCCCCGGATAAAACAACTCACTGTTTCTTTTTGTAAAATAGCGGACATAATCACCAAAACCCGGAGGATCATAGGCTCTCAGCATAACGGATACTTTCTCTGCCGGGTTTCCTGCCGGTGCCGGTTTCCAGAAAATTGAATCAATTCTCCTTGTCGTATCCGGTATGCGGGTAGTGGCCGTATACTCTTTTCCTTCAGATACAATACGGAGAGAATATTGTTTCCTTACTTCTCCGAGAAATGCAGTGGCCGGGCTGGCAGGGTCAATGGAGTAATAATAAAAAGTATAACCACCGCCCACCGGAATGGCATATTCTTTCAGTTTATGTGTAAGGATGCCATTAGAAACAAAAACCTCAGCATTTCGCACAAAATTATTGGCAAGCGTATTTTGGTCGATAGCAGAAAAATAACCCAGGCTTTTGGAGAGATAAACAATGGGTGGCTGATTGTTTTCAATGGTTGCTTCTACTACCAGTTTTGGAGTCACATCATCTAACTTAAACTCTACAGCCTTTTCGCAGGAGGCAAAAACAGCTGATACCAAAACAAGCAGCACTATAAGTCTCATTTTCATAGTCTTGCAAAAATAACCCCTGGAATCATAAATTGTTTGAGAAAAATGCTAAAAAAACTCCGGTCTCTAAAAAGACCGGAGTTTCTATTTTCAGCCTGCCGTGAGACAGGCCAGTCAAAATAAAATTGATTAGCCAAGATAGGCTTTCAATGCACTGCTGTACCTGGCTTTTTGCAAGCGCTTAATTGCTCTTTCTTTGATCTGGCGGATACGTTCCTTTGTAAGGTCGTATTTCTGACCGATCTGTTCGATAGTTACTCCATTTTCACCATCCAAACCGAAATAAGCATTTACGATCTCAGCTTCCCTGGGAGACAATGATTTCAGTACCCGGCGGATCTCATTTCTCAATGAGTCCTTCATTACATCATCATCTGTATCATCACCACCTTCCAGCAGGTCGCCCATGGCTACATCTTCGGCTTCATGCACAGGGGCATCAAGGGAAGTATGACGGGTGTTGCTTTGAAAAATGTTGTTGATCTCCGTCTCACTCATTTCCAGTAGTTCTGCTAACTCTTCCGTAGAGGGCTCTCTCTCATGTTCCTGTTCGAAAGCCATATACGCTTTGTTAGCCTTGTTGTAAGTGCCAATTTTGTTTTGAGGCAGGCGGACTAATCTGCCCTGCTCTGCCAACGCCTGTAGTATCGATTGGCGAATCCACCACACAGCGTAAGAAATGAATTTGAAACCTTTGGTTTCGTCAAAGCGTTGAGCCGCTTTGATCAAGCCGAGGTTACCCTCGTTAATTAAGTCACTAAGTGACAAACCCTGATGTTGATACTGCTTTGCTACAGACACTACGAAACGTAAGTTGGCTTGAACCAGCTTATCCAGGGCCCGCTGAGAGTCAACAGGATTTCTGTTAAACATCTTGATCCGCTGGGCCAGAGTGGTCTCTTCTTCCGGCGTGATCATCGAAATTTTGGAAATTTCCTGTAAATACTTCTCTACCGCCTGGGAATCCCTGTTCGTAATCTGGGTAGCAATTTTGAGCTGCCGCATAACTAAAAAAGTTTAAATATCAACGTAAAATGACAGTCTTTGTTTGCAGAATGTTGCAAATGGATAGTTAATTGCAGTCTATGAATTTACCGTCCGGGACTGTCTGCAAAGGTATTTAATATCCGTCGTATCTCATAGTGAATCAACAGAAAAATTAAAGGAAACACCGTTTCAAACGATTCCGGTTAACAGAATGTGCAAAACTCCCGCCTGAATGGTATTTCGCCGGAATATAGGCAGAAACAAGGAAAATAAACAAAAGGCTAGGTAACCGGGCCAACTTTTTTCTCTCCTTTAGCCTTCCTTACAAGTATGATCCAGATAAAAAGACCTGAAAGAAACAAGAGTGAGGAAATCAGTTCTGCCTGCGTAACGGTTATCCCCAAAAAGTTCATCGTAGTGTTTACCCTTATTTTTTCTATAAAAAACCGTTCCATGCCGTTCAGCATCAGGTAAAGGGCGAACAGGGTTCCGGGTATTTTGAACTTCTTTCTCAATGACCAAATGACCAGGAAAAGTATAAAACAAGCCACTATTTCATAAAAAGGGGTTGGATAAACTCCCTCCGGCAGTTGTTTACAGAATTTTACATCGGTACAACCCGGTATCAATTCCCCTACCTCATTTACATTGTGCGGGTAGCGATATGACCACATCCAGTCCGGAAGCCAGGAAAACGGCTTAGGGCTGCTATTAGGAAGCCCCCAGTCGCCATCTCCGGAAACCTGGCAGCCGATCCGGCCAAGTGAATAAGCCAGCATCATGGTTGGTGCCATTGCATCGTTCAGGTGCCAAAATCCGATTTTATGCTTCCTTGCATACCACCATATAGCCAGGGCAGCACAAATAAGCCCCCCGTAAAAAGTAAGGCCTTTTGCCGAAAATAGATAAGCTGAGGGTTCTTTCAAAAAGCCAGACCAGTTTTCAAAGATGTCAAATAGTTTAGCCCCCAGCAATCCAAAAATCAGGGCAATGATGGTTATTTCTCCAACCCTGTCATGTGGCCATATTCGTACCGTTCTTTTCTCCGGCTTGGACAGCTTTTGCTTATTCTTTTCCCACCATTTTAGTCCGGCAAACAGCAGCCCAAGTCCAATACCTGCGGGCCAGGAGCCCAAAGAAGAAAAGATAAAGGCTTGTGGGTCTTCAGTAGCGGTGCTGTCCATAATAAACAGCGCAACTATCTTATAACCAAGGAGAAATCCAAGAAGAAAGTTTAATGCAATATCAAGAAATGTTGCCGGACGGCCCACCATCACCTGCATTTCCGTAGGCTGAAAAAGCCCCTGCCTGCTTTTACGGCGCAGCTCATTAGCCAGTACAACAGCACATATAATGAATGCTATTGCAACAAAAAAACCGAATGAATTTACAAACCGAAGAAACTTCCACTCTACTCCAAAAAGGTCTTTAAAGGCGTAATAAAGGTTTGGATACATGACGTTGATTAAGGAAGGCGAATATACTAAAGAAAGTTTCGAGTTTTGATTTGTGAGTTTTTGCGTGAAAATAGAAAAACCCGGATTGTATTGCTAAACCCTGTATAGGTTTACCCCTTATTCAAAAAAAAGAGTTTCGAACAGGAGGGCTCGAAACTCTTAGCTCACCGCTCGCAGCTATTTCTTAATTGCAATGCTGTTCAAATGCGCTAATAAGGTTTTGGGCTATCATCTGTGCCGGTCTGCCCTCAATCTGGTGCCGCTCAATAAAATGAACCAGCTGTCCATTTTTAAATAAGGCTATGGCTGGTGATGAGGGAGGATAAGGCATTAGATGCTGGCGTATTGCCTTTATTGCCTCTATATCAAAACCTGCAAAACTAGTGGTCAAAAAATCGGGCTTTTTTTCAGTATTGGCAACAGCCATCAATACACCCGGACGGGCAGTACCTGCAGAGCAGCCACACACAGAATTGATCATTACGAGTGTGGTACCTTCTTTTGTCAACTGTGACTCTACTTCAGCAGAACTAAGCAGTTCCGTAAAACCATTTTCTGTCAACTCTTCCTTCATAGGGATTACTATTTCTTCTGGATACATATCAATTGTTTTATTATGAAACGCAAAACTACAGAATTTGTTTACAGTATGATGACTATCGGATCAGATACGAAATTCTGTCAGTATAATTTCCTTATTTCGGAAATTCTGTCCTAAAAATGATTGCTTTCTGCCATTTAAGGAAGAAAAAAGGGCCAAAAAAACAATGGTATACCATTTGAAAACTACGT
Organism: uncultured Chitinophaga sp.; assembly: GCA_964443345.1. Lineage (GTDB taxonomy): Bacteria > Bacteroidota > Bacteroidia > Chitinophagales > Chitinophagaceae > JJ008. The sequence continues at coordinate 14,285 of CAYUCU010000043.1, forward strand.
ACAGGAAAAATATTATTAATTAAAAAACTAAATAGCAATGACAAACGTAAAATTCAGCAGGAAACCTTTTGAAGGAACATTCAACACATTAGTTGATGACCTTTTTTCAGACTTGCCCGGTCTCTTTAACGGAGATTTTAACAATTTTGAGCGAAAAGGTTTTGTACCGGTAAACGTCATAGAGTCAGAAAAGAGTTACGCACTGGAGGTAGTAGCTCCCGGCTTTGAAAAATCGGATTTTAAATTGAACCTGGATGGCAACCTGCTTACAATTTCTGCCGATGCTAAAGTTGAAAACAAAGAAGAGAACAAAAAAGAAATTCGCAGGGAATACAGCTACCGGTCTTTTAAGAGATCTTTCACATTGGACGAAAAGATAGATGCAACGAACATTGAAGCATCTTACATCAATGGAGTGTTGACATTAAACCTTCCGAAGAAGGCAATGGTCAAACCTTCCGCAACACAGATTGTTATTAAATAAAAATATTCGACGATTTTCTCATAAGCAGTTGGTTTTGGTTTACACCCTCCCGTTTCTACGGGAGGGTTATTTTTTTATGCCTCTCCAGCGCCCCCATTACTCACTCTTACATCCTTGTTTCCTCCTTGTGTCTATCAAATACTGGATCTTCCATTCACCATTGAAACGTACCAGTTGAAAAGAATTGACACCGCAATGACTGAATTTTCCTTTGTAGTAAAAACTATAAGGTGTCCAGGCAATCGCCAGCGGTCCATCGATCCTGATAGTTTCAAAAACGATCCTTTCATCCGCATCCCCTGGTTTTTCTTTACTTACAAAATCAATAAAGTCCGCGGGGCTCTCATTGATCACTACCAGCTTCCCTTCCTTGTTCCGTGAAATAGTTTGCAGCACCATGCTGTCTGCAAAACTTTTTTTAAGTAAGGTGACATCGGCACTCTTCATCCCCTCAAAAAGGGTGTTGATGGTTGCCTTCACCGAATCCTCTGCAGTCTGTGCTTCTGAATTAATTCCATAACAAAGTACTGTTAACAGAATGAAAAAGTATTTCATGTAAAATGATTTTAAGATTTTATGGCAAATGAATTGAACTGAAATGACGTTACATAACAAATCTCCTTAAAAATAAAATCTATGACCATGCAAACAGCCAGAATAGTACAAGCGGTCGTTTTAATGATGATAGTGGCAATGGCCGCAAGTTGTGCCGCAAGTAAAGAATACACCGCCAAGCTGTTTGCCCCCCGAACGCAGGAATTGAAAGATAGTCAGCCGGTGGCCCTTCGTTTCCTGGAGATAGACAGCGCCGGTCAGGACCAGGAAGGCTGGGTAACTACAGATATAATTATGGGAAGGGATACAGTGAACAATACTCTGGCGCTGGATAACCTTGCCAAAACGATCCCTGTAAACCCGGTAAAAATGGATACAGCAGCAAAAAAGGAAACAAACAAAAATGCACCAGTTGTTGCAGAAACAAAAGCAACCATTCCAGTGGAAACGGCGCCTGTAGCAAAAGCAGCGAATCCTGGTGAAGTACGAAACAAACGATCAAGGGAAAAATAAATTTAAACCAGGCCATTGCTATAAACTGTTCTTATTTAATAATCTAAAATCAGACTCAATGAAGCGAACATTTATTCTGTCCGCAATTGCAGTAATGGTACTGGCCATTACAGTCAGCAGTTGCAAACCCAGCAGGGTCTGGGCCACTAAAAAGAAGGAACCCAAAAGTTACAACGAACCAGAAACGTATCGCCGGCCGGAGCCTCCCCCGCCACCAAGGTATTCAACAACTTATGCCGCCCTTATCATTACACCTTCTCCCGGGTTTGTAATGAAGCAGAATCCAAATGGAAGATTCTATCATCGCAACTACCAGGGATTTTTGTATTGGAAAGGCTATGATAACCGGTTTTACCTCGACCGGTCTTACCTGGGCCGTGCTAGTTATAACAAATGGGAATACGATGAATGGCGCAAGTATTCAAGAACCAGCAACAGGTGATGACTTACTGAATTAAAAAGCCCTCCGACATTTCGGAGGGCTTTTGCTTTTTCAAAATTGTTACAAAGCTTTTTATTTATATCCTAATATCTTAAGCATACTCTGGGCTGTTTGCTGTTTGGCATATACCCAGTCAACCAACTTACCGTTTCGATCATACCCGACAATGATATGTTTGGGTGAGGGAATCATACAATGCTTAATGCCTCCATAACCGCTGATCTGGTCCTGGTAGGCACCAGTATGGAAAAAACCAACATACAGAGGCTCTTTATCGCCATTTACTTTTGGCAGAAATACTTCATTAATATGTTCTTCAGAGTCGTAATAATCATGACTGTCGCAGGTGATTCCCCCCAACACTACCCGCTGATGATCTGAATCCCATTTGTTGATGGGCAACATCAGGAATTTTTCCCCGATTCCCCAGGTATCAGGTAAAGTGGTGATAAATGAGGAATCGATCATATACCAGGTTTCCCTGTCATTCTGTACTTTCTCTGCAATTACGCTATATATATGGGCCATGCTCTCCCCTACCGTGTAGCTGCCAAATTCAGTGAAGATGTGTGGCATTGGTACTTTAGCCTTTTTACAAGCCACTTTGATATTCCTCACAATTTCATTGATCATAAACTGGTAGTCATACTCAAACCCAAGGGAGTGCTTGATTGGAAACCCACCCCCGATATTGATCGAATCCAGTTCAGGGCATATTTTTTTCAACTGGCAATACAGGTTGATCACCTTATTCAATTCACTCCAGTAATAGATATCATCCTTGATCCCCTTGTTCAGAAAAATATGCAGCATCTTTAGTTGAAACTTGCTTTCATAGCCTTCAATCCGGTCTACATAAAATTCCAGGATGTCTTTAGCCCTGATTCCCAGTCGGGATGTATAAAAAGGAAAATTAGGCTCTTCTTCTGCAGCAACACGGATACCCAATTTGAAAGGGACTTTTACAGATTGTGCATAGTCCTTTAATTCCTCCTTATTATCCAATATGGGAATTACATTATGAAAACCGGTATTCAGCAAGTTGGCAATTCGCCGTGTGTACGTTTTTTGTTTAAATCCGTTGCAAAGAATATGAATGTCTTTTGTGATCTTTTTTTTCTCATATAGCTTTTTTATGATCTCTATATCATAGGCATAAGATGTCTCCAGGTGAATGTCGCTTTTCAGTGCCTCTTCCACGATAAAACTAAAATGGGAACTCTTGGTACAATAGCAATAGAAATATTTCCCTTCATATTTATGTTTTTTAAAAGCTGCTGCAAACATTGTCTTTGCCTTTTTTATCTGCATTCCGATCTTAGGTAAATACGAAAGCTTCATCGGCGTGCCATATTTGGCAATCAATCCTTTCAGATCAAGGCCATTAAAATACAAATTACCATCTTCAACTTCAATGCCTTCCTGTGGAAAGTTGAATGTCTGTTTGACAAGATCATGATAAGAGTTGGTCATTTTGGTATAAATGGGTTAGGCCAGTAAATAGTTAACCGCACAAAAGTATATGATTAGCGAAATTATGAGGTAAAAAAAAATCAGGCTGGTATTTTATACCTTTCAGACATGAAAGTTTGGGGAAATAGTAAGGCGGTACTTATTTGTATAGCCACGATTTTGCTAACATTTGTTATTGTCAGTTTGTTTGACATCGTGATAGCCGTAATATACTCGAGGTTTTACTCTGATGCGGCATTTATTGTGACATTTGGAGTCGGAGGCATATTTGCGGGTGTGCTGGGATATATGAATGGGATAGCGGCCACCACTAAAACCGAAGCAGGCCGCTGGATACTGATCCTGCTGCTTATTGTTGCAGGCGTAATTTTCTTTTTCCCGCTTGCTGCCATTGAAGGCGGGGAATATAAAGCTGCCTTTAAAGCATATGGCCTTACTATGGGGCTTTCCACCTTCATTTTCATGAAAGAAAAAATTGAATAAAAAAGGGCCTCAAAGAGACCCTTTATACATTAATTAAGATTCCATTTACGAATTCTGTCACTGGCAGACCGCATTTGTTTCTGGCGGTTCCACATTTGTGATACTGTAAAGGTTTCCTTTTTTTGGTTAATAGCTTCAGAAGCTACCGTTTCATTTACCTCTTGCGTCAATTCATTTTTGATTTCTTCTGTCAATTGCACACTAGAGGGCATAACAATGCTCTTCATAAACTCTCCTTTTTTTAGTCTGTCGTTTAATAATCGTCTGAGCGAAACGAGGAGCCATGCCATTTGGCAGGCAAGTAAGAGAACCAGGCGGCAAGCTTAATAGCTGGTCAGATACATCTATCGCAGATTATGGTACGTTGCTCAGAATTGCGGTGCAAATATACGACGGATAAATTTTTTATCCAAATCAGAGTGTAAAGAAAATGCAAATAAATATCTTTATAATGGTATCTATCTACTAAAAACTATTTCTGAAATTTTAAAATGAAGCACCTCCTGCTCCTTCTTTTAGCCTCCATTACGTGCATTATTGCCAGCGCCCAGATCACTTCAGTTTCTCAGCTGGAGGATGTAAAGCCGGCCGATAAGTACTATAAAGCGTTACAAAGCCTTGTTGAAAGATGGGGAATTATTGGAAAAGAGGAAGCTACCCAGGGAAACAAATACTTTGGAAACAAGCCTCTTACACGAAAGAGTTTTGTTATTGTAATGAAAGCGGCCTTAAACAGGCTCACTGATATGCTGGAACTGGTTTTGGAAGATCCTTCCCACTCCAATGCTGACAGCCTGACTAAATTATTCCGGAAAAAAAGGATGAAAGGCTATCATGATGCTGCCGTATTAAAAGTAACTGCCGTCGATCAGTATAAAGATGTAACGGATCTCAAAGAATATTATACAGCATTACAAGAGCTTGTAGAAAAGTATGACCTGGTGATCGGCAGCCCCGGCAACCTGTTTTCAGAAGATAAGCCTATAACCCATGCTGAGTTACAAAAAATATTCACCGGGTATTTTGGAATAAAGGATATCATTAAGCCTTCCACTAAAATTGCAAGCCGTGGCGACTGGGCCATATATCTTGACAACCTGCTCGAATACCTGCAGGATGACCTTGCCAAAGTATTATCCGGCGATTAAAAACTGATCTTACCCAGTTGATTATTTCGCTGGTTTTGTAATATCCGTCATCAAGATCTTTTGATAGTCGGTATGCAACTGACGGGTGAAATCTGAACCGCAGCCCATTGAAATAATTATTACCGGGCGCATGGTGTCTTTCAGGTTTGCAATGATTGATTTGTCACTTAATACTGTAATGGTTTTCTTTTTCAATGCCAGTTTTTTCGGTGTGGCTTTAGTAGTGTTCTTTTTCATATTAAAAAGATTAATGGTAATCTAAAATTAAGGAGAAATTCGGCTCTAAATCATTTACCGTATCAGCATCAGCTTTCCTTTCTGTGTTATTTTATTCCCCGACAAGCCCTGCATTTCCAGGTAGTAAACAAAAATATCCGTTTTCAATTCCTGGTTCTTGTAGGTTCCGTCCCATCTTTTCTGAACGGTGTTTGTCTCAAAAACAATTTGTCCCCAGCGGTTAAATACTTTTAATGAAATAAGCCGGTTCTTATTTTGAAATGGCACACCGAAATCATCATTCCGATTGTCCCTGTTGGGAGTAAAAGCATTGGGAATGAATACCGGGAAATCACAACGATCATAAATTTCGATACTGTCAGTCTTGTTACCACAAACATTGGTCACCTTTACCTTATAAACTCCCGGCCGGTTTACTGAATATGTATTGGAAGAGGTTCCTGCACCACCCATCCAGTTATAAAGCTGATATCCTTCTGTAGCAGTTAATACTGCTGTGCTGTTTCCGGTAAGACAAGTGTCGTTTCCCAGTGTTAGGGCATCCAGTCTTTTATCTGCTTTTACTTTAATATATGTAACACTATCGCAGCCGCCAACTGTTTTGTAGATCACATAATATGTACCTGAGTCTTTTATTACAGTATTATCCGGAAGTGTATAAGAAGTGCCCTGGCAAATTGCTACGTTTTTAATATTGAGCGTATCAATAACATCTTTGCAACACTCTATCGGTTCCTCACAATCGGTAGTAGTTACCAGTGGATAGTTGGATTTGATCTGCAACTTATATTCATAATCCACAAAATAATTCTTGTAATCAGCCTGTGTATAAACACTGAAGGCAGCACCCACCACATTAAGATTTTCAGTGACAGGTGTAAGTGATTCAGAAATAATCCCGGTGGGGCTATCAGCACAAGCTGAATTGCCATTGGCGTCAGTAAACAACAGTTTATAGTTTAATGAGCGATTATTACTCATTACAATACTGCTGCCTCTTGGTCCCATAGCAAAACAGTTTGGAGGAAAGGTTCCGCTATAACCTTTGCTGCTATTGATGAGTCCCTCACTATTGGCAGAAACAATAACAGAAAGGCTTCCGTCCCGGAACAACATGTTTTTGGAGCCGGGTGTTGTGCCGTTGGTTACATCAGCTAATGAAAAGGCATTTCCTGAAGCAGTTGTGTAGGCTACCAGTTTTTGTGCAATCCCTTTATTGTCTGTGATGATGGTAACGGGTTTTTTGGTAAGCGCTGGTTGCGATGGTGTTGCCAGGTACAATGAACTGGTAAAAGATAAACGGCCATCCGGAAGTTCTGCTACCTGGTTGATATCGGGTACAAAAAAGGGATCTGCCGGCGGCAGAACGTAAGGATAATTGGCCCCCCATTTTAATTTTCCGGTATTATAATCAAGGGAGAAAAAATGCAGTTGCCCATCAGACATTTTAAAAATATCTGTCCCCCGCTCAGATTTATAAACCGCATCTCCTATTACAATGCTTTTATCTGCCAGTTGCGTAATGCCCCTTTTGTGGAAGATCCCTGTTCCCCCGGCATCATACACACCGGTGTATAAGTGTGTTGCCCACTTCAATTGTCCGGAAGCGGAAAAGCGGATGACCCGGTTATGAGAAGCGGCACCATTATACAGCGAAGGGCCTTTATTATGTGACATGTAAACAATAAAATCCCCGTCTGTTGTTTGACAAATATTACTAAAACTAATATCCGGGTACAAATTGGCCGGCATGTAACTCCGTGACCATTCCACATTGCCGTATCGGTCAATCTTGGCCAGCAGCGCCATGTTGCTCCATATTTCGGCTACCCGGTTATTGTAATAACGTAACATAGTACCCGCGACAACAATACCGCCATCCGGGGTGAGCACAAAATCATTGAAATGCACTTTGCTGAGAAAGGTAGGGTTGTAAAAAGTGAAGTACCCGATATTGTAATAATTAGACCAGATAGGAATACCGTTCTTCGTGTATTTAGCCAGGTGCGCCACCCCATTATAATCAACCAGGTATCCTGATGTGATCAGTTCGTTGGAGGGGGTAAACGCTGCATGCGAAAAAGTATCCCAAGTGGTTCCTTTATACGTAAGGGATACATATGTGCTTTGACAATCCTGTAATGCTCCTCCTGCTACGAGGAAAAGTGTAAAGTGTGTAAGGAAAATTGTTTTGG
>CAYUCU010000044.1:0-21683 GCA_964443345.1 uncultured Chitinophaga sp.
GTAATTTGAATAATGAGAGTACTGCATGTCATTAATATTAATGCATACGGGGGGGCAGAAAAACTGATACCGGTTTTTTTGCCTTCCTTACAAAATGCCGGACTGGATATTGGGTGCCTAATATTTCATGGTGCCAGATCAGGTGAAGCAGCACAGGCTATTGCAAGCCAGCTAAAAGAACACGGTATTACCGTTTTTACACATGCTCATACTTCTATCTGGAATAAAGCCATACGGAATAAAATCGCTTCTGTTATACTTGACCAGAAATATGAACTGGTGCATAGTCATTTAAAATATGCAGACCTGTGGATGGCATGGTTGAAAAGATCAGGGCAGGTTTCTGTTCCTGTCATCAGCACACTGCATGGTTACAGGGATTCTTATCAGAATAAACATGGTCTTCATTTCTCCAAAAGTATTCTCTTATCCCCTTATTACTGGCTTACCAAATTCATATACCGGAAACTGGATGGGTTCATCCTGATTTCCCGTTGTTTAAAAGCGTTTTATGAAAAGACCGGGGTTCTTAAAAATAAGCAGCATGAAGTGATCTATCATGGGTTTGCTTCAGAAAAAAATATTGAACCCATACTAAACACCACGAGTTCTGTTATTACATCCCCGGCCATAGCATTACCCGGAAGACTTATCCGGATGAAAGGGCACCGGTTTGCAGTGGCAGCTATGGTACAGCTTACCAGGGAGTATCCCGGAGCAGTTTTACATGTTTTTGGTGCTGGCCCGGAAGAGTCTGCAATCCGGATGCAGGTGGAACAGGAAAAACTAACGGAACAAGTTCTCTTTTATGGTTATGTAAATGATATGCAGGCCCGGTTGAAGAAAATGGATATCATTCTGATACCTTCGATGGGGGAATCTTTTGGAATGGTCTTCCTGGAAGCATTTGCTGCAGGTGTTCCCGTGGTTGCGTTTGACCTGCCCGCCGGTAATGAAATTGTAAGGGATGGCGGGAACGGCTTGCTCGCAAAACCGGAAAATGTGAATAGTCTTGTTGAAAAAATAAAATTGCTATGCAATGATGCAGCATTAAGAAAAAGAATCGTGAACCAGGCTACAACAGATCTTTTGCAGCAATTTTCTTTGACCCGGATGGCAAACCAATACCAGGCATTTTATCAATCTATCCTTTCGGCACATGAATAAAGGGAAAATGTTTTTTACTACTCAACACTTAAGCAGCACTTATGTATGAACTGGTTGACATGCGGCTTCTTAAGGAAAGCGACCTTTACCTGGGGCCAATATGTCTTATACTTATCCTGGCATTTACCTACCAGATAAGGAAGAAATATAATAAAACAGAGATAGGAGCTTATTTCTATCCTGCACTGCTCCTCCGGTTCTTATTTGTTTTTATTTATGCAGCCATCATCCAGTTCTACTATGGTTATGGTGATACCACCCTGTATTATGTAGCGGTGAACGATATGCAGACCGCATTGAACAATGATTTTTCAATGTGGAAAGAAATATACCTGCAAACAAAACTTGAGACAGGCCATCGGGTGTATAATTATTTTTTGTATGATAATGGAGGATTTACGAATCTATACATGCTGAATGCCAGCAATTATTTTGTACCAAGGTTCGCTTTGCCCTTTTCTTTTCTTTTCTCCCGAAGTTATATTTGTATCTGTTTTTGCCTGAGCCTATATTCCTTTGCGGGCTGCTGGCGCATTTTTAAAATCTTTGTAGGTCTTTATCCCCATTTGCATAAAAAATTCGCCATCGCCATTCTTTTTTTGCCTTCGGTCTTGTTTTGGGGAGGATCGCTTTTAAAGGACTCTATCTGCCTCGGATCGATGGGATTTGCATTGTACGCAGGATATAATATAGCATTTAAGAAAACCAAAATATTCAGTTCCTCACTGATACTATTGTTCACTGGGTTTATCCTTTATAACATTAAACCATACATACTGCTTTGTCTTGTTCCGGCATTTATGCTCTGGCTATTTCTTCAGTTCAAAAATAAAATACAGGACAGCACCCTTCGCAGGATCGCCGGATTCTTGTTTGCCATGTTATCAATAGTGGCGGGGTTTTATGCCCTTCAGGTTATTACCCAATCAGAAGTGGCAGCACAGTATTCTACAGAAAAACTGATACAGACGGTTCAGGGTGTGCAGGGTAGTTTTTCACAGGTGGAAGGCTCGGGCTCCAGTTTTTCAATAGGGTCCGGGGCAACGACTATTGGGGCCATGCTGGGCTTATTCCCATTGGGACTTGTTGCCACCCTGTTCCGGCCTTTTTTATGGGAGTCTGGCAGCCCCCTCATGTTCATCAGCGGATTAGAAGCATTTGGTTTTTTATACCTGACGTACCTTGGCTTTCGCAGAATTGGATTCAAAAAGTTCTTTTCGTTGCTGATAAGTGAGTCCGTAATTGTGTTTTGCCTGGTATTCTCACTTTTGTTTGCAGGGATCATTGGAATTACCACCACTAATTTTGGCGCATTGGCACGGTATAAAATTCCTTGTATCCCCTTTTACCTGTTCATGATGTTCATTGTTATGGATAAATCAAAGAAATTTTCACCCGATATTATTTTCTCCAAAAAGTTTTTTTAGAGTATGTGTGGTATCGCCGGATCCCTTAATTATAAACTGAACATCCCTCTTCTTACCAAAGACCTCTTTCACCGGGGGCCAGATGAGCAAACTACTTTTGAGGAAAATAATCTTCAGCTCCATCATCATCGCCTGGCTATCCTGGATATTAGTGGTGGCAAACAGCCGATGCATTTCCGGCATCTTACCATTATTTTCAACGGCGAGATCTATAACCATCTTGAGGTAAGAAAAAAACATCAGCTCAATTGCAGTACCAACTCAGATACGGAAACGATCCTTCATGCATTCGCTAAAGCAGGGCCCGATTTCCTGCAGGACCTTGATGGAATGTTTGCCCTGGCGATCTATGACAGGGAAAAACAACAACTCTTTATAGCAAGGGACAGGGCAGGCAAAAAGCCGCTTTATTATTTTACAAAGGGAAACCAGTTTGTATTTGCCAGTGAACTAAATGCATTACGCAACCAGTTGCCGCTCACGATCCGGGAACAACATATTCAGCAGTATATCAGAATGGGCTATTTTTATAAATCATCCACTCCTTATAATGATGTGTATGAACTTCCTGCCGGCAGCTATGCGGTAATTCCAGTCGCACAACCAACCGTACAAGCGGTAAAATGGTGGAATATTCATTCTTTTTATAAACAACCCTCAACTGACGATTTCCAAACTGCTTCGCAAAAAGTGGATACCATCCTTCATGAGGCAGTAAAAAACAGGGTGGAGTCATCTGACCTGGAAGTAGGTTCTTTTTTAAGTGGCGGCATCGATAGTGGTATTGTAACGGCTATTGCAAAACAATACAACGCTTCATTAAAAACATTCACTGTTTCCTTTGATGGGGAGTATGATGAAGCGCCGCTGGCAAAACTGGTCGCAAGCCGATACCAGACAGATCACCACGAGATCAGGATATCTTTTGATAATCTCAGTAATGATATTGAAAAGATATTGAGCAATTATGGGGAACCCTTTTTTGACAGTTCGGCTATTCCAAGTTATTATGTAAGTGAGGCTGCCAGGAAGCATCTTACTGTTATATTGAACGGAGATGGGGGAGATGAAGTGTTTAGTGGTTATCGGCGGTATGTGCCTTTTGCGAAATACGATTTTTTCAGTTCGGGTGGGTTTACAAAAAGCTGTGCCCGGTTGCTGTTTACAATTTTACCGGCATCAAACAACAAGAAAAGCAAGTACAATTATTTTTACCGGCTCGTTGACCTGGCAGGAAAGAACAACCTGGATACCTATCTTTCTTCTACTATCGACAGCTTTGAGGGGTTTGATAAATTCCTGGTTCATGATGCGCAGTACCTGGATGCCGTAAGAACCGATTTCGCAGTGATGAATGAATCGGGCCTTTCCGGGTTGCAAAAGATCATGAACCTCGATTTTGATAATATACTGCCCGGCGACCTGCTGGTTAAAATGGATATAGCTACCATGGCCCATTCACTGGAAGGACGCAGCCCGCTGCTCTGCAAAGGACTGCTGGAGTATGTGCCAACAATGGCAGATAATTATAAAATAAAAGGTACCCAAACTAAATATTTGCTGCGCAAACTGGCAGAAAAATATTTGCCGGAAGAATTGATCAACCAGCCGAAAAGAGGATTTGAGATACCGCTGAAGAAATGGATCGATAATGAACTGAAAGATATGATCGCTTCTTACATCCTGTCACCCAATGCCTACTGCAGGAATTTTGTTAAGCCCGGGTTTATACAGGACCTGTGGTCGAAGAAGATAAAAGCAGGGGATGAAAAAAGAGCTAAGATGATCTGGACCTTATTTGCCCTGGAAGTGTGGTACAAGAAATGTTATTTGCAAAATGCCTAAGCTTATCCGAATCACTACTGCTCCTCTTTCATTGAATGTGCTGCTGAGCGGCCAGATGAAGTATATGAACGAAAATGGATTTGAAGTGGTAATGGTAAGCAGTGATGGTAAAGAACTGGATATTGTAAAACAGCATGAAGGTTGCCGTCATCACATTGTACCAATGACGAGGCGGATGACACCTTTTGGCGATCTTCGCTGCCTTTGGTTGCTGTATCGTTTTTTCAGAAAGGAGCAACCGGATATCGTTCATTCACATACACCCAAAGCAGGATTATTATCTATGCTGGCAGCGAAGTTTGCCGGGGTAAAGATCCGCATACACACGGTGGCAGGCCTCCGGTTTGTTACCACAAAAGGAATGGGGCGCCGGGTGTTGATCTTCATGGAGAAACTAACGGGTAAAGCTGCTACCCATGTTTGGCCCAACAGTTATTCTTTAGAAAAATATATCCGGGAAAATAAACTGGTGAAACCCTCTAAACTGGAAGTGATTGGCCGGGGCTCCAGCAATGGAGTGAAACTTACAAGATATGCTGCAGCAGCCATACAGGAGGATAAGTTACAGGAAATAAAAAAGCAGGTAAAGTATGATCCATCGCTGCTTTACTTTTTATCCGTTGGACGGATCGTGCATGATAAAGGGATGGATGAATTGCTGAATGCGTTTGTACGAATTTATAACATGAATCCCAATGCCCGCCTGCTGCTGGTTGGGGCCTTTGAAGATGAAGTAGATCCGGTGAGTGCAACAGCAAGAGAACTTATTCATACACATCCGGGAGTGATCATGGCCGGCTGGAGTGAAACGGTGGAGTATTACATGCACTTTTCATATGCACTGGTGCATCCTTCACACAGGGAAGGATTTCCCAATGTGCTATTGCAGGCCGGTGCCATGCGTTGCCCTGTTATTTGCTCCCGTATAGATGGCAATATTGATATTGTAACGCACAATAAGACAGGGTTGATAGCTGAAGTAAAAAATGAAGAAGCTTTATTTCAGCAAATGAAATATGCCATTGAAAATCCTGCTATCATTAAGCAATTTGCCGCCACGCTCCGGCAGCAGATCGAACAGTATTTTGACCAGCCAATTGTACACTCCCTCCTCCGCAAACGGTATTTCGAATTACTTGGAAAACAATGATTTCCCGCCTGCAATCGGAAAACTACGAGCTTCTCAAAAGTAGTACTACCTGATTTCCCCTTTCTTTCATTCTAAAATTTGGACTGCCGGAATCTGACTTCTACTTTTAAGTCAGAATCCAATAAATCCAAATCGAATGAAAACCACTTTGAAAAAGCCAGTGGCTATTGTGGGCTATTCCGGTCATGCCTATGTTATCATCGACATCTTGCTGAGTGCAGGACGCCTGGTAACAGCCTACTGCGACCAGGAAGCCAAAGAATTTAACCCCTATCATTTAGAGTATCTCGGAAAAGAATCAGATGTGATCAACAAGCTGAAGAAGTTTGATTTTTTTGCATGCGTGGGACATAATGGTATCCGGGAAAGAATTCATACCAATCTGAGCCAGTATTTAGGTAATCCCATTAATGCTATTCATCCGAGTGCCGTTATTTCTTCCTCTGTAAAAATGGGTGACGGTATCATGATCGCTGCCAATGCCACATTAAATCCATTGGTGGAATTGGGCCGCGGAGTTATTTGCAATACTTCTACCAGTATTGATCATGAATGTATAATCGGTGATTTTACACATATTGCTCCAGGGGCAGTTCTTTGCGGAAACGTAAAGGTGGGAAGAAACACTTTTATCGGGGCCAATTCAGTGATCCGCCAGGGTATTATCATTGGTGATAATGTAACGGTGGGAGCCGGAACAGTAGTGGTAAAAGACATACCGGATGGTGCTACCGTAATAGGCAATCCTGCGAAGAACCTTGTAAAAAGGCCTTCCCGCAAACTGGTGGCTGCTTAAAAAAGATATACTAAGATTACACTATTTATAACCCGGTGCAATACACCGGGTATTTTTATGGAACAAGCTTCCAAAAACAAGGACGTACTAAAGTTATATTGCTAATTATCAATACCTTTGGCACCTGAAAAGCCACATAATACACCTTACTTTGAAAACCACGGAACCGAAGAATCTAAAAGTTTTATTCCTTAGTAAAAAGGATAATGAATATGCCCAACGGGCGGCTGCTTTTGTAAAGCAACATTTTTCCCAACCGCTGATTTTTGAAGGAGGCCGGAAAGACAAACTTCCCCCGGAAGTACTGAGCTGGAAAGGCGACCTGCTGATCTCCTTTATTTCTTCGTGGATATATCCGAAATCGCTTTTGGAAAATGCCCGCTTTGCCGCCATCAATTTTCATCCCGGCAGCCCGGAGTATCCCGGAACAGGGTGTACCAATTTTGCCATCTACAACGGCGAAAAAGAGTATGGTATTACCTGCCACCATATGGATACAGGGGTTGACTCGGGCAGCATCATCCGGGTGGTGCGTTTTCCAGTGAAGGAAGAGGATACCGTGTACAAGGTTACACAACACTGTTACAAACTGATCGAGGAAAGTTTCTACGAATTGATGAACTGTATCTTACAGCAGAAGCCGCTGCCGGTTACTAACGAGCAGTGGAAAAGAAAACCGTACACAAGAAAACAATTGGATGAGCTTTGCACCATTACGCCGGATATGTCTGAAACAGAGATCGAAAGGCGTATAAAAGCAACAACATATAAAACACCGTGGGCCTTTACCAAAATAGGCGATCATATTTTTAAACTTCAAGCCGCGAACAAGTGATGACTACTGATACAATGAAAAAAATATCGAAAAGCCCCCTTACCGGAAAAGAGTATACAATACCAGCCGTGCTGGATGATAAGAGCGGTATTGATGCTTTTGCAGCAGCACATCCCGGTAAAAAAATAGTGGTGGTGCAGGGTCTTGGATTTGTGGGTTCGGTAATGGGACTGGTTGTGGCCAATGCACTAACAGAAGAGTATGCTGTGATAGGGATTGATCTGCCAACTCCCGCCTCTTACTGGAAAATTCGTTCCATTAATGAAGGGGTGTTTCCCATAATAGCCAGCGACCCCAAGATCGATCTGTATTATCAGAACGCATTGGCAAAAAAGAATTACTACGCCACCTACGATAGTCATGCCTATAGCAAAGCAGATGTGGTAGTGGTGGATATCAACCTGGATGTACAGAAAAAAACAGGCGTTAATAAAGAATTGGAAGGATATAATGTTGATCTCACGCCATTCAAAAAAGCAATAGAAGCCATTGGCGCAAATTGTAAGCAAGATGTTCTGGTGCTGGTAGAGACAACGGTGCCACCGGGTACTGCTCAAAAAATAGTACGTCCGATATTAGAAGAATGTTTAACAAAACGGGGACTGCCCACCGATAAAATAAAAGTGGGACACTCTTACGAAAGAGTGATGCCAGGCCCTAAGTATATAGATTCCATTCAAAACTTTTACCGGGTATTTGCCGGTACCGATGAAAAGAGTGCAGAAGCGGTAGAAACATTTTTACGTACGGTGATACGTACCGATGAATACCCCTTAACAAAACTCGGCAACACCAATGCTACCGAAATGGCCAAGGTACTGGAGAATTCATTCCGGGCTATGAATATCGCTTTCATGGTGGAGTGGAGCCGCTTTGCAGAAGAAGCCGGTGTGGATATATATGAAGTGGTGAATGCCATACGTATGCGGCCTACGCATAAGAACATCATGCTGCCCGGGTTAGGTGTGGGTGGTTATTGCCTGACGAAAGATCCGCTGCTGGCAAGCTGGGCACGAATGAACTTGTTTGGCAGCGAAGAAAAATTAACACAAAGCGAAAAGGGAGTTCATATCAATGATAAGATGCCGCTATATGCATTTGAATACTTACGATCCCAGCATAACGGTTCATTGGAAGGAAAGAAAGTACTGTTGCTGGGAGTAAGCTATCTTAATGATGTGGGTGACACCCGGTATACACCTGTAGAAGGATTTTATGAGCAACTGGAAGCGGCCGGTTGTGAGATCGTATTACATGATCCGCATGTAAAATACTGGGAAGAAAAAGATATTTGGATAAACCAGGACCTGGATGAACTGATGAATGGGGTGTATGATGTAATTGTTGTGACCACCGGGCACAAGGATTACAGAAGCAACGCATCGCTGATAGAAAAAATAAAGCAACAGCCTGCTGGCGTGGTGTATGACACAATTGGGGTGCTGACGAATGAGGAAATCAAGTCGCTGAGTGAGAAGCATACAGTGAAAGTGATTGGAAGAGGGGATTTGTGAGGAGAGAGAAATATGAGAATCCCGGATGGCCGGGACAAGTTGTGGAAATGTGATGATGTGAAAATGATAACCCCGATGAATCGGGGAACAGAAAGCGACAAGTGCATTCCGAACCCCGATAGGGGTTCAACATGAATAACCCCGGGTGCAACCCGGGGAGAGAAAACGACGAATGTATTTACAAACCCCGATAGGGGTGATATATCTATAGCCCGGGATGTTAATCCCGGGAACAATAGCGACAAGTGTATCCCGAACCCCGATAGGGGTTCAACATAAATAACTCCGGGTACAACCCGGGAACTACAACAACAAATATGAGTAAAAATGTATTGTTATTAGGAGGTGCCGGATTTATTGGATTTAATATCGCTAAATACCTGGCGGAGAACCGTGACTATAAATTGACCATTGCCGACAACTTTGCAAGAGGCAAGCAGGATGATTATTTTACCGAACTGGTAAATAAACATAATATCACGGTGGTGCCCGGCGACTTTACGGATCCGGCTACATTTAATGAACTGGAAGAAGCCTACGACCAGGTATATATGCTGGCATCGGTAGTAGGAGTGGACAATGCGAATTCAATTCCGCATGAGATCATCCGCATCAATACCGCTTTAATTTTTAATACACTGGAATGGGTACGCCGTTGTAAGATCGGCAAAGTACTGTTCACTTCTACGAGTGAATGTTATGCCGGAACGATTGAAGCATTTGGGTATGTAACACCAACACCGGAAGAAGTACCGTTGTGTATCCAGGAGATCGGGCATCCCCGGTTTACCTATGCAGTAACGAAAATGCTGGGTGAATCCGGATTTTTGAACTATGCAAGAATATTAGGATTTGAAACCACAATAGTTCGTTATCATAATGTATATGGACCAAGAATGGGTTTCAAACATGTGATACCTCACCTGGTGGTGCGCTATAGAAAGAATGAAGAACCGTTCAAAGTGTATGGGCACGATCAGACAAGGGCCTTCTGCTATATCTCTGATGCAGTGATGGGCACCGTGCTGGCCATGGAGCAACCGAATACGAATGGAGAGATCTATCATATCGGTACACAAGATGAGATCACTATCGGCGATCTGATACACTATGCCGGCGACCTGATGGGCTTTAAAGGCACCTATGAAAACGCACCCACTTATCCCGGTTCCGTAAGCCGCCGTTGTCCCGATATCACCAAGGCAAGAACACAATTAGGCTTTGAACCAAAAGTAATGTGGAAGGAAGGATTGAAGAACACCGTGGAATGGTATAACCAATATCTGGAATCAGGAAAATTAGTATATGAGTAATGAAAAGTTTATTCCGCTCAGTGTTCCGAATGTAGCAGGAAATGAATGGAAGTATGTAAAGGATTGTTTGGACACCGGCTGGATATCATCAGTCGGTTCGTATGTTACACAATTTGAACAAATGGTGGCCGACTTTGCCGGTGCAAAATACGGGGTGGCGGCAGTAAACGGAACTGCAGCACTGCACATTGCATTATTATTAAGCGGGGTGAAGCAGGACGATTATGTGATACTGCCCAACCTTACATTTGTGGCTTCGGCCAATTCAATCAAGTACCTGGGTGCCGAACCATTGCTGATAGATGCTGATCCTGAACTCTGGCAAATGGACCTCGACCTGCTGGAAGAATTCCTGGAGAATGAAACCGATGAGAAAGACGGGCATTTGTTTTACATAAAAGATGGCCGCCGTATCGGCGCCATCATGCCGGTACATATACTCGGCAATATGTGTGATATGGACCGCTTCCTTTCCATTGTAAAAAAATACCCGCTGCCAATTGTAGAAGACGCTACGGAGGCTTTAGGTACTACGTATAAAGGAATAAGTGCCGGCAAATTCAGTCCGCTGGCTTGTTTTAGTTTCAATGGGAATAAGATCATTTCTACTGGTGGCGGAGGTGTTATTGTAACCGATGATGAAGCATTGGCGAAGCATGCCAAACATTTGACCACTACCGCCAAAGCCAGTGCCGATGAATACTATCATGATGAAGTGGGATACAACTACCGCCTGGTGAATGTATTGGCGGCCATCGGTGTAGGACAAATGGAGTTGCTCCCGTCCTTTATTAAACGAAAAAGAGAATGTGTGGCTTTTTATAAAAAAGAACTGGAAGGAGTCGGCGACATCCGCTTTCAGCAGGAGCTGAGAGATGTGGAAACCAATGGTTGGTTATTCACCATTCAAACGGATAAGCAAAAAGAGTTGCTGGCGCACCTGAATGCGAATAAGATACTCAGCCGCCGCTTCTGGATGCCAATGAACAAACTGCCGATGTACAAAGACTGTGTGTATGTGCAGCAAAAAGACAATTCCGATTATATATATAATACCTGTTTGAGCATTCCCAGTTCTACCAGCATTACGGATGAAGAACTGGAAATAGTGGTGAGGGAAATAAAAGAAGCTATCGGATAATTATATTTATTGGGCCAGCAGCAGTTTTTCATGGCATCGCCTGTTGCAGCCTGTCCCGTCCGAATGGCGGGATCGCACACTTCATCGTTCCGAATTCTATTGAACAATGTACAAACTCATCAAACGTTTTTTCGACATTCTCTTCTCGCTGGTAGCGATCATCATATTGCTGCCGATCTTTATTCCTATCGTCATACTGCTATTATTGACAGGCGAGCATGAAGTATTCTTCCGGCAGGAACGGGTGGGCTATAAGAATAAGATCTTCCGCATCTGGAAGTTTGCCACCATGCTCAAGAACAGCCCGAACATGGGCCATGGTGATGTGACCATGCGTGGTGATTCCCGCATCACACGGATAGGTAAATTTTTAAGGCAGAGCAAGATCAATGAACTCCCCCAGGTAATAAATATCCTTACCGGCGATATGTCTTTCGTAGGGCCCCGGCCATTGATGAAAGTCGGCTTCGACCGCTACTCCGATGAAATGAAATCGAAAGTGTACAACACCCAGCCGGGATTAACAGGTATTGGCTCTATTGTATTCCGCGATGAAGAACTCATCATCACACAAAGCAAATTGCCGCCACATGAATGTTACCGGGATTTTATTTTGCCCTACAAAGGCGCCCTGGAAGTGTGGTACCAGCAGCACCAGAATTTTTACACCGATTTTATGATCCTGTTCCTCACCGCCTGGTATGTGGTATTTCCAAAGAGCAACCTGGTGTTCAAAGTATTCCCTTCATTACCCAAAAGAAAATTCGGAACAACTTTACAGTAAATAGTAATTTCGAAAGCCACTTGAATTGCCGGTATGTTTAAACTGTTTTCAAAAACTAAATCTTCCAAACCCGATTTCAGCCTGCTGGGAACAGATATGCATTCTCACCTCTTGCCCGGTATTGACGACGGCTCTCCTGATATTGCCACTTCACTAACCCTTATCAAAGGGATGATGGAGCTCGGCTATACCAAACTGATCACCACGCCACATATCATGTGGGATATGTATCCCAATGACAGGGATATCATTCTGAAAAAACTGGACATAGTAAGAGAAGCCGTTGCCAAAGAAGGATTGAATGTGGAGATCAATGCAGCAGCAGAGTATTTCCTGGATGAGCATGTGGCCGGGATGGTAAAGCGAAATGAACCACTGCTTACCGTAAGCGGCAACCTGGTATTAACAGAGTTCTCGATGGCCTACCCATCTCATGGATTAAAAGATATTTTATTTGATATGCAGATGCAGGGATATCAACCCATCATTGCACACCCGGAACGATACATCTACCTGGAGAAGAGTAAGGAATTTTACGACGAATTGAAAGATATAGGCTGCCTGTTCCAGTTGAACATTACTTCTCTTGGCGGCTTCTATGGTAAATCCGTGCAGGAGCTGGCACAGTACCTGTTGAAAAAGGAGTATTATGATCTTGCCGGCACCGATCTTCACAATATGCGCTATCTCGATGCGCTGCACAATCCGGCACTGGCAGTACCGCTTCAAAAGCTGGCAGATTCCGGAAAAATGAAAAACAAGGAATTATAAATGAACCCACGGCCCCGGTAGTTTGGTACTTCTCCCGAACTTTTTTATTTTTTGGTTGTAGTTATAGCTAGTATGAACGCTTTCACCATAAAGGACCTTGAAAATCTCTCCGGCATTAAAGCCCATACGATACGCATATGGGAGCAGCGGTATAATTTCCTGAAACCACAACGCACCACCACCAATATCCGCTATTATACCAACGAAGAATTAAAAACGATCTTGAACATTGCCCTGCTGAATAAGTATGGCTATAAGATCTCGCATATTGACCGCATGCAGCCGGCAGAGATAAAAGACCGCATACTATCACTCGGAGATGCAAAGGCCATACAGGAAAGAGTGGTGAATGAACTGGTACAGGAGATGGCCGACCTGGATATGGACAAGTTTGAAAAGATCCTCAATAATTATATAGGGGCAAAAGGAATTGAACGGACCGTACTGCAGATCATCTTTCCCTTCCTGGAAAAGATCGGCATACTATGGCAAACAGGACATATACACCCGGCACAGGAACACCTCGTCACCAATATCATCAGGCAAAAACTGATCGCTGCTATCGAATCCACCCTGCCGCCGGTAAGACTAAATAAGACCGGTATCCTGTTTTTGCCCGAAGGCGAACATCATGAACTGGGGCTGCTCTTTATGTATTACCTGCTAAAAGCAAGAGGGGCTGGTGTCATCTATCTCGGTGCCAATGTGCCAATAAAAGATGTGGAGCATATCATTAAATTGAAGAGGCCCGATTTCAGTTTTATACACCTTACCGCTACCTGTCCCAATTTTAATTTTGGAAAATTCCTTGATAATGCCGGGCAGCGGTTCTGCAATATTCCAACCGTCATTTCCGGGCAGCTGGTACAGAATTACCGGAAAAAAGTGCCCGAAAACGTGCAATTCAAGAGATCCCTCGCAGAAGTTATGGAGCTGGTGTCAGGTCTGTAGCCAGATCCTGACCGTAAAGCCATTGAAAATCAACCGATTGAAAATATGACAGAAATCGGAGAAAGGAATTTGCCTGTCTCGCCATATTTTGTTTAACTTTACGCTCTAATACTTAAACAAAACAATATGTCCTCTGTCGACTTCAACAATATTCTTCTTAGTAATGCCGATTTCCTCAAGCCTTTTGCCATCAACCTGACAAGAGATACCGAAGCCGCTAACGACCTGTACCAGGAGACCATGTATAAGGCACTGGCCAACCAGGAAAAGTATAATGCCGGTACCAATATCAAAGCCTGGCTCTTCACCATCATGCGGAATATCTTCATCAACAACTACCGCAGAAAGGCAAAGCAAAAGACCATACTCGACAATACACCGAATGATTTTTTGATCGATCTGAAACAGGCCACCGTGCCCAATGCAGCAGAAAGCGGAATGCGCATTAAAGAGATCAACAAAGCCATCCGGCAGTTACCGGAAATATTCAAAACACCTTTTTTGTTGTATTTTGATGGATACAAATACAACGAGATAGCTGATGCACTGCACGAACCGTTAGGTACCATTAAAAGCAGGATCCACTTTGCCAGGAAATTGCTGAAAGAGCAGATCAGCCGTTACTAAAAAAAATTATTGTGGATGTAAAGTCTGTTATTGTTATCGGAAGTGGTTTTGCTGGTTTATCTGCTGCCTCATTCATGGCAAAGCAAGGCTGGAACGTAACAGTGATTGAAAAGAACAGTACTCCCGGTGGCCGTGCCCGCCAACTGAAAGAGCAGGGTTTCACTTTTGATATGGGCCCCAGCTTTTACTGGATGCCCGATGTGTTTGAACGGTATTTCAACCAGTTTGGTAAAAAAGTTTCCGATTACTATACACTAAACCGCCTCGATCCTTCTTACCGCATTTACTGGAATGATGGCTGCACGGATATGCCTGCAGACTTTGATGCATTGAAACAGGTCTTTGAATCAATTGAACCCGGTAGCGCCGTTCAATTGGAAAAATACCTGGAAGGCGCTGCATATAAATATGAAGTAGGTGTAAACAAACTGGTGTACAAACCCAGCCGTTCCATTACTGAATTCATGGATTGGCAAACGATCAGCGGCGTATTCAGGCTGCAGGTATTTTCTTCCATAAAAAAACATATCGCCCGGTATTTTAAACATCCGAAGCTGCGGCAGGTAATGGAATTCCCGGTGTTATTTCTCGGTGCATTACCGGAAGATACACCCGCCCTGTACAGCCTGATGAACTATGCTGATATAAAAGGCGGCACCTGGTATCCCAAAGGAGGCATGTATGCCGTGGTGAATGGAATGTACCAACTGGCACTGGAACTCGGTGTGAAATTTCATTTTGATGAGAATGTAAAAGAAATAGTGATCGATAACGGTACAGCAAAAAGTGTAATAACAGATAAAGCTGTGTATGAAGCAGCCGCCGTGATCAGCGGGGCCGATTATCATTTTACAGAAAAACAATTATTGCCACCGGCATATCAAAGTTATTCGGATAAGTACTGGAACAAAAAAGTAATGGCGCCTTCCTGTTTAATGTATTATGTAGGACTGAATAAGAAACTTAAACAACCTATACATCACTCACTCTTCTTTGATGTACCGTTTGAAGAACATGGAAAAGAAATTTATAAAGATCCCCGGTGGCCGGCCGAACCTTTGTTTTATGTAAGTGTTTCATCTTCGACAGATGATAGCGTGGCACCGGCAGGGCAGGAGAATATTGTTTTTTTAGTTCCCGTTGCTTCCGGACTGGAAGGGGATACAGAAGAGCTGAGAGAAAAATATTTCCAGGTGATAGCCAAACGGTTTGAACAGCATACCGGTGAATCGATACTGGACGCAGTCGTATATAAGAAAACTTATTCGGTAAGTGATTTCGTACATGATTACAATTCATTCCGGGGAAATGCATACGGACTGGCTAACACACTGATGCAGACAGCTATATTCCGGCCGGCCTGCCAGAGTAAAAAAGTGAGCAACTTATTTTATACCGGGCAACTGACCGTACCGGGACCAGGAGTGCCACCCAGCCTGATAAGTGGTGAAGTGGTGGCTAAACAAGTGAACAAAGTATTGGGATAAAATCTTATTTTACAAGTAATGATTCAATTATTTCATACGACCAG
Organism: uncultured Chitinophaga sp.; assembly: GCA_964443345.1. Taxonomy (GTDB): domain Bacteria; phylum Bacteroidota; class Bacteroidia; order Chitinophagales; family Chitinophagaceae; genus JJ008. The sequence goes on from CAYUCU010000044.1 coordinate 15,853, forward strand.
CGAAAATTGCAGCCGCCTCGTGACGGAGAACTACAGCACTTCCTTTTCCTCAGCAGTGCAATTGCTCCACCGCGACCTGCGCAAACCTATCTATAATATCTATGGGTTTGTCCGCTTTGCAGATGAGATCGTGGACTCTTTTCACTCGCATGATAAAACCGGGCTGCTGCAGCAATTTAAAAAGGAAACGTATGATGCTATTGAAAGAGGCATCAGCCTCAATCCCATTCTCAACAGCTTTCAGCGTACAGTAAATGAATTTAAGATCGATACGAAACTGATCGATGCCTTCTTCTGCAGTATGGAGATGGACCTGAGCAAACAGACCTATGATTGCGAAGCATATAAAGAATACATCTACGGATCAGCAGAAGTGGTGGGACTGATGTGCCTGTATGTTTTTTGTGAAGGAAAAAAAGAAATTTATGATGAATTGAAACAGGGCGCCCGTGCTTTAGGTGCTGCTTTTCAAAAAGTGAATTTCCTGCGGGATATAAAAGCAGATTACAACGGCTTATCAAGAGTATATTTTCCCGGCTGTGATTTCAACAACTTTACCGAAGAGGATAAACGAAGAATAGAAGACGACATTACAGCAGATTTCAATGAAGCCTACCACGCTATAACAAAGTTGCCGCTGAAAGCACGGTTTGGTGTGTATGTGGCGTACAAATATTATCTCTCTTTATTTAAAAAAATAAAACGGATGAAACCGGCACGGGTGCTGGAATCAAGGATCCGCATTCCCAACTACCGCAAAGCCATGATCATCTTCAGGGCGGGAGTAAAAAATCAATTGCGACTGATATAAGTATGGTTATGACGAATGTGATATTAGTGGACGAAAACGATACTCCCGTTGGCGAAGCGGAAAAAATGCAGGTGCACCTGGACGGATCATTGCACCGGGCCTTCAGTATTTTTATTTTCAACAGTAAAGGTGAAATGCTGCTGCAGCAACGGGCAGTAAGCAAATACCATAGCGGTGGCTTGTGGACAAATGCCTGCTGCAGCCATCCCGAACCGGGAGAGGAAACCGCAGCAGCAGCGCACCGGCGGCTGCAGGAGGAAATGGGTTTTGATGTGCCGTTGAAAAAGCTGTTCGACTTTGTGTACAAAGCGTCTTTTGATAACGGTCTTACAGAGTATGAATTTGATCATGTGTTTGCCGGCAGCTACGATGGCCCCATTGCTTTTAATAAAGAAGAAGTGATGGCCCATTGTTATAAGAGCATGGATGCTGTGGAAGCGGCACTGCAATCGGAGCCGGATCAATACACGGCCTGGTTTCATATTGCTTTTCCGAAGATAAAGGCATGGAGACAGGTCAGTGGAACCACATAGGAAGATAGGAACATAGGAGTTCACAATAGAACTACCACTATGTGTGTATTTCTATGTATCTATCTTTCTATGTGGTTCAAAAACTTAATTTTGCATAACAAATGACAGCGATCTATTACATACTGATCTTACTCGGCACCTTCCTCATCATGGAAGGCATCACCTGGTGCACTCACCGCTTTGTCATGCATGGATTTCTCTGGTACCTGCACAAAGACCATCACCAGGTACGGCCGGGTGTGTTTGAAAAGAATGATCTCTTTGCCTTCATCTTTGCCATTCCCAGTTTTTTACTGATCTACTTTGGCACCTTTAAACATATGTGGTGGATGCAGGCCATCGGCTTTGGCATTATGATCTATGGGTTCGCTTATTTTCTTGTACATGATGTCATCATTCACCAGCGGTTCAAATGGTTTAGCCGCAGTGATAATACCTATGTACGGGCTATCCGATGGGCCCATAAGATGCATCATAAGCACCTGGATAAAGAGCACGGAGAAAGCTTTGGCTTTTTAATAGTGAACAGGAAGTATTGGCAAAAAGTGCGCAAGGACAAAAAACTGATGGCGGGAAACCGCAAAGTGGAGTACGCTCCCGAAGCCGATTAAATGGCTAAGCCATTTTTGTCTCGCTACGACGCAAAGACGCTACGGGTGTCTTTTCCTTTGCGCCTCTGCGCCTTTGCGAGAGATCATTTGTCTCGCTACGACGCAAAGACGCTACGGGTGTCTTTCCCTTTGCGCCTCTGCGCCTTGGCGAGAGATCAGTTGTATTAATCTGTGTTAATCTGAGTAACCTGCCTGCCGGCAGGCAGGTCTGTGGCTCACTTTCTATTAATCTGTGGCTCACATTCTATCCTTAATTTAGCAATTCCAACGTTTATTAATGCAAACGCAATTATCTCCCACAAGGGAGCAGCAATATGATTTCATTTTCCTCGGCGCCGGCTGTGCCGGCCTCAGCCTGCTGCTGCGGATGATACGCAGCGGACGATTCCATGATAAAAAGATACTGCTGGTAGATAAGGCCCCCAAAACCACCAACGACCGCACCTGGTGCTTTTGGGAAAAAGAAAAAGGATTCTTTGAAGAAGTGGTGTACCGCCGGTGGGACAATATCTCTTTCTTAAGCCCCGCCTTTTCTGCTGCGATGAACATTGCTCCCTATCAATATAAAATGGTACGGGGCATTGATTTTTATAACTACTGCTTTGCAGAAATAGCAAAGCATTCCAACATCGAAGTGCTGTATGCGGAAATTGGTAAAGGGGAACAAAACAAGGAAGGGCCTTCCTTTATGCTGAATGGCAACCCGTTCTTCACCGGCAATGCGGTAGTGTTCAATTCCATTTATCAACCCACCGTAACAGGTAAAAAGACGATCAAACTGCTGCAGCACTTCAAAGGCTGGATGATACAAACGGAACAACCATCTTTCAAACCCGGTGAAGCCACCATGATGGATTTCCGGGTGCATCAAAAGCACGGCACCACCTTTGCCTATGTGCTGCCCTTTACAGAAACGGCTGCATTGGTGGAATATACCCTGTTCACCAAAGAACTGTTACCACCGCCGCTGTATGATGCCGAGCTGAAAGAGTATATCCAAACCTTTTTGGGAATAAGCGACTTCAATGTGACGGAAGAAGAATTTGGCATCATACCGATGACGAACGAACGGTTTTCTTTTTACCGCAACGGTGCATACCAGCTGGGCACGGCCGGCGGACAAACCAAAGCATCCAGCGGGTACACCTTTCAGTTCATCCAAAAACAAAGTGAGCAGATCGTTCAGCAATTGATAGCGGGCAAACCACTATCAAAACTTACGGCCACACCCAGGCGGTTCCGCTTTTACGACAACACATTGCTGCACATTCTTTATCACCAGAAGTTGCCGGGTGATGCGGTATTCACCCGACTGTTTCAAAAAAATAAACCACAGCAGGTGCTGCGGTTCTTAGATAATGAAACATCGTTGAAAGAAGAATTAAAGATCATCTCCACCTTACCGACGTGGCCTTTTTTAAAAGCTGCCTTGCGGCAATTTTAAATACAAGCACACGGATTAGACGGACTTAACGGATGAACACGGATTGTATACTGCTGCGCAGTATAAAGGGATACATAACTATGTAAAATGACGTAGTGTTTATAAATCTCATTATGTTGCGCTGCAACATAAAAATCTGTGTTCATCTATCCAACCCGTCTCATCCGTGTGCTTGTATTTATTTCTTAATTATCCGGGTCCATCTGCATAAACTCTCTCTTCACCGCTTTCAGCATACTAAACAGTTGTGCCACCTGTATCATCAGCAGCACACCCAATGCCAGCAGTACATACCAGGGCAGTGCAAGCGCCTTTGCTTCCGGTACTTTTCCAAATTTATGATTGTAATACCCGGTAAGGGCTGAGCCAAAGGCCATGCCTACCAGCAGGAAGGAGACGAGTGAGTACACCACCTTCATGAACATGATGCGCATAGTGGAGTAGCCCACTTTAAAATTTTCGAGTATGGCAGCCGGGATGATGAGCACCAGTGCGATCCAGCTCCAGTTCTTGCTGAACCAGGCATTATTAAGGGTGAGGTTGAGCCCCAGTACGAGTATGATGGACATCAATCCCCAGGGGAAGATCAGAAAATTGGACGGTTTGTGCGATGTGGTAGCCATAGCTGTTAGTTTGTTGTGATGGGGAAGATAGAATTTTTTTTATAGATGGGAAAATGGGGAGGGGTAGTGGGTCACCCGCTGGCTATCGGGTTACCCGCTGCCTGTTCTCCCATCTGCCCGGTATTATTTAATAAAAAACGTTGTAACTTTAAGAAAACAAACAAGATGCCCGCAGTTGTGAATAGAAATAAGCCTTCAGCTTTGGCCAGTATAATAATGGAACTGGAGCCATTGCCAGAAAATGAGAAACTCCAGATGCTGGATGCTATCCGCAAGCGTAAACTTGTATTGGCTGCATACAAGCTTGACCAGAAAACCAAAAAGAATGCAATTAGCATGAATGAAATTGTTGCCGAGGTAAAGAAGGTTAGAAAACTAAGGAACAGGAATGGCGCAAAATAATTATGTACTGGATGTAAATGTTTACATCAGTTTTATCGCAGGGAAAAAACTTTTCAAACTGGCAGCTATTTCAGAGAAGGGTATTAAGATGTACACATCGTCTGCCCTGTTTGACGAACTAATTGATGTACTCAACAGGCCAAAAATTAAAAAGTATCTCTCCACCCCGGTTTCAGACTACATAAACATAATAGAAGAATTTACAATTCCCGGACCAGACACCACTTTATCCAGGTTAAAAAATCAGTCCCCCGATAAAGACGATCACTATCTTTTTGAATTAGCCTTTCAAACAGAATCTGTACTTGTAACAGGAGATAAAGAACTTCTTTATTGGAAGGAGTCACCCGTTGCAGTTATTTCAGTGAATTCTTTCCTTAAACTATTTTAACCCATTATCAGCCGAAATTATCCGGCTATAGCTATGTGTGTTTCTACCTGTCTGGCGGCAGACAGGTGAGCCTTTGTGGTTCCATTTTATTTCAAATCGGGCAGCCATCGGGCGGCCCGTTACCGAAGGGTGGCCGGAAAGTGGCCAACGGCCCTGCAACAGCGTACTTTCCCGCAAAAACACAAAAAAAATTTTGTCCGGCCATAGAGATTTCTCTATGCACATAGAGAAATCTCTATGCCGACATAGAGAAATCTCTATGCCAACATAGAGAAATCTCTATGCCCGCCTGTTAGAACCGGTTATACATTGCACTTGTTAAAAAAATCTGTTAACTAAAAACTTTCCACTATGGAAACATTAATCAGAGAGTACCTGACTGACGCTGAGATCAGTCAATTAAGTAACGGCATCGGCTATAGCATTGGCACGATCAAACCCAAATGCACCAGCCTGAATGACAGTGAACGTAAAGGTCTGCGTACCATGGCAGAAGGGCGGGAAGGATATGCCCGCACCGCTTGCCGGATTGCGCTGAACTTTACGGATGTGCTGCCCCGGAATGAAAACCCGACAGAGATGGAAAAAGCATTGTTGTATTATGATCAGCTGGCGGTGGTGAAAGAGAAGATCGCCCGCCTGCTGGAGATGGTGGACGACACTGTCCAGGCGCAGAGTGCAGACATTATGGTGTATGCCGACCGCTATGTTGCCTATTTGCAGGCAGCCCGTACCGGCAATACCAGCCTGGATGCGGCGATGGACCAGATTGATGAGTACAACAAACGGTTTGGCACGAGGGGTGGCCAAAGTGAGGAGACTCCGGCAAATCCGGCTGTTTAACAACCACTTATCGGTCAATGCCTGAGGGGATACTTTTAAAGTATCCCCTTTTTTTGTGCCCATGATCGTCAGAAATTCAAACTTGTCCTTAAAAAGCGGGGTCGACCTTGCTATTTAGTAGGTTGACCTCGCTCCGGGCAAGGTCGACCTCGATATTCAGTAGGTCGACCTAG
>CAYUCU010000045.1:0-21634 GCA_964443345.1 uncultured Chitinophaga sp.
AAGGAGGCAAAACAAAGGTGCGTCTTTACAGAACAGGATTGATGCCAATGCCAATCGATCTGCAACTCACTTTTAAAGATGGAACAAAAGAACTTCATTATATACCGATGAACCTGATGTACGGCGAAAAGCCGGCAGAAGATGCCGCCCTGCCCCGCATTACTTACGAACCATGGAAGTGGACACATAGCACTTATGTTATAGAAAGTACCCGCAAGCTGGCTGATTTTACCATTGTGGAAATTGATCCCTCCCTGCGAATGGCAGATATCGACCGGAAAAATAATAAGCTGGAACTGAAGTGGTAAACCTGCTATAAATTGTAAAAGCCCTCCGGGTATTATACCAGAGGGCTTTTGACAGTTCTCGAAGAAAGCCCCTTTTGTTTGTTGCCAGAAGAAATAATTTCTTCGGGCAGCTCACAGGATTAGGTTAAAGGTTAATGGTAATGGGGCAATGCTTTTTGCTTAACGATACAAAAATAACGGGAAGCCATAATCGGGACAATACCACAAAAGGGGTATTTTTTAAGATTGGAGTAAGTAGCAGGCAGCAAAAACCAGCAAATCTATCGTCCGTAAAACTTGTTTACAGCGGCCACCCGGTTGGATACATGCAGTTTCTCATAAATGTGGTATACATGCTTGCGCACTGTTTCAGGGCTGAGGAATAACTGGGCAGCTATTTCTTTATACATCAATCCGCGGGATAGTAATTCTAGGATCTCTTTTTCCCGGACACTCAGGGTGTCCAGGGTTTCCTGTTCACTATTTTCTGTAGCCTGCTTTTGCTGAAAGGCGAAAACAACTTTGCGGGCTATCTGGCTGCTCATAGGGGCACCTCCTTCATACAATTCCTTTATGGCATCCAATAACTTTCCGGGGTTGGTCTTTTTCAAAATATAACCGCTGGCACCGGCACTAAGAGCTTCAAAGATCTTCTCATCTTCTTCATACACGGTACACATCATGAAATTAGTGCCCGGCATCTTAGGCTTCAAAAGACGTACTACATCAATGCCGCTTTCTACGGTACCCAGGTTGATGTCCATAAGTACCACATCTGGCTTTAATACCGGTATCTGGTGTACCGCCTCTTCTGCACTGGCAAGGGTGCCTATGCAGGTGTACTTATCATTCATGGAAACGATCTCTTCCAGGGCACTTCTTAGTTCTTTATTATCGTCAACTATACAAACGGTGATTGGCTTCATACCGGGTAAAGGTCTTATTTATGAAACAAAGCAACAATACCACTTTGTGGTATTTTTAGCGGGGTACATACAGTAAGTATTTCTCCTTAAAAAACGCTTCCGGAAAAAGATCTGTTACCTGCATCACACGGGGACGGGTGCCACTTTCCTGTATTTCGGCAGCCAGGTCACCACCTTTCAGGCAAATAAGACCGGGGGCCAGGTTGCTTTCCAAACCGGTTGTTTTCAAAAGCGGCTTGCCCCATTTCCACAGCTCTTGTAATGGCGCTACCGCACGGGATACTGCAAAGTCAAATTTGCGCCCTTTTATTTCTTCTGTGCGGATATGCTGAGTGGTCACATTTTTCAAACCCGCTGCTGCTGCAACAGCTTCCACCACTTTCAATTTTTTGGCGATGCTGTCCACCAGGTGAAACTGAACTTCCGGAAAAAAGATCGCCAGCGGTATGCCCGGAAACCCACCTCCCGTTCCAATATCAATAACAGAAGAGCCGGGGGCCATTTCAAAAGCTGCAGCAATGCTTAATGAATGCAGCACATGCTTTTCATACAAACTGTCGATGTCTTTGCGGGAAATGACATTGATCTTTTCATTCCACTCTTTATATAATCCTCCAAGCAAACCGAATTGCTGAAGCTGATGTGGAGAAAAATCAGAAAAGTATTTTAATAATAGCTCCATTTTAAAAATACAGCGGTAATGAACGGCCGGGAGCTGCTTAATTCCAGCTTCTCCGGGGTCTTTTCCACAATGCCGGGGCAAAGATGATATAATAAAAGAACATCCACATATCCAGGAAAATGAACCAGGGCCAGAGATCTTTTTCCCCCATTTTTTTCATGGATTTATATAATACAAAACCCTGCAACAGGAAACGGACGCCAAATACAGCCAGCACATATTTCCAGTCAAAGAAAATAAATGAGGCCGCCAGTAATGGATAAAACAAGAATTGTGTAATAAAATATAAACCCAGCAGGTATTTATGTTTGGCCTTATAATATTTTGCAGTAGTGTAATGACGGGCTTTTTGCTTCAGCCATTTGCCCCAGGTGGTCTTGGGGATGGAACGGGTAATGGCATCCGGGTCTATTACTACTGCCGTATTATGTTTGGTCGCTGTTTTGTTGATGAAAAGATCATCATCGCCGCTGGGAATATGGTTGATAGATGAAAAACCCTTGTGTTTAAAGAACAGGTCTTTGCGGTACGATAGATTTCTGCCTACACCCATATAAGGAATACCGGCAAGGGCATATGATAAATACTGAAGGGCAGTATGAAACGTTTCAAACCGGATCAGTTTATTCAGCAGTCCTTTTCTTTTATGATAAGCACCATAGCCCAAAACGATCTCAATATTTTCATCGTAACCGTTCTGCATTTTTTCGATCCAATGCTCGCTGGCAGGCACACAATCCGCATCTGTAAGCAACAGCACTTCATGTTTGGCTTCCCGGATGCCGATGGATAAGGGATATTTTTTCCCGGAGATATGCACCGCCTCCTGTGTCAGCTCCACCACATGCAGCGACTTGAACGTCTTTTTCAGCTCCTGCAAGATGTATTTGGAATCATCCAGCGAGTTATCATTCACGGCCACCACTTCATAAGTGCTGGGGTAAGATTGTACCAGCAACCCGGGCAGGTTGCGGGCCAGGTTCTCATCTTCATCCCGGGCACATACAATAACAGAAACAGGGTGATGCTGTGTTTTTGTTTTTTGTTTTTGTTTAAAAAAAGCAATGCGGCTAAAGAAACAGGCATAATACAATACCTGGATAAGAGTAATAGCGGCAAATGTGAAGAAAATGATCTCTCCCCAGTTAATCGGTGGCATAGCGGCGAAGGTAGAGTGCAATTGGCAATAGGCAATAAGCAACAACTAAAAGCTTTTCCACAACCTGCTGCTTATTCATTCCCGGGTAGTGGGTCAGTTTGAAAAAGATGAACCACATAGGTTACAGATCAGATAGAAATACACACATTGACCTTTCTATCCCGGATAGCTGGGACAAGTGGTGTGTATTTCTATGATAACTTCTTATCTATCCCGTATTCCCGGGACAAGTTGTGGTTCAAGAACATTTTAAAGACAACTAATTTTCAAACTGACTCACTACCCATTCCCGACATCGGACTATTGACTTTAGACTATTCACTATCTTGCGCAGCTATGGCGGTGCTGCAATTTGATTTACAATATACCGATAGCCACTCGAAGGCAAGAGCTGGTAAGATCTCCACTGATCACGGGGATATTTTAACTCCCATCTTTATGCCGGTGGGTACCGTGGGCAGCGTAAAAGCTGTGACCCAGCAGCAATTGCTTCAGGATGTAAAAGCACAGATCATTTTAGGAAACACTTATCACCTGTACCTGCGCCCGGGATTGGATGTATTGGAAAAAGCAGGTGGTTTACACTGCTTTAATGGCTGGCCCAAACCGATACTTACAGACAGCGGCGGCTACCAGGTCTTTTCATTGGCCGGTACAAGAAAAATAAAAGAGGAAGGTGTAACCTTTCAATCACATATTGATGGCAGCAAGCATTTATTTACTCCGGAAAATGTGATGGATATACAACGATCGATCGGTGGCGATATCATTATGGCCTTTGATGAATGCCCGCCCGGCGGCAGCGATCATGGGTATGCCAAAAGATCAATGGAACTCACCCATCGCTGGCTCGACAGGTGCTTTACCCAATTCAACGGAACTCAGGCAAAGTATGGCTATACACAAAACCTTTTTCCTATTGTGCAGGGCGGCACTTTTAAAGAATTGCGCAAACAATCCTGTGAATACATTGCTTCTAAGGAAGCCACGGGAAATGCCATTGGCGGACTGAGTGTGGGTGAACCGGAACCGGTGATGTATGAGATATGCGACTGGTGTTGTGATCATTTACCCGCCAGCAAACCAAGATACCTGATGGGAGTAGGTACTCCGTGGAATATTCTGGAGTGCATCAGCATGGGGATTGATATGTTTGACTGTGTGATGCCCACCCGCAACGGAAGAAATGCCATGCTATTTACAACCAATGGGGTTATTAATATCGACAATAAGAAATGGGAACTTGATTTTTCACCAATTGATGAAGGACTACCTTGTGAAGTAAGCAATTACTACAGCAAATCCTACCTGCGTCACCTGATGAAGGCCAAAGAATTCCTGGGATATACTATTGCCAGCGTACACAACCTGGCATTTTACCTCTGGCTGGTGGAAGAAGCAAGAAAGCACATACTGCAGGGCGATTTTAAGACCTGGAAAGAGGAAATGGTGGTACGGCTGAAAGAAAAGTTGTAAACGGCACTGAAGCATTTAGCGGTTTATTTCAATAAATTAGTGGTCTGGCATTTTTCAACCTGCTTTGAATAAAAGATCAGAAACAAACCAACCAAACTGACTATATGAAAATTCTTTTTGCCACTATTTTCTTTTTTCTCTTTTCAGTTAAGGGTGCCATGGCACAAAGTGATACAGAGTCATTCCGGCTGGATAATGCCTATTTCCTGGCAAAAGCAATTTGCAGCCCTGAAAAATATGCTGACAACGAGGATAAAGCCCGGCAACTGCTCGGCGGAATGCTATGGTATATGAGCGCCGATGGCAGCAAGCAGCTTTCAGATGTAAAGCTTGACATTCAGAATTATTATACCGGGTTGAAAACCCATTTCGATAAACTGGTTTCACCGTTACAAAAGGAGGAACAACTTCTTACGCTGCCCTATGCAGTACTGGAAAATTGCATTCGTTCAAAAATAAAGCAAACAGATCCCAACTGGGATACGCTGATGAAATTCTTGGGTAATAGAAGGGAGTATGACACCCTTCTAAAAGTGGAAGCAGAAAATAAAAAGGATGTTTCAAAAAGCAGGGAATTGCGGAATTATTTTAATGGATTGCTAAATGCAGCACGGGAAGAACTCGAAGAGTATAAAAACGAGAAAATCATTGAGCAAAAAAAGATTGAAGCCAAAATAGCAGAGATAGAAGCCCGGAAGACAGATTCGGTAAAATATAATGACCGGCATCAAAAAAATATTTCTGCAGAAAAGAACATAGAAGTAAACAAGAGAAGACTGGAAAAAGAAATAAAAGCAGCCGGCATTTTTGCAATGATCCCTCCTGAATGTGTTTTAACTGTTGGTCTGCCCGGCCTGCACGGGGCTGATCATTTTATGGAGAGTAAGCTGGAAGAATTTCAAAAAAATATACGGAGTGAACTGGTAATTCAGCAATCCGAATTTTCACCCCTGTCATTCAAACTGCCATCTCAATCAGATATCATAGATGCACTCGCAATTTATCTCGCTAAAAGAGTAAAACAGGAATCTGTGATGTGGTTCTTTGAAAACCTGCAGCGGAGTGCAAAAAAACACGAGATGGTCACTACTTTTTTTCCTGAAACGATCTCATTGCTACAATCGAAAGAGGTTTATGAAGTACCTAACCTGGGCTCTGCCTGGAGGTATGCACTTAGTAAAGACTTTGTATTTATGCCCCAAAGCCTTTTCAGGAGCCACTGGCTGAAAAGAAGGCTGGGAAAAGATTCGACTGTTATTACTGAAGGACTCAATATTACCTGGAGTATTGCCAGGATGGTGGAGCAACAGTATAACTATAACGACATCATATCATCATTATACCTGCAGCACCAGGAGCCGGAAAGATCCGGGTCACTTTCCACCAATGATCTTATTTCCTTTTTATATTGTATCAATACAGAATTTATCAAACGGGATGTAAGCATGCAACAATGGCTGAAATATGAAGACCTGCTATACCTGAATGATGATGAGCTGACCGTAATGATCAGCCTTGTAGATGCTAAATACCATGGGTTCTTTTCTAAAATGCTGAATATTGAAAACGGAAGGTTTGAGCTGGCCAAACAAAAACTGAATCAGTTGCGCCGCTGGATGGGGCTGGTATTGTTAAAGATCAACCAGATCGACAAACTGAAAGGGGAGTTTAAAGCCTTTAAAGCTGAAGCAGGCGGCAATCCGTCGAAATTTGAATACTCCGATTATAACTCCTGGAGATTTATGCAGGACCTGCTGAAAACATTGCAACTGAGCAGGGGAGAAAGCAGCTATACCGGGTTATTTAAAAAGCAAGAACCTTTAATTGAAAAAACCCTGTCTGCAATGGTGGATGTACAAGAAGTATATAGTTTGCTGCAAAAGAAAAATTTTGCAGGTGCTATGGATATTGTGCTGCATATAGTGGACGACCTGATGAAAAAAGATATGTACACGATCAACATATCTGAACTAAAAGCAAGGATTAGTGATTTTAAGATCAGCTCCGACCTAACAATGGAACGGCTGGAGCAATTGGGCGCCCAGTACGCAACATCCACCTCTGTTGGCGAAAAGAAAAGAATGGTAAAAAATGAAGAAACCGTAACTTTTCCCGATTCATCCTACCTGGCTTTTTTATGGAAACGAAATGACCTGAAAGCCATAAAAATTGTAAGAGGCATTGCCGGATTTTTAAATGATGTGGCGCAGGCCGATAACAGTAAAACATTGTCACGGGTGGTGGAATCATACGCCTTGCCGGTAAATTCGTATAAGAAAAAAAGAAACAGCTGGAAATCATTTGATCTTGCCGCTTATGTGGGAGTATACGCCGGGTACGAAGCCTCTGCGACTATCACCAAAGGAAAAAAACATTCCGGTGCTGTGTATGGCCTGTCAGCTCCCATTGGTTTGTCATTCAGTTCTACCCTTGGCAGCAAAAAGATCAGCTATTCAGAAAATGACCTGGAAAACCCGGACCTTGTAAAAGTAGGCAGGAATAACCTATGGAAAAGATCCGGTACCACCATTACTATCTTTGCTTCTGTGATTGATATAGGCGCCGTAGTTTCTTACCGTTTCAATAACCAGGATACAGTGCTGCCCCAAAAAGTTAAATGGGCGCAGGTGATAAGCCCGGGATTACACCTGAATGTGGGAATAAAAGGAACTCCCCTGGTTTTTTCAGCTGGAGTACAATACACACCACAGTTGCGGAGTTTCAAACAGGATGAACTGCAACGTAATGTGGTACGGGTGTATGGTGGTATTTTCTTCGATCTTCCCCTGTTTAATTTTTGGACCAAATCAGAAATGGTAAAAAGAAAGTAACGGGCTGGCTGCAGGGTTTAAAACCTTATCAATTTATTACAACCAAATTCTTTTCCTTTGCACCCGATGCATAAGATCGACTGGTACATACTGAAAAAATTCCTGATCACCTTCTTCTTTTGCCTGCTATTGTTTACGGTGATCGCCGTGGCAGTGGACAGCAGCGAAAAGGCAGATGACTTTGTAAAAGCCAACCTGGATACGAATGGCATCATCCGGGAGTATTACCTCGGGTTCGTACCCTGGATCTGGAGTTTATTATTTCCCCTGTTTGTTTTTATCGCTGTTATTTTTTTTACCAGCCGCATGGCTACCCGTTCAGAGATCATAGCCATACTGGCAAGCGGTACCAGCTACCGGCGATTTCTGCGGCCCTATTTTGCAGGCGGGTTATTACTGGCAGGTATATTATGGCTGGGCAGCCGCTACTGGATACCCAAGGCCAACATTATCAAAAGTAATTTCCAGAGCAAGTACATGGATAAGAATGATCCCACGAAGAACAACACCTATGGCAGTTGCCCCACCTGTTTTTACCTTCGGATAGACACCAACACTTTTATTGGTGTCAGGGATTTTGATACCAGCTCCAAAACTGCCCGTGGTTTTTTTATGGAGAAGGTAAAAGATAATAAGGTGATCTATAACATTAGGGCCGAATCGATGAGATGGGATACGGCTATTAAAAAATGGTCGCTGACAAATGCAGCCGAACGCTTTGTGGACAGTATGGGTGAACGGATGACCTTTCATCCGCAACTGAATCTTGCACTCGCCCTGAAGCCCGCCGATCTGCGCAAAGACTTCTACCTGAAAGATAAACTTACCACACCTCAGCTGGTGGCTTTTATACGGCAGGAAGAACTACGGGGTACCGAAGGATTGAATACTTTAAAAGTGGAACGGTACCGGCGTACGGCTACACCAGCGGCTGTGCTGTTGCTCACTTTTATCGGTGCTGTAATTGCCAGCCGGCGTTCAAGGGGTGGCAGCGGCGTTCACCTGGCATTAGGAATTACGATTGCGGCCCTGTTTATTGTATCTGATCGTTTCTCTACGGTGTTTGCAACAAAAGGGAATTTCCCTCCCTTACTGGCTGCCTGGTTACCCAATATCGTATTTACTATCGTAGCACTGTACCTGTACCGCAAAACCCCGAAATAGCTACTGGCTCCCGGTTGTTTAAAGGAGTAAATATCCACCACCCGTTATGATGTACCAGTAACTAATAACCAGTAATCAGCTCCGAACTTTCAATATTATTTATTGTTACAGCAGAGTGGTTTGTGTAATTTTGACCCTTACAAAAATCGTTGTCCCACCCCCCAAAAAAATCAGTATTATGGGTATAATAAAAGACAGGTTCAAGGCAAAAGCAGATACAGTAGGTGCAGAAATAAAAGCGATGCTGAAAGAGCATGGCAATAAAGTGATCGGGGAGGTGCAGCTGTCGCAAATATACCAGGGTATGCGGGGGATAACGGGGCTGGTTACAGAAACTTCTTTGCTGGATGCACAGGAAGGCATTCGATTCCGGGGATACTCTATACCTCAATTACGGGAAAAGCTGACCAAGGCACCCAATGGTTCAGAGCCTTTGCCGGAAGGATTATTTTACCTGATGCTGGTAGGAGAGTTACCCTCTGATGATGATGTGCATCACATCAGTTCAGTATGGCAACGTCGCAGCCATGTGCCCAACCACGTATTTTCAACGATAGAGGCATTGCCTTTAAACACCCACCCGATGACACAGTTTGTCGTGGCGGTGATGGCGCTGCAAACAGAAAGCCAGTTCTCTAAAAAATATGCAGCGGGGCTGAACAAGAAAGATTATTGGGAAGCGGTGTTTGATGACAGTATGGACCTGATAGCCCGTCTGCCCCGGGTGGCGGCTTATATCTATCGCCGTAAATATAAATTTGGAGAGCATATTCAACCCAACGGGTTGCTGGATTGGGCGGGCAACTTTGCCCACATGATGGGGTTTGAAGATGAAAGTTTTAAAGAGCTGATGCGCCTGTACATGACCATTCATGCCGATCATGAAGGTGGTAACGTATCGGCACATGCAACACACCTGGTAGGGTCTGCATTAAGCGATCCGTATTTAAGTTTTGCAGCCGGAATGAACGGTCTTGCTGGTCCCTTGCATGGATTAGCTAACCAGGAAGTGATCAAATGGATATTTGAGTTGCAGGAGGAATTAAAGACAGAGTTGCCAACCAAAGAGCAAATAGCAGAATATGTAAAACAGACGCTTAGTGAAGGAAAAGTGGTGCCGGGCTATGGACATGCAGTGCTCCGCAAAACCGATCCCCGGTTTGAAGCTCAGATGGAATTTGGAAAAAAACATATGCCGGATGATCCGTTGGTGCAAACAGTTTGGAACGTATATGAAACCGTGCCACCCATCCTGCAGTCATTAGGAAAGATCAAAAACCCCTGGCCGAATGTGGATGCGCATAGCGGCGCCCTGCTGGTGCATTATGGTATGAAGGAGTATGAATTCTACACTGTACTGTTTGGTGTGAGCCGTGCTTTAGGTGTACTCGCCAGTCTTTGCTGGGACAGGGCACTCGGCTTCCCGTTAGAAAGACCAAAATCTGTGACCACCGACCTGGTAAACCTGTGGCTGAATGGTAAGGATAATATTTGGGGAGAATAGGTGGGTAGAGGATAGATAAAAACTGATAGATGATAGTTGGAACTCCTCCGGTAATCGGGGGAGTTTTTTTTGAACAAAGCAGGAGACCCCGAAGGGGTCAAACATGAATGGAGCGGAAGACCCCGAAGGGGTCAAATATGAATAACCCCGGGTGTAACCCGGGGTGCAGAACAAATGAATATCGAACCCTCCGAGGGTAGGGGAAACAGATGATGAAGTTGATAGACCCCGAAGGGGTCAAATGTCAATAACTCCAGGCGAAACCCGAAGCTTGTAGCTAAAAAAAGCTCCCCGGTTTTCCGGGGAGTCTTGGTTGGAAGTGCTCAAGTGGTCAAGATCATACTTATAGATCGGTGATCGGTTTATATTTTGGTACCAGTGTTTTCATCACCATCCAGGCGACGAGATAAGCGACGGCGCAAATGGCAAACATGATCGTATAAGAAGTTGTCATCTCTGCCTGTACTATCGGTTTTTGCAGGTGTAATAACTGATCAAACAGACCTGCATCCATGTTTTGCAATTGTGCAGTCACTTCTTTTGGTAAGCTACTCAACTCAATTTTGCTCAAATCAATTCGTTCTCCATTTTTTCTAAACAAACTCAGTGAATCTAATTTGGCCACATAATCACCCAAGCCGGCTGCTTTTGCTTCTACCCATGACCTAGCGATACCGGCATATTTATAAGAATCAAAAAGCCAGCCACCAAGTTTTGACATTACCACACCACCAAGACCACCTGCCATACCGCCAATACCAACTACGGAACCAACCGCTTTTTTGGGAAACATATCTGATACGGTGGTGAAGATATTAGCACTCCAGGCCTGGTGAGCGGAAGCGCCAATTCCTATCAGCAGCACAGGCACCCAGTAGCTGATGTAGCCAAGTGGCTGTGCCAGCAAAACGACCAGCGGAATAAAAGCAATCAATAACATGGCCTTCATTCGTCCGTCATACACTTTGTATCCCTTTTTAATAAAATACATCGGAAACCAGCCGCCGCCTACGCTGCCGACCATAGCCAATGTATATAATACAGCCAGCGGAAGCATTACTGCTTTATCCACTATTCCATATTGAACTTTTAAATAAGCGGGCAGCCAGAATAGAAAAAACCACCAAACCCCGTCTGTCATGAACTTACCAAATGTAAAGGCCCATGTTTGCCGGTATCCTAACAACTGGAACCAGGCCACTTTTTTTGTATCCACCGCCGTGTCCGCAGCATTCTCTTCTTCTCCTGATTTGATATAAGCAAGCTCCTGCGCAGACAGCTTCTTTTGTTTCTCCGGCTTCTCATAAAAGATCAACCAAAATGCCAGCCATATAAAACCGATCAATCCCATGATGATAAAAGCCCATTCCCAACCCCAGTTGATCCGTATCCACGGCACAGTAAGGGGAGCAAGGATAGCCCCTACATTGGCGCCGGAATTAAAGATGCCGGTAGCAAATGATCTTTCTTTTTTAGGAAAATATTCAGCCGTAGCCTTAATAGCGGCCGGAAAATTTCCTGCTTCACCAAATGCGAGAATGGCCCTCGAAAACATAAAGCCCAACACAGATATTGAAAACCCGGCAATGCCAAACCAGCCTAACATAGTAGAAACACCCTGCCCGATGGGGATAGCCAATGCATGAACAATAGCCGCAAGCGACCAGATGATGATAGCCCAGGCATACCCTTTTTTTGTACCCAGCTTATCTATTATTCTGCCGGCAAAGAGCATGGAGAGGGCATAGCCAAACTGAAATACAGAAGTTATATTGGCATAATCAGTATTTGTCCAGTTCCACTTTTCCGCCAGGTAAGGTTGCAACAGGCTTAGTACCTGCCTGTCAAGATAGTTTACAGTGGTGGCAAAAAATAAAAGTGCGCAGATCGTCCACCTGTACTTTCCAATGGCTTGCAATGTCATGGTTTTTATTTGATACCCAGTTTACCTGCCGGAATTTATTTGGAGGCAGGCTTCAGTAACTCCGGTTGAGCATCGTTGCGACGCTCCGTTCAACACCAGTGCTACTATTGGGCAGGTTTTATTGATTCAATAAGTGCTAAAACTTTCTTAGTTTCCGATTCAATCGTTGCATAATCCTTTGCTCCCATCAATTTCTTGCTGATCAGTTTGCTGCCCATACCTACGGCGCAAACACCGGCTTTAAACCATCCTTCAATATTTTCTTTGGTGGTATCCACACCGCCGGTGGGCATGAACAACAGCTTTGGGAAGATATCCCTTATTCCAGTTAAAAACTCCGGGCCCAGCATATTGCCCGGGAATAACTTGATGAATTTGATGCCTGCATTTTCAGCGGCAATGATCTCAGTAGGTGTCATACAACCGGGAGCATAAAAAATATCATTGGCTGCGCAATGGGCAGCCACATCCGGCACAAATCCGGGACTAACTAAAAAATCGGCTCCTGCGGCAAGATAATCAGCAGCATGCTGCATATTTTTAATAGTGCCAACACCTAAGAGCAGCCCGGGCATTTCCACATTGCGCAGCTCCACCATCTTTTTAAAATTACTTAGCGCCGCATCACCACGGTTGGTGTATTCCACCGCTTTCACACCTACTTTGTAGATCGTTTTTAATACATCCAGGCTTACTTCTTCGCTGGAATTGAAATACAAGGGCAACATACCTTGTGTTACTATCGCATCTGTTATTCGTTGTGTGTTATTCATATTTTTTGTTTTTGCCACTAAGACGCAAAGCCACTAAGTGAAATCGATTCTTTCTTTGTGCCTTAGTGTCTTTGTGGCTATCAAATTTTTACTTTGATCACTAACTTTTTTATTTCTCCTTCCCCGATCATCGGCGCATGCACATCCTCCGGAAAGAAGATAGCGAACTGCCCGTTGGTCAGTTGGAAATACATATCGGGTTGCTCATGATATAACTGTACATCCTTATCAGGATTGTAACCACCATTCTCCATGGTGCATTTTTCTCTTGGTTTCCAGCCAATCGTTTCTACTCCATTAATGCAAAGTTGAATATCTATATGGTTGTTATGACATTCAAACTTGGCAACTGATGCCTCGGCTGTCATACCTGCTTTGTTGGAGAAGATAGCTTTCAGTCCTTCCGAAATATCCGACTTGCCATCCGGTGCATTACCCAAATCAGTTTGCCCGATAAATGCAAATGCCTTTTCAAATAGCGGATGCAGGGAAAAATATTTCGAAGCGTTATTTAGTGTATCAATTATCATTTCGTTTTTTTTACCCACCCCTTTTGGAGTTTGTTTTATTGGTAATGTCTGCCGCCCCTCCAGGGAGGGGATGAAGACCCTGTATTAGTTGAATAGCGAACAGAACGATGAAGAGTGCGACGCAACCAAAGCCGATCAAGGAACTGAAGCTGGTAACATTAATATTAAACTTTAAACTTAAAGAACTATTGAATTTGTGATAACACCTCGACCTAAGTCACCCATTTAGGGGGACAGGGGGTTATCTCTGCACCCTTCCACTACCATCACCTTTCATCAGTTCCTTCACGTCACTCAGCGTAGCATGGTTCAAATCACCTGGAATGGTATGCTTCAATGCACTTGCTGCCACGCCAAACTCTGCTGCTTCATTCATCGGCAGGCCGGTCACCAATCCATAGATCAGCCCGCTGGCAAAACTATCACCACTACCTACTCTGTCCACAATTCGGACATTGTATTGTTTAGTATGATAAAATTCGCTTCCATCATATACCAGGGCACTCCAGCCATTGTCGCTGGCACTGTAGCTCTCCCGCAGTGAGGAGGCTATGAATTTGAATCCAAACTTATCTTTCATTTGTTTGAACACATCTTTGAAACCATCAAGGTTCAGTTCACCTTTGGTAACATCCGTATGGGCTGCTTTGAACCCAAGTGTGGTATCAGCATCTTCTTCATTGCCGATACAAACATCTACGTATTGGCAAAGCTTGCTCATCACTTCTCTTGCTTTTTCTTTGGTCCAGAGTTTTTTACGATAGTTGAGGTCGATGCTGGTGGTGATGCCTTTTGCTTTGGCGGCTTTCAATGCTGCTTCGGTTAAGGCAGCCGCTTTATCACTCAGGGCAGGAGTAATGCCGGTGGTATGAAACCAACTGGCGCCATCTAATATTTTATCAAAATCAAATTCACTGGCATCCACATCGGCAATAGAAGCGCCGGCACGGTCATACACTACCTGTGAGGCCCGCATGGAAGCACCCGTTTCAAGAAAGTATATACCAAGCCGTTCACCACCACGGGCAATGAACTGCGTATCCACACCATAGCGACGCAGGTGGTTGATGGCTGACTGACCGATCGGATTATTAGGTACTTTGGTAACGAAGGTGCCATTCAGCCCATAATTACATAAAGCGGCTGCCACATTGGCTTCGCCACCACCATAGGTCACATCAAATGAGTCAGCTTGTACAAAACGTTTGAAATCGGGAGTGGAGAGGCGGAGCATGATCTCGCCGAGAGTAACTACTTTCTTTGACATTGTTGTTTTGATTTTAATTGGAACGCTGATGACGCGGATTAGGCGGATTAGCGCAGTTATTTATTTATATTTATTTTAAGTCTGCTATTGGTGCAGGGTCCATGTCGGTAAATTGTTGATTCTCTCCAGCCATACCCCAAATAAATCCATAATTAGCTGTTCCGCATCCAAAGTGCATACTCCACGGCGCTGATATAGCTGCTTCATGATTGGCCATTACCAAATGCCTTGTTTCTTCCGGCTGCCCCATGAAATGAAATACCCGGTGTTCTGCCGGTACATCGAAATAGAAATAGACTTCCATTCTTCTCGTATGCGTATGCGGCGGAACGGAATTCCATACACTGCCGTTCTCTAACACCGTCAATCCCATTACCAACTGGCAACTCCTGATGCCATCCAGGTGAATGTATTTATAGATCGTTCTTTTATTGGAAGTGGAAGCATCGCCCAAATTCACCGGTGATGCTTTTTCTTTTGTCATGGACTTGTTGGGATACTTATGATGTGCCGGAGCAGATAATAAATACAATATCGCCGGGTCTTTCTTGCTCAGGCTTTTGAATTTTACTTCTTTAGTTTCTTTGCCCAGGTAAACACAATCTAATTTGTTTATAGCAAATTCTTTTCCATCAGCAATTACTAAGCCTGCCCCGCCCACATTGATGATGCCGAGTTCCCTTCTTTGTAAAAAGTAATCGGCTCGCAGTTCAGGATGATTGGGAAGTACCAACGTTTTATTAACTGGTTTGGCCCCGCCAATGATCACCCTGTCGTAATGCGAATACACCAACTGCACTGCATCATCCTGCATCAGGTTTTGCACCAGGAAATTTTTCCGGAGTTGCGCTGTGGACATTTGCATTGTTTCGTCCGGACTATTTTGAAACCGTATTTCCATACCTTATGCTTTTACTGTTTTTGTTGCAGGTTCATCTATATGTTGCCAGTTGAAATAATTCTTCGCATTGTTAAAACAAATATCCTGTATCACTTTGCCCACCCATTCAATATCGTTAGGCAATTCTCCGTTTTCAATCTCTTTACCAAACAGGTTGCAAAGCAAACGCCTGAAATATTCATGCCTTGGGAACGATAAAAAACTGCGGCTGTCCGTCAGCATACCGATGAACCGGCTCAGCAATCCCATATTGCTCAGGGCATTGATCTGTTTGGTCATGCCATCCTTCTGATCGAGGAACCACCAGGAGGAACCCCATTGTACTTTGCCTGCTGCGGTGCCATCATTAAAGTTACCGATCATGGTGGCAAATAATTCGTTGTCGGCGGGGTTCAGGTTATAGATAATTGTTCTCGCCAGATTGTTATCCCTATCCAACCGGTCTAAGAATTTCGCCAATGCTCTTGCCTGGGAAAAATCACCGATGCTATCCCAACCGGTATCAGGCCCCAGTTGTTTCAGCATGCGGCTATTATTGTTTCGCAAAGCGCCGAGATGGTATTGCTGAACAAATCCTTTTTCATGATCCCACTCTGCAAAGTTCACCAGCATGGCCGATTTGAATTTGCGGTTCTCCACATAGGAGAGAGTACCGCCGGACCTGATCTTGGCAAATATGCCCGCTATCTCTGTACTTGTATAGTCTTCAGCATATATTTCTTCCAGGCCATGATCGCTAACACTGCAGTTGTTCGCAGCAAAATAATTATGTCGCTTTTTCAACGCTGCCAGGTAATCATTATAAGTGCTGATAGAGATATCAGATGACTTCTCCAGGGTGGTGAGGTAGTTGTTGAAGGTATTCACATCGTCCACGTTCATCGCTTTATCCGGACGGAAAGCAGGCAGCACTTTCACACTCCACCCATCTTTTTGAATTTGCTGATGGTACTCCAGGTTATCAACCGGATCATCGGTAGTGCAGATCAGTTTTACGTTCATTTTTTCGAGCAATCCTCTCACACTGTATTCTTTTGTTTGCAGTTTGGCAGACGTTTCTTCATAGATCTTTTCTGCAGAATCCGCATTCAAAATAGCAGTGATGCCGAAATAGCGTTGCAATTCCAGGTGCGTCCAGTGATAGAGCGGATTCCTTAGTGTATAAGGAACCGTAGCTGCCCAGGCCCTGAATTTTTCCCAATCAGTTTTATCACCGGTGATATAGGCTTCTTCCACACCATTGGTACGCATGGCCCTCCACTTATAATGGTCACCATTCAGCCATACCCGGGAGATGTTCTCAAAATTTTTGTCTGCCGCCACTTCATTTGGCGGCAGGTGATTATGATAATCTATGATGGGCATGTCTTTAGCGTACTCATGATACAGACGTTCTGCAGTTGCATTCGTCAGTAAAAAATTTTCATCGAGAAACTTTTTCATACGATCTCTTTTAAATATTTATTAGCCGGGCTGTAGTGGTACTTCAGCTTCGTTGCTGCCTGTCCTGCCTTTCTTCTGGCGGGATCCCACTCTTTCCCGGACGTCCGGGATTCGCTATTCAACTTAGTCGGTAAGACAGAAAGTTCGCAAGTCCGAAAGACATTTTCAGTTACGAAGTATTTCTTTCTGACTTCCTGTCTTTACTGACTTTCCGTCTATAGTGACACTCCCCGTTTCCAGGGAATAAAATCATCCTGGTTCAGCAGCACTGCTTTTGGTATCACTTCACCGCTGGCCGCTTTGATGCAGTAGTCCAGTATATCTTCACCCATCTGCCGAATCGATTTCTCGCCTTCAATCACCGGACCGCAATCTATATCAATGATATCATTCATTCTTTTCGTGAGAGTACTGTTGGTCGAAACTTTTATCGTTGGACAAACCGGATTACCGGTAGGAGTGCCCAAACCAGTAGTAAATAAAATAAGCGTAGCGCCACTGGCCGCTTTACCAGTAGTCGCTTCCACATCATTCCCCGGGGTGCAAACTAAACTAAGCCCGGGTTTGGTAGCAGTTTCTGTGTAGTCCAATACATCTACTACCGGGGAGGTGCCACCTTTTTTTGCTGCACCTGCACTTTTCATCGCATCAGTTATCAGGCCGTCTTTTATATTTCCTGGTGAAGGATTCATAGAAAAGCTGGAGCCGGCATTGGTCACCAGTTCATCATAGCTTTCCATCAGCTGCATAAATTTTCGGGCAGTGGCTTCATCCACCGAACGATCAACTAACTCCTGTTCCACACCACATAATTCGGGAAACTCTGCTAATAATATCTTACCACCCAGCGCCACTACCAGGTCAGCACAATACCCCACCGAAGGATTCGCAGATATGCCACTAAAGCCATCGCTGCCGCCACATTTCACCCCGATACATAATTTATCAAGAGAAGCTGGTTTTCTTTCCAGCTTATTGATCTCGATCAGCCCTTCAAATGTTTTGCGGATCGCTTCAGCGATCAGTTGCTCTTCGCTTTGCGATTGTTGTTGTTCAAAAATGAACAGGGGTTTGTCAAAATGTGAATTGTGATTCTTCAGATCATTTTTAAAGTCTTCTACCTGCAAATTCTGACAACCCAAACTTAAGACAGTCACACCACCCACATTTGGATGATCAGCATACGCTGCCAGCAGTTTACTTAAAACGGCCGCATCCTGCCGGATGCCACCACAACCACCCTGGTGATTCAGAAATTTTATTCCATCTACATTCTTAAAGGGCCTTGCCTGTCCATTTGCAGAAGGGGCAAGGTCAATTGTTTCCAGGGTTTCTCCGTTCTTATAAGCAGTCACCAGCTGATGGGTATATTGCTTGTATTTATCCGTTACGGCATATCCTAATTCATTATGCATGGCTTCGCGGATCACATCTAAGTTTCTGTTCTCACAAAAGACAGTGGGAATGAACAACCAGTAATTAGCCGTGCCCACTCTTCCGTCGCTCCGGTGATAACCGTTGAAGGTCCTTCCTTTGAATGCAGAAACATCCGGGGCCTGCCACTCAAATGTTGCATTCCGGTAGGCATATGGTTCTGCAGCATGTTTGATATTATCGGTTGACATCCGGCTGCCTTTTGGAATATCTTTTTGCGCTTTTCCCACCAGCACTCCATACATGGTCACCTCATCACCGGGTCTCATATCTTTTGTAAAAAACTTATGTTTTGCCGGGATGTCTTCCTGCAATATATATTCAGACCCTTCAAAAGAGATCGTTTCTCCTTTGGAAAGATTGGTCAATGCGACGATCACATTATCCGTTGGATGAACTTTTAAAACCCGGTGTTTCATTTAAACGGTTACTTTTCTTGTTTCCAGTTGTGCAATGGTTTGTAAAACACCATTGGTCATCATATCCTGCAGTTGTTCCTGTACGGCAATTAAAAATCCCGGTAGTTGGGTGAGGTCTGTATCCCATAATTCCTCATTGGCCATTACTTCAGCTACCAGTTTGTCAGCAGCATTAGTACTCCAGGCATTGTAAAAGTACTCCGCGGAGTCATCTTTTATCTCATACTCTGTCTTATTTCTTTCGCCGAAATATTTTCCGCTGCTTTTCCGGGTAGCTTTCATGTACAATAAATAACCCGCAAAGCCCGTAGCCATGTGCAGGGGAACGGTATCCGTCAGTTCATAATGACGGAGCAGGAGCGGTACGTTTCTCATTTTCATCTTGGAGGTGTACTGCACCGTGATGCTGAGCCACTGGTGCTCAATAAACGGGTTGCAGAAACGTTCAAACACCCGGTCGGCAAAATCTTCTTTCACTTTTGTATCAATGGCAAACGGAATGGCCGGTGCAATTTCTGTATGCATCAGGTTTTTGGCAAATACGGAAAACAATGTATCAGTTACCGCTTCCCTGGTAATGTTGAACCCGGACAGGAAAGCGACACCGCAGTTAAAAGTATGCGTACCATTAAGCAACCGCAATTTTAATTCTTTAAATAAAGTGATATCGGGAGTGATGACCATTCCTTCATCCGCATTGCTGAATGAAAGCACCTCTTTTACTTTTTGATCTCCTTCAATGGCCCACAGGCGGAATACTTCACTCATGGTAAGCAATTCATCACTATACCCCAGTGTGTCTTCCAGTTTTTTTGTTTCGGTAGCATTGGGCTTGCCCGGAACGATCCGGTCCACCAGTGAATTACAAAATGTATTATGACTCTCCAGCCATTCAATGAATTTATAATCTAAATTATTCCGGTGGGCCAGTTCCAGTACAATACTTTCCAGCTTTGAACCATTATCAGTAATTAATTCTGTTGGTACGATCACCATACCACTGGCGGCGCTTCCATTAAAAGCCCGGAATCGTTCGAACAAGAAGGCGAGTAATTTACCGGGAAAGGAAACGGGTGGCTCTGCTGTAATATCATCCTGCACCAATTGTATACCTACTTCAGTGGTATTGGAAAGGATGACCTTCATTTCCGGGTTATGAGCACACTCTAAAATTCTTTTCCATTCTGTTTTAGCCCCCAGCACCCGGCTGATAGAAGCATTAATGATATTTTCTTCAACCGTGGTCCCGTTTTCCACGCCCCGCACACAAATGGTATAAAGGCCATCCTGTTTATCAAAGGCGCTGCTGTCGCTGTCAGTAGATTTTACCACCACAATTCTTCCGTTGAAGAGGCCCTGCTTATTGGCTTTATCGATAAAAAAATCTGGTAAACCTCTCAATAAAACACCTGTGCCAAACTGTAACACTTTTTCCGGCAACTCAAACAGCGTTGCATCCGGGATCATTGATCCGGGTTGCAAAGCAATTTGCCCTAAGGCTTCTTTGGATAATTGCATACTCAATTTATTGCGGGGTTCCAGCGGTTGCCAAAAACCCAGTTAATAGTTATATCATTTGCTTGTAGCCCTGCGGGAAGGTTATTGCTGTACCAGCTAAAATCAGTTCCACCTTCCCGGTGACAATTATAATAATAGATACGATGTCCCCATTTAATCACATTGGCAGTGGGTACCCGGTAAATGGCGGAATCCCTCATGTTCTTTGCAAAGGAGCAATTGATAAGATAGAACTGCGCCTCCCGGTGATAGCGGCCTAACATAAAGCCATCATACCCGGTGAACTTACAATTTACCAACACAGTTTTTGAATCTTCATTACCCGAGCCATCATGCCAGATAGCAGCAGGACCAGTATGGGTAATGAATTCACAATTCTCTGCCCAGGCCCAGCCGCGGGGACAATAAAAATCAACACCGCCTTCCATGATGCAGTCTTTGAAATACCACATACCGTTGTAAATTTCCCAGGGACTGACAGTATCACCCCCAAAAGCTTTGAAGCGGCAGTTGACAGCTTTCAACCGGGTAGCCATATTCATGGTGCGTAAGGCCATCTGGTGTCCATCCTTTCTCAGTTTCCTTTCTTTATTAGCAGCAGTGTCAGAAGCACACCAGATCGTTCGCTCTTTATAATCAAAACCAAAATTGTTGGTGATGGTGAGATTTTTCAACGTAATATCATTTGCTCCGACATTCATAGTGGCCACGCCCCAGTCATCCGTATGGCCGCAACGCCATTCATCTCTTGCAATGGAAGCGATCAGTAGGGTCTTCTCCCGGTCTTCCCCTTCAAAAATGATATTGGCTTTTTCGATATAAAGTTTTTCGGAATAGGTTCCTTTTTTTATAAAAATTGTTCTTGACGTTGCTGATGAATCAGGCAAACTGTTGATAGCCCCCTGGATAGTTTTATAATCTCCGTTCCCTTCTGCATCCACAATTATTTTTTTTTGTGCATATGGTTGCAGCGATGCCAGTATCAATAATATCGTTGCTGCCTTTTTCATTTGATGATGGCCAGTTTGATCAGCCATTGAACAAGGTCCACAACTGCTTTATAGTTTTCATATTCCGCCGGGATCTTTCTGCCGTCCACATATTCATTATAGAACCAGGGATCACCAACAGCAAACACAGTTCCTTTGCCCACCTTGCTTACGGACATCAGTACTTCCCCGTTTTCACTGTATATACTTACGGCAGGTTTTTTGATCTCTTGTGTACAAAGCTGTTTGATGAAAACAGTTTTAGCAGTTTTGAAGATGGGATTGTACGGTTTGATGACTATTTTTCCCTGCTCAAACTTATTATCGATCACATCATGCCGCATGTTCTCATTCCAGTGAATGCCGAACCGTTCTGCCAGTTTATTGTAGTTTTTGAATTCAACATT
>CAYUCU010000046.1:0-21568 GCA_964443345.1 uncultured Chitinophaga sp.
TCCCAAAAAAAACCAAGACCCAGGGCAGCATAAAAAGAAAAAGACCTTTTCACCAAAATATGCCACAAACGGCTGGAGCCTTCTGCAGGTAATGATCACTCCAAAAAAGACCCGCCCTTTTATTCCTGATAAAAATGATTACCCATATGCAGGTGCATTGATGGTGATACATACCCGGCACAAAGCCGACCCGGTGAATAAAAGAAACCTGCAAACAGAATGGGTGGCCGGAGTGATGGGACCACCAGCGTTCGCAGAGCAAACACAAGTCTTCCTGCACCGGTTGATCGGTGATCCCCGACCCAACGGATGGGATTACCAGTTGCCGGCTGATGTGCTGCTTAATTATAATTTGACCTATGAAAAACAGGTGGCCGGAAAAAACAAACTGATACTGGTTGCCGGGGCAAATGGTTTTGCAGGTACCTTATCAGATGGCCTGTCTGTTTATTCCATCATCCGGTTTCAAAAAAATCTCCGCTATTTTTCGGGGCTTGCCAGCCAGAGTTTCCCCGTTAATAAAAAGAAACCCGGGATAGCTTTCTCCCTTAAACCATCGGTGGATGCATTACTGTTCAATGCGTTGCTGGATGGAGGCCTGTTCAACAGTCGGTCGCCCATACATGATAATAATGCAAAATCCGGAAGCGATCTGAGGAGAAAAAAAATACAGGCCCGGCTGGATATCATGCTGCATGTTTCATTCCGGCAGTTCTCCCTTTCTTTTACACAAAAAGCTTATAGTCCCGATTTCAAAAATTACAGCGGACATAAGGTGGGGAATGTTTTGTTGTGTGTGGGGTGGTGAGAGAAAAGTGAATAGATGATAACTGACAGATGATAGTTCTTTATATC
Organism: uncultured Chitinophaga sp.; assembly: GCA_964443345.1. Lineage (GTDB taxonomy): Bacteria > Bacteroidota > Bacteroidia > Chitinophagales > Chitinophagaceae > JJ008. Next base: position 856 of record CAYUCU010000046.1, read on the forward strand.
CTAAACTACTCTCCTTAATTTAACCTCTTTGAAATTCATAAGACAAATTCATGTTAGAGGCATTATCATCTATCATCTCTCAGTTATCATCTACTTACTGTTTTCCAAATTGAACAAACTATCCACAAATTCATGTTTATCAAACACCAGCAGGTCTTCCATCTTTTCTCCGACGCCGATGAATTTCACCGGTATTTTAAATTGATTAGCGATAGCCAGTACCACGCCGCCTTTTGCTGTACCGTCGAGTTTGGTGATCGCTAAGGCCGTAACATCAGTGGTTGCCGTAAAATGTTTTGCCTGTTCCAGCGCATTTTGCCCGGTAGAGCCATCCAGCACCAGCAGTACTTCATGTGGTGCGTCTGGTATCGTTTTCTGAATTACTCTTTTGATCTTACCCAGTTCATCCATCAGGTGGGCTTTATTGTGCAGCCGGCCTGCGGTATCTATCAGCACTACATCACTTTGTTTGGCTATAGCGCTTTGAACGGTATCGAAGGCCACGGCAGCAGGGTCGCTGCCCATATCCTGTTTTACGATGGGCACTCCCACTCTTTCACTCCAGATAGTTAACTGATCAACTGCTGCCGCACGGAACGTATCCGCAGCGCCAAGCAATACGGTCTTACCGGCCTTTTTAAAATTGTATGCCAGCTTCCCGATCGTTGTTGTCTTACCCACACCGTTCACTCCCACTACTAATATGATATACGGTTTTGTGGGCAACTCTGTATCAAAGGCATAACTGTTTGCCTCCGGTGCATCTACCAGCATCGCTTCTATTTCCTGCTGCAGCATTTTGTTCAGTTCTGCAGCATTCATGTACTTATCTTTTGCCACCCGTTTCTCGCTCCGTTCGATGATCTTCACAGTAGTTTCAATTCCTACATCGGCACCTACGAGGGCTTCTTCCAGGTTATCCAGCACCTCTTCATCCACGGAGCTTTTACCTGCGATAGCCTTGGTTATTTTGGCAAAGAAGCCTTCCTTGGTTTTTTTTAAACCCTCGTCAAGGCTTTCCTTTTCTTTTTTCCCAAATAGTTTATTAAAAAATCCCATAGTTTATAAAATTCCAAATGACAAATTTCAAATCACAAACCCTACTGTGCAGTAACCCATCTCCAATGAAATTAATGCTAAAAGCAAAAAAGCCATCACACCAAAGGGCATGACAGCTAATATCATTACTCCCCTTCAGGGGATGGGGTATTACTTTTGTGCTAAGAAATCCTTCACCTTGTCTTTGTGAATGATCTGCTCTTTAAAAGTATAGGCACCACTTTTAGGGCTGCGTACTGCTTTGATCACTTTTGTCCAGTTCTTTGCTTCGGCTGCCATTTTAGGGTCTTTCTTGATCGCCGTTTTTGCTGCTTTTGCCATTGTATTCTAATTTGAAAATTAGTTTAATTTGAAAATTTGAAAATCACTCAGTGCCGAATCATCAAATTGGCACATTGTCAAATTTTCAAATTATTTGATTTCCTTGTGAACGGTTACTTTTTTCAGAATGGGATTGAATTTCTTCAACTCCATACGCTCCGGGTTGTTCTTTTTGTTTTTTACCGTGATATAGCGGCTGGTGCCGGGCTTGCCACTTGTTTTGTGCTCTGTGCATTCCAGTATTACTTGTACACGGTTACCTTTCTTTGCCATTTTTTATTAATTTGATAATTTGCTAATTTGATGATTTGAAGATGTGGGTTACCCTCATCTCCACATTTTCAAATTAATTAATTAGATTTTCTCTCCTTTAGCTCTCAACTCTTTTACTACGCTCAGCAATCCATTCTTATTGATGGTGCGGATTGCAGTGGTTGATAATTTCAAGGTTATCCATTTATCTTCTTCGGCCAGGTAAAAACGCTTCTTCTGCAGGTTGGGCAGAAAACGACGCTTTGTTTTGATATTGGAGTGAGAAACTTTGTTTCCCCGCACCGGAACTTTACCTGTAACCTGACATACTCTTGCCATAATTGATACAATTTTTCGGACGGCAAAGGTAGGGGAATTAGTGAATAATTAAGAATGAATAATTAACAATTTTGCCTGATGGCCGTTTTTTTCCTAACAACCGGTGGAAAGGGCCTATCTGCTGGTTTTCAACGCCAAAAAAGGGGAATGGCATCAGTTCCCCGAACCTACCCGCTCCGTTTCCTCGGTAGCACCTCCGCCGGACCGTTTTACAGGTTTCATGGCTTTGCCAAATCTCCAGCTAAAGGTGATCCGGGCCACCCGGGAGTCCCATTTTACTTTAAAAGGTTCATCCGAGTTTTGAAACCGGGAGTACCCGGAGTAGTTCTGGGTATAAAACATATCCCTGATAGCCAGGCGAAGTGTACCATTGCCCTTTAATATCTTCTTTGAAATACCGGCCCCCATTTCCCCCTGAGGGGTCAATGTTTCCTGGAGATCGATCTGGCTGTTTGACAGGTAATAACCACTTAATTCGGCTGCCCAGCCTTTACCAAATTGAAACTGGTTATTGATATTAATGTTTACCTGGTTAATGGTGGCTTTAAAAGGCGTCCATATCACCCCTTCGATCACTTTATGGTTAAATACCACTACGGAGGTAAGGTTCCACCATTTTGCCACAGGCAATTGCAGGCTGACAGACAGCCCGATATTCTGAAACTTACCCACATTTCCCCTGGTGTAAATGATAATGTTCTTGTTGACATTACTGCTGTTGGAATCAATAATGAATATCTGGGAGAAATAGTCTTTTAGATAGCTATATGAAACACCGGTCGTCAGTATCTGCTTATAAGTATGCAATAACTCCACATTCCAGGTGTATTGAGGCCGGATAAAAGGATTACCTCCTTCAAAAGTGTATTTATTGATCGTAACAAGAAAGGGGTTCAGGTTTTGAAACTGGGGCCTGTCGATCCTCCTGCCAAAACGAAGGGTGAAACTATTACTGCTGTCTGCTGCATAAGAAACAAAGGCTGAAGGAAACAGGCTTCCGTATTTTTTTTGAAAGGAGGAATCTTTTATCACTGCATTACCCAGTTGATCTGCCTTATAGGTAGTAAACTCATAACGAAGCCCCGCCTGCCAATGCCATTTGCCTTTCTCCGCATCCAAACTGCTGTATGCGGAGTGTATTTTTTCATCATACAAAAAATGATTGCTCCGGCTCAGGTCAGATTGCCAGGCAATACCATCAAAAAAAGAATACTCAGCCAGATTATCGGTATTTGTACTCGCAGTCTTTAAGCCAGCCTCCCACAACAGTTTTTTAAATTGTTTTGAATAGTCCAATTTGGCAGTAAAAATATTCAGGGTAGAGGGAATATCACCTTTGGTAACGAATGCAACGCTACCCGGTGATGTAAGCTGGTTCTCAAAATACTGATCGCCATTGATATCAAATTTGATATAATCAATGTCAACAGAAAGCTCACCATTGTCCGGAAAAGTATGACGACCATTAAAATTCACCCCGGCCCTTTTAAAGTCAATGTTCCGGGTACCAAATGTGTTTATTGTTGAATCGATCACATATGCCGGCGACATCCAGTCGATGGTACTAAAACTACTGATCTTACGTTCATTAAAATTGCCGGTAAAAGCCACACCAACCGTTGTTTGTTTACTGGCAAAAAAATCGGCTCCTGCTTTCAAATTATACGAATTGATCCTTGTAGTGGTCACATTCGGTTGTTGCAGCAACAGCGAATCTTCTCCGTTCTTGTTGAAATATTTTCGCAGGGCATCTATTGTCATTCTTTCTCTGCCATTCCGCATACTATAATTAACATACAGGTTCAGTTTACCCGTACGATAGTTAATATTCAAACTGCCATTTTCTTTAAAATAAAAACCCTGCCCTACGCTTAAACTCACTGACCCGTTGAACCCTTTTTGTTTGTTCTTCTTTGTCCTGATATTGATGATACCTGCATTTCCAGCTGCATCATACTTAGCACCGGGGTTATCTATCAGTTCGATAACATCTACCGAAGACGCATTCATTCCTGCAAGATAGGCCTGCAACTCAGCGCCATTCAGTTGCGTTTGCTTTCCATCAATGAGGACCATTACTGATGGTTTGCCTTTCATACTGATAGTGCCATCCCTGCCAACTGTAATGCCCGGCGATCGCTCCAATACATCCATTACAGTGGCGCCTGCATTGGTAATTCCCGCCTCTACATTGATCACCGTCTTGTCGGGTAAAAACTGGACCAGTGGCTTTTTGGTCGTCACAGTAACATCCTGCAACAAGGTTCCCTCTGGTTTCAGGATCATCGTTTCTGTCAAATTGAGATTCTTTACCAGGTCAAACAGGGTAGTTGATTGTAACAGATAGCCGATAAGCCGCACCCTGATATAATAATTACCAGAAGGGAGTCCTTCAAATTGGACCATGCCTGATGAATCTGAAATGGTTGTTTTTACAAGTGAAGAATCTGCTCTCAGCAATTCTGCAGTGGCGTAGGGAACTGGCGTGCGGCTCTCTGTAAAGATGGAAAGCCTTACAGAGCGGTCATTGCCCGGCTGCGCCAAACAGATCATTCCGTTAATCAACAGTATAATAAGTAGAAATAATACCCGCATACTTTATAAACCACTAAATTATCAAAGGTGGCCATAGTACCCCCCGTTTTTTTTCAAACGGCATTAAAAACAGATAGACAGCGGAATAGCTGCCCTTTTTGCCTAATTGCCCCTTTTGGAATAACTTCGCCCCTCATTACTTATCACCTAATTAACTAATCAACTTATCATGGCATACGACGTAGTGGTTCTTGGAAGTGGTCCCGGCGGTTATGTGGCGGCTATCAGGGCTTCCCAGCTGGGTTTTAAGACAGCAATTATTGAAAAGGAAAGCCTCGGAGGCATTTGTCTCAACTGGGGCTGTATCCCCACCAAAGCGCTGTTGAAGAGTGCCCAGGTATTTGACGATATTAAACATGCGGCCACCTTTGGGATCGATGCCACCGGTACTCCCAATTTTGAAGGCATTGTAAAAAGAAGCCGCGGCGTCGCCGATAAAATGAGTAAAGGCGTGCAGTTCCTGATGAAGAAGAATAAGATAGATGTGATCATGGGCTTTGGTAAAATAGTGGCCAAAGGAAAACTGGAAGTCACCGCCGCCGATAACAGTAAGCAAACCGTTGAAGCCAAACATATCATCATCGCCACGGGTGGCCGCAGCCGGCAATTGCCCAGCATGCCGATTGATGGTACCAAGATCATCGGTTACAGGGAAGCGATGGTACTGCCACAAATGCCCAAATCTATGATCGTGGTGGGAAGCGGCGCTATTGGAGTAGAGTTTGCTTATTTCTACAATACCATGGGCACTAAAGTGACCATTGTAGAGTTCCTCCCCCGCATCGTACCCGTGGAAGATGAAGAGATATCCAAAGAGCTGGAGAAAAACTATAAGAAGAACGGCATTACTATCATGACCAGCGCAGAAGTAACTGCAGTGGATACTTCGGGCAATGGGGTGAAGGCGACTGTAAAAACCGCCACTGGCGATGTGGTGCTGGAAGCAGATGTATTATTGAGTGCTGTGGGTGTGGCAGCTAATATTGAAGGCATCGGTTTGGAAGAACTGGCAGTGAAAACAGACAAAGGCCGCATAGTGGTGGATAAATATGGTCAGACCAGTGTGCCAGGCATTTATGCCATTGGCGATTGTTCTCCCGGACAGGCACTGGCACACGTTGCCAGTAAGGAAGGTATTGTTTGTGTGGAAGCTATCGGTTACAACGAAAATAAATATCACCATCAGCCGGAGCCGATCGATTATAACAACATTCCCGGTTGCACCTACTGTGTACCGGAAATTGCTTCCGTAGGCTACACAGAGAAACAGGCAAAGGAACAAGGATATGAAGTGAAGGTGGGAAAGTTTCCGCTGAGTGCCAGCGGTAAGGCTTCTGCTGCCGGACATACAGAAGGATTTATCAAAGTGATCTTTGATGCCAAGTACGGTGAATGGCTGGGCACACACATGATCGGTTATAATGTAACAGAGATGATCTCAGAAACCGTAACGGCCCGAAAATTAGAAACTACCTATCACGAAGTGCTGAATGCTATTCATCCGCACCCCACCATCAGCGAAAGCATTAAGGATGCGATCGAGGTGGCTTATGGAGAGGCAATACATATATAAAATCCCGAAGAAAAATTTCAAATACCAAAGGATCACCGGAAGGCTGGTGGTCCTTTTTTCATTGATCTAAATCATCTTTTCAATTTCATACTACTCAATACAAGTAATTGCAACATGACCTGTTAAGTACAAATAACTAAAACAGAAATGTTGGGTTTTCATTAGTCAGAATTATTAGTTTTCTTAGTAAGCAATATCTGAAACCTATGAAACAACTATCTTCAAAACCAATTACCAGTTTACTATTGCTATTTGTATTTTTCCAATCTAAGCCAGGCGCACAAAATGCTTTTGTAAACGATGGAGCATCTGTTTCGCTGGAAAGTGGTGCTGCTGTTTACATAGTGGGTAACCTGGAAAATAAAAACCCTGGCTCTTTTACAAATGCCGGTATTATTTATCTGTCTGGCAATCTTATCCATAACAGTACCGGCAACCTGAATGCTTCATCTTCCGGTACATTCAGGTTTAACGGAACTGCAAATCAAATAATCAGCGGCACCAGGATACCTGATTTTTATGATCTTACCATTGACAAAACATCTGGTGAATGCCAGTTGCAAACAGGTATTACGCTCAGCAACCAGCTTACCTTTACCAGTGGTGCTGTTTTTCTGAATAACCAGCAGATCGATCTGCTGACCACCGGTGAGTTAATAAATGAAAGCCCAGGTAACAATATTTACGATCTGCCGGATGGTACCGGCACAGTAAAGATCATTCGTACATTGAATGCTCCTTCAGCTGTTAATCCGGGCAACCTGGGCGCTATCATCACTTCTTCGCAGAATTTGGGTGCCACCACCATTATCCGCGGGCACCAGGAACAACTGATCATGTCGGCAAACAGCATCCGGAGATATTATGACATTATTCCATCCACTAACAGTGCTTTGAATGCGACACTCAGATTCAACTATTTTGAAAGCGAACTGAACGGGCAACCGGAAGACGAACTTATACAATGGCATCTGCCTGCCGGAGGTTTTGTATGGGTGGAAAGGGGTGGAACGCTTAATATGGGATCCAATTATGTTGAATTGCCCGGTATCGATTCATTTAACAGCCGGCAATCCCTGGTAAGCTATAATGTCGCCCCATTGCCATTGAAACTGCTGGAGTTTACAGCCGCAAAAACTCCTCACGGAAAAGTAGTATTGTCCTGGAAAACTGCTGATGAAATACTCTTCAGTCATTTTGATATTGAAAGATCTTTTGATCAGCTGAACTGGGCAAAAATAGGTACAGTGGGTGCCTCAGGAGCAACCGGAACTGTTCAGTCCTACCAATTCATTGATCAGTCGCCTTCGGACCAATATAATTATTATCGTTTAAAGCAAATAGATATTGATGGTCGTTTTGATTATTCAACTATCAGGCTTATAAGATTTGATAAAAAGCAATCTGTACAGGTATTCCCAACCCTGTTAAAAGCAAACAGCCATTTATTCATAAGCGGAATTTCGCCGGAAAAAGCAAAGGCGGAGTTGTATGATAGTAAAGGGAATTTGTTGCTAAGAATAAGACTAGATAGTAATTCGTTCCTGCTGCCGCAACTTCCTGCCGGGATCTACTATGTGAAGATCATCAACACAGACAATCTTACTGTGGTTGTAACCACACAATTATTTATATACTAAACCAATATCGTCCCTTTATGAAAAAGCTAATTTTCCTCATCATGCTGTTCTTACTAACAGCCCAGTGCATCTTATCACAGAATAAGGTTGGCATTAATACCACTCCTGATTCGACACTCACGGTGGAAGGAAGCACCAATATCAGCAGCAACCTGAGGGTGGGTAATAATATTAATTTACCCGTTTACCCTTCCACCAGGGACAATTCACCATCCACTTTCCCTAACAATTTTCTGTACACAGATGCAACGGGTAACATGCTCTCCGCACCAAGTAAGCAACGGATCAACTATGTACTTGTAAAATCGTCTTCAGACTTCCCGGCACCTTCCGGTGGTGTGATCACTCTTACAGCAGGTACCTTGTATGAAGTAAATGGCACCATCATACTAACCAGTAAGATCAATTTGAACGGCTGTTACCTGATAGGCAGGGATGCGAACAATGATAAGCTGGTTTATACACCGGGTTCCGGAGAACTGTTTACGGGTACCAAGGGTGGTACGATCAGGGTTGTTACCCTGGTGGCCAATACCACTGGTGCCAAATTATTCAACCTGGATATGGGCGCCACAGAAAATCTTATAATCCGGGATGCCATAATAGCCAATTGTAAAGATGTAGGACTAGTAAAAGGTGGTTATATTGTTTTTTTCAGTGTCATTAATTATTCTGGTAATACCAATGGAATTACCTACGAAAATATCTCCAACCTGTTGCTTGATAACACTGCATGGTTTTCTAATAACGGCGGTATTTTCGAGAAAATGACAGGTACTTTTAATATAATTGAAAAACTTGGAGGATTTTGCCAGCCCACCTCTGGCTTGTCTGCTACAGCCTTCGATGTTTCAGGCATCACAACTATCAATGAAGCTGCCAGCCTGAAAAACACCGCCTTTATGGGCACAGGGACAAGGATCAGTGGTACTTTTTCTAAAAAGTGGGAAGTGGACGGGTTGGGCATCAACACAGAAAGAGATGGTGTGGCAACCGGGAGCCTCTATATCACTTCCACTGCTGTAACAGATATTGCGGGCATCAACACACCCAAGAAAGTAGCAGGCACCACTACCACTTTTGAGCTGGTGAGATTTACCTCTCCTGCCAGCAACCGCCTGCAGTATGACGGTACCAAAACGAGGACCTTTATTGTGACCGCAGCCATGTCGGCCAACGGCGCCAGCGGCACTTACCTGTATTCATTTTATATATACAAAAACGGGGTGCAAATACCCGGGTCAAGACAAAAAACAAAGGTGTTTTCCGCTTCCGGCGACATACAAACTATCTCGGTGGTTTGTACTGTTACACTGGCCCCTGGTGATTATGTAGAACTGTGGTCAGAAAATAATGACGCTAATATTGATCTTACCGTACTGAATATGACGCTGACTGTACAATAATAAAATAGCATTCAAAACGTGTAAGAACATCAACTTGTAGTAAAGGATTACCGGAAAGCCAACCTTCCAGCTGGCAGGCTGGTGGTCCTTTTTTATGTTTGAGCCCGGATAAAATGAAAAAGCCCCGGATCACTCCAGGGCCTTGCTTGCCGTTAGTATATATTTTGGTTGCGACTTATAACTTGACGAATTTCAGCTTAATAGACTCTCCATCATCCTTTTTCGCTGCAAGGAAATAAATACCGGCCTGCAACCGGCTAAGATCTATCCGCTGATTTTTGGACGTAACCACCACATTCATAACATTTTGCCCTTGAAGGTTTGTCACAAAAATAGTTTTCCCGATCCAGCGAATATCATAGTTCAGGTCCAGCATTACCTCCACACCCGCCGGGTTGGGATACAAATTAGGTCTTAACCACTTTGGGTCCGCTTCTTCCGGCAATGGAATACCTGAAAACAAAGGAATATCCAACCCTTTTGAGCTGAGCAATGATTGCCGCGGCCCTCCCTGTTCAAATAAACTCCTCATCCTGGCTTTCTGGCCTTGTGTAAACATATTAACACAGGTCTCCCTGGTAAAGTCCATATAGTTCGAGTACATATCACCATAAGGCCCGTTGCCGCAGGTAATACGAATAGCAGTTGGGCAGCCGATGGTATAACTGGCCTGCTTGGGTGTGTCTGCCACTCCATCATCACCACAATAGGCATCGCCCCAAAGGTGTTTCAGGTTCAGCCAATGCCCTGCCTCATGTACGGCTGTTTTACCCATACCATAACTGCCATCATGAACTCCAAAGGCCGAAAAACTGATCACCAACCCGTCTTTCTTTTCATCGGTACCTGGCAAAGTGGCATAGCCGGCAAACTTATCCAGGTTGCACACCCATATGTTCAGGTAGCTTTTTGTATCCCAGGCATCGCTTCCCATTTCAGCAGCAAATTTCATTTTGTTATCGGCGCCCCATTTGGTCACGGGGGTGTATTTGCGGGTGATACCAGATGTAGATCTCCGGCGGGGGTCAGAAATAGCCAGTTGAAATTCTATTTCACAATCAGCCGCCAGTTGGCGAAATACTGCCGGAGCATTGGCGGTATCTGCATTTCTGCGTCTGAAACAATCATTCAGTACAGCTATCTGGCTGGCCACTTGTTCATCACTGATCTTTTGTTCCGGAGTATGGTACAGGATATGTACCACGACAGGTATTTTTATGATCGTGCTTTCTGTTCTTGAAGAAGTTTTGCCAGCTGATTGCTGTTGGGTAAATTTTTCTGCTGACTGAATTTTTTCAGCCAAACCAGGGTTATTGCTAAGCTGGTCTTGCAGGTAAGTATGGCTGGCGCATCTTTCCTGTGCATTCAATATGCCGGAAAAAGCAAGTGCCGCAGTTACAAATAAGGTGAATCCTCCCTTCATAGCTTTCAGTGTGTATGATTATTACGGCATGGCAGTATTCTTTAACAACCATGGGCGTCTTCAGGAGGGATTGGAAATTCTAATGCATTAAAAATGCAACACTGCTAAGTAAGGATAATGAGGAAAATAAAAAGGGGGTGTCTCAGGGATATGATTTCGAAAGGGTGGAATTCTTAGAACAAGGTGGAATCTTTCTCAAATATAATTCATTTAACCAATTGTGCAAGAAGTTTTTGTATCGTATTTTTCCCATAGCAACTGAATGCAGGGCTTTAGAACATGGCGATTGGTATCACCCCTTCCCTGGCACACTTATCTGAAATTCACATTGGTATAACAGGTTAAAAGAGTGTCAGCACTTACTTTTGTACGAAATCAATTCTGGTTCGATGAAACAACTACTTTTAATTGCCCTGTCAGCATTACTATTTAGTACCTGTAAAAATAAAGATGCTGAGCCCGACAAACCTGATCCCAATGCTCCTAAAAGCATGAGCTATTCCATAGTAGCTACCTACCCGCATGATACTTCATCTTATACCCAGGGATTGCTGATCTATAATGGCAGTATGTATGAAGGCACCGGGAACTATGGAAACTCAAAGTTGAGGAAAATAGAGCTGAAGACGGGAAAAGCGGAACAGGAGATATCCCTGGATAAACAATATTTTGGCGAAGGGGTTACCATATTAAACGATACGATTTACCAGCTTACTTATAAAGAGAAAAAGGTTTTTGTTTATACACTGAAAGATTTTAGAAAAATAAAAGAGTATGATGTGAATTTTGAAGGCTGGGGACTGACCACTGATGGAAAGAACCTGATCGTTACCACCGGCAGCAGTGACTTGTTTTACTACGAGCCTTCTACTTTTAAACTATTGAAATCCCAAACGGTAATGGAAGGCAGCAGTCCCAGTTTCAACCTGAATGAACTGGAGTACATCAATGGTTTTGTTTATGCCAATCAATACACATATCCCTACATATTTAAGATTGAACCTTCGACCGGGCAGATAGTGGCCAAGGCAGACCTTACCCAGGTATGGGAAAGAGTAAAAAGAATTGACCCGCTGGCAGAAGTGCCCAATGGTATTGCCTATGATGCCGTAAGTAAAAAAATCTACATCACCGGGAAATTGTGGCCGGAATTATATGAAATACAGTTTAGCGAATAACTATTTGCCAACTACATAAATAACCGAACTGCACCGCTTCGTGTTATTCATTGCTTTAATGTTAGAACGAAGGCCATTAAAGAAGGATGCAAATAAGTTCGGTTTCCCATTCTTGTATTTACTGCTGAGCAGGGAAATATAAAAGCTATCATACCACATCGGCAGATACTGCTGCAATTTCAGTCCCTGCTTTTGCATCAGCGCCTCCATGGATTTTGGTGAAAAATGATACAGGTGACGGGGCACATCATACGCTGCCCAGTACTCTTTATATATTTCCGCATCTTTTGAAGTATAATTGGGGACGGCTATAAAAAGTTTTCCGCTTTCTTTTAATAATCTTTTCAGTTGTACTATGTATGGTTGCAGTTCATGCACATGTTCCAGCACATGCCATAGTGTGATGGCATCGAACGTACCCGGTTCCAGTTGGTAAAATTGGTTCATCTCCGTAAGCGTCACCCCATTTACTGCTGTTGCCAGTTTTCGGGCATCTGCATCAGGTTCCAGCCCGGTCACATTCCATCCACCGGCTATCATTTCTTTTACAAAAGCCCCGGTGCCGCTACCCACATCCAGTAAGTTCCCTTTTCTGATACCTGTTGCTTTCTCTACCAGTTTCCGCTTTCTTTTCAGCGTACGTTTTCTTACCAGTTGATATAACCGGTTGATCAAACCTTTTGATGTGTTGGTATGCGAGATATACTCTTCTGATTTATAATAAGGGGCTATAGAAAGCGCATCCGGCACCTCCTGTGTAAAACGCAGGGAACAGGAATTACATTCCATGATCCCGAATGTTTCACCACTAACGGTAAAGTCCTTTGCAGCAATCACCTTACTGATCCGGGATGACCCGCACACCGGGCAATTGGTATAATGAATAAGCTGGCTCATGCAGGCCGCAAAGTAAATTTAAAATCAGCAAATGGCCGCATTCAAAAATAAAGCTGTACTAAAAGGATGTTATCACGGAAGTACCCGGTATGTTTTGGCTGCTGCTGCAGGAATTATTTTTTTTCCATTGGCCACTGAGGATATCTCCATCCCATATTCTGAAAAATGCCAGCCGATAAATATAAAAGCAACCAGGGCTATAGCCAATGCATAAGCCCACCAGTAGGATCTTTTTTCTTCGGGCTGATTGAGCATTTCAGTCATCTCTTCAGAGGTCTTTTCATCTTCTCCCACCCGCACCATATGTGCCGCCTTTTCCCGGATCACTTTTTCAGCTGAAACCGGTTTTTCTAACGTTGCAGCATCAGGAGCAGGTACGAATTTTACATCTCCGGACAACCCTTTGCTCAATATGCCCACTTCTTCCCAATGGATCACATCCCCTTCTGTGATCTGCTTTTTCATTTCAATGGCAAAATCATTGAAGCGAAAAATAGCTTCTCTGTCGACAATACCTAATGTACCGGCAAGCCAGGTAAAGAAATTCTTTCCGGGCAAATGGCTTCCCCGTTCCATAATGATGGCATAAGTTGGCGGATTGATCTTCCGGTTGGGAAAATCCAGCACTGCAGATCGCTTTTGTAATAAAAAAGTGCCGATGCCCGGCACGGGTAGTTCTTTATGCTTAAGTAAGTATTGATACAGTTCAGCGTACATCATCAGTTCTTTTGGTCGAACGAAAATACGACTCCGCCAACAAAGTTGAAACCATAGTTGGAGTATTGGTTCCAGCGCTGGTATTCTTTGTTGAAAACATTATTGAACTGTGTCCACAAGTTGATGTTTTTGGTGATCTTGAATTCAAGTCCTGCATTCAGGTCTACTGCCCCATCCAGCCGTCCGCTGGTATTATCTTTTTTCAGGTAATGGGCACCCCGCCATGCAAAAAGGTCTGTTTTTAACCACAGGTCTTTAATGATCTGCAACCGCATCGCTGCTTTCAATTCGAGCGGGATCAATCCCCATGCTTTTGCATTATCCTGCAGGCCGGTAAACTGGTTGAAGGTAAGCCCTGTCACCAGGGAAAATTTTTCATGAATATTGAAACCGAGTTCGCCGCCAAAGTTCAGCACATTGATGCGGCTTTCATTTACGACCCGGAAGGATTTACCATCACCTGCGGCCGTTGTATCATTGATGAACAGCGGTTGATTATTCAATTTATTAAAACCCACCTTTGCAGCATAGCTAAAATGATTACCCACTGATCCTTTGAAACCGGCAAACCGTTCTTCTATCCAGGTATTTTTAAAACTGGCCGGTAACCACAACCAGGCATTTTGAGAGGCCAGGTATTGATATGTTGTTTTACGGATATATCCTGTCCACCCTGCCTGGAAAGTAAAGCGCCTGTCTTCGGTGCTGATATCAACCAGTACATTGGGGAACATTTTGAATGATTTATTATCCCATGACGGACGAATACCCGCCTGTGCATTGATCTTTGATGTTTTATATAATACCGATGGAGAAATATAATACATGGTATTATTAACTGCTGCTTTACCGGATGGAGACAAACGGGTAAGATCGAAAGTAATACCAAGGTTTACCGCAAATTCTTTACCCACCGTTTTTTGCAAAGGAAGATTCAGTACCGTATTACTTTCAGAGTTCTTATGATTGTCACTGAACACATCGATCTTTACTTCAGGTGCGTAGGTCAATCCAAACTCTGTCTTTTCAATATTATGCATGGCCAGCCGGCCACTGAGCGTTTGAAAATTTTGCTTTATAGAATCAACAGGCAATACCAGGGTCTTGGGCTGATACCCGTACTTGTAAGTCCGCAGCTGGTTCATTCCTATACTGGCATCCCATTGCAGGTTATTGCCCGATTTGAAATACCCTGCCAGGCGGACATTGGTGTTAGCAAATTTCTGAAAATCCTGTTTGCCATCCGAACCCACATGCCGGGCATAAATATTCAGACCTGCTGTTTTACCATCACCTAAAGAAATTCCAAGTTGCACAAAAGGTGTACGCAAACTTCCAAACCCTGCCTTTACATAACTGCTGTTATCAAATCTGCCGGCGCTGTCAATATCCAGTGCCAGTGGCTTCAGGGCACCCGGCTGATAGGCAAATAACAAATTCTGGTTGGGAATATCGTAATTCAGTTTTGCTTTTGCCGTATCCACAGAAGGAGGTGTGGCATTGAAGTTTATTTTTGCAGATTCTCTCAGCACCGGTTTAAAACTCGATACAATACTTACCCCGCCCGGCTTTGTGGTGTCTTTTTGTGCATGGGAGATACCAAAGGATAAAATCCCCGCTGCCAAAAAAAAGAACCTATATAATCGTTGATTCATCATTTTAATTTCTATTTCGTTCTGTCTTTTATTCTGCTTTTTTGAACATTTCAATAAATAAAAGCTATTATGATCTTGTAACAACTATTATCTATTATCTGTAAACTATCATCTGCCCTCTATCCTCCCACCTTACTCGACTTCCCTTCTTCATCCACCACTGTATTCAATTTTGCCTGTGCTTCACCTTTCAACTCCGGATCAATAGTATTATCCACCACACTCTGGAAAGTGGCCTTGGCATTGAAATAATCTTTTTGTTTAAAATAAATATCGCCAAGCAAAATATATGCTTTGGTGATCCAGTAATCATAGGAACCGGATTTATTGATGGTTTCAAAGGCTGCCTTCTCTGCATCACTCAGCTTTTTCAGCTGGAACCAGCTATTGGCAATTTCATAACGGGCCTCGGCCGCTAATGCTGCTTTGTTTAATTGAACTACTGACTTGAAGCTGGCAATGGCCTGGTCGTATTCCCTGTTTACCTGGTACGATTTTGCAATCGCCATATTGGCCAGTGTCTTATCATCCGCACTGCTGCCTTTAGCGGCTGTCAGCTCTTTGGCATTCTCCATTGCCTCCGTCCATTTTTGTTGCTGATACTGGCAGCGTAACAGTCCTCTCATAGCTTCCAGTTTATTTTCCTGGCTGGAAGTGATCTGTTTCAACTGTGCATAAAAGGTTTCGGCCTTTGAATAATTCTTCAGTTCAAAGAAATTGATCCGGGCGGCTGTAAGTATGGCCCGTTCTGCATATTTATTGGGCGCATTGGCTGCTACAGCATCATAACCTGCTAATGCATTATTCCAGTCTTTTTTGGAATAATAGATCTCTGCCCTGTTGAAATTCGCATCCAGTGCATAGGCGCCGTCAGGGAATTTTTGCAGGTAATTATTGAAACCGGTCAATGCCGCATTGATGTTCTGGTCATCATATTGTTTTTCTGCTGCATAGTAAGTAAGAGAATCTTCTGTACTTACACTGAGCGGACGGCCTGCCTGCCTCATGAAATCAGCATATTCTTCCGGTTTTCCATCTTCGATGTAAATTGTTTTTACATTGTCCAATGCATCCTCTGCCTCTGGTGAGCTGGGATATTTATCAACCAGTATTTTAAATTGCTTCAGTGCGTCTGCATTATTGTCCAGGTTGTAATAAGCGGTTCCCAATTTCAGGTAAGCTTGTGGGATCAGGCTTTCGTTGCCACTGGTTTTTATCACATTGCCCAGGTAAGGAATTGATTCCCGGAACCGTTCATCCCCCATGTACGTATTAGCGATCTCCATATTCGCATCTGTCACCAATGACGATTCGGGGAATTTTCGTATCATGGTATTCATCAGCGTTATCTTCTCATTAGGACTTTTTACACCTGCCAGCATCGCATTTTGAAAAGTGGCATAATCCTCCGCAGGCCAGGAAAGTTTGATCACATTATCATACATTGTCTTGGCCTTTGCATAATTCTTTTGCATATAATAGCAATCAGCTGTTCTTATATAGGCATCCTGTGTAAGTGCATCGGAGTTTAAAGCAGGGTTCTTTGCCAACGGTTCAAAATAACCCAATGCTACCGGGTAATTCTCTTTGCGCAGGTAGGCATAGCCCAGGTTATACCGGCCATTATTAATATTGGCTTCGCCGCTTGTTGGTGAGCCCGCATCTGCATAAGCATGATAGTATTTAATGGCATCATCCAATTTATTATCCCGGTATGCCAGTTCTCCTTTCCAGAAATTGATCAGCGGAAGGACAGAGCCATTATTCGGGTCATCCAGCGCTTTTGTAAGCAGTGCGTCTGCTTCAGCAAGGCGGCCATCATTGATCAGTTCCGTAGCCCGGCCGTACAATATTCTCGGGTAGATTCTTTTTGAATTTTCAGAAGGCTTTTCCAGGCTTTCCAGCAGGGCTTGTGCGTCTTTATAATTATTGGTATTCGCCAGCACATGCACCATCAGGTCTTTTGCTTCAGTATTATAAGTGGAATTGGGATAATCGGCTATAAAAGAACTGAGGCTGTTCAGTGCTTCATCCTGGTAGCCGAGTTCGTAAGAAAGTTTAGCGTACTGGTATTTGGAGATCTCTTTTTGCTCCGGGTAGCTGCTGTTGGATGAACAAAATAAGAAGGCATTGCGGGCATTACTTTTCTGCCCGGTCTTCAGGTAGGCATCACCCAGCAGGTACATAGCATGCTGGCTCAGCGAATCATCTTTACCACTCAGTTGCTTGAATCCTTCAATGGCTTTTGTCAATTGATTTGCCTGGTAATAGCAATAAGACAGTTCATACAGGTCTTCCCGGCGAACTTTCTTAGACCGGCTTACATAATCTTCCAGGTAAGGCAGCGCTTTGGCATACTCCTTTTTTTCAAAGTAAGCATGGCCCAGCATTTGTTTTAATTCCAGGTCGTAGTACTGGGAACTGCTGCCAGAGGTCAGCTTATTCTGGATATATGTAATGGCTTCATCCTTTTTTCCCTGCGCATAGTAGATCTGTGCGATATAATAAGGGACCACTGTTCCGTAATTCTTTTCATTCTCCACCACTTTAAAACTTTCCAGCGCCGTAGCATACTGTCCGTCACGAAAAGAAAGGAAGCCGTAATAATAGTTAGCATCCATGTAATTCGGGTCGTCTTTGATAGTGCGGATGCTGTTGAACAACGGCTTTGCATCTGCAAACCGTTGCATTGTAAAGTAGGAGTACCCCTGGTGAAATTTCATGTCGGATATTTCCCGATTGCTCAGGTTGGCTATTTCAGTTTGTTCGTAGCGGTTGGCGGCATCAGCAAATCGCTGTTCCCGGAAATAGTATTCGCCAAGGTGATAGTTCATCATTTGCACCCGTGCCGTGTTTTTTTCAACATCAATATATTCCTGTGCTTCTGCCTCGGCCCGGCCTTCATTTTGTTTCAGTGCACATACCGTGGTGTAGTAGCTGATCTCCTGTACGGTTATGGGGATATTGGCCTTATCAGTCTCCCGTACTGACTGCTTCAGTTCCCGGAACAGGGGATACGCCAAACTGTATTGCTCTTTTTGAAAATATTCTTTTGCTTCTTTAAAAGTGGTTTCGGGGTCAGTGTAGTAGCGGGTTTGTTGTGCCATTGAACAAACGCTCAATAAAATGCCGATGGCGAGAAAACTTTGATTCTTCATGTTGGGATGTCCTTTAACCGATGGCCCCGTCCTGGTTACAGCCGGGATTAATGGGATGAATGGATAAACGTTGCGAATATTCAAATTATTTCAGCTAAACCCAAACATCATTCCAAACAGGTGTGGATAAGTAGCTTATACCAGATTGTTTAACATTTTGTTGGTTGTTTGGACCAACTTCGACTTATCAGAAGGATATTTTTTACTGATCACCTGATGAAATAAAATTATAATTAGCTTCGGTCATGTTTACCTCAGACACACAAATAAGAGTTCGCTATGCCGAAACCGACCAGATGGGTGTGGTATATCATAGCAATTACTTCCCCTATTTTGAATCGGCCCGGGCAGAATCCATCCGTCAGTTGGGCCTTACATATGCCGATATGGAAAAAATGGGCGTCATTATGCCAGTGATAGATGTGCATTGCCGCTACCTGCGCCCGGCCAAATATGATGACCTGCTGACGGTAAAAACCATGCTAAAGGAATTACCTGTTCATCACAAAATAGAATTTCATCACGAAGTATATAATGAGCAGAATGAATTGCTGGCAGTTGGCAAGCTTATCCTGTACTTTATGGAAGCCCGGAGTATGAAACGTACTACCATGCCGGCTGAACTGCTTGAAAAACTGGAACCATATTTTACCTAATTTTATTTGATGGAGAATTTTGAAGGGCCTTTGCCAGAAGAAACTAAGGAGGAACAATCTGTGCCTGCGGCGGACGAACTGCCGGTGTTATCCAAATATGAAAAGACGGATCAAACAGCCAATATCTGGTTGCGGTCCTTTGTAAGTCTGGCTGCTTATCTTGTTTTGGGCTTTTATATTTTTCCCAGCTATAAAATATTATTGCTGATCACTGCCATAGTGATGATCCATGAACTGGGCCATTTTTTTGCCATGAAATTTTACCGGTACAGCGACCTGGGAATTTTCTTTATCCCCTTACTGGGAGCCTATGTTTCCGGTACCAAACGGGAGGTTTCACAAAAACAATCTGCTGTCATCCTCCTTGCCGGCCCGCTGCCGGGAATCATTATTGGTGCCCTTTTATTTTTATGGTCGCAAAACAATCCTTTTGCTTTTTTTGCGGGCATTCCTGTTTATACCATCTCCATCGCATTTCTTCTATTAAACCTGATCAATCTTATTCCTGTTTATCCGCTGGATGGCGGTCAGTTGCTCAACCGGGTTTTTTTAAATGAAGAAAGCTGGATCAGTAAAGGGTTTATCATTCTTTCCATTGGTGCGCTTATATGGGTGGCTTTGTTTGCTTTTCCCAGGCCGTCCTACCCCTTGCTGCTTTTTCCGGCCATGATGCTGCTGCGGTTATTTGGTGAAAAGAAAATAACCAGTATTGAAAAAAGAATTGAAGAAGAAGGAATAAATACTGACCTGGAATATGCTGATCTGCCGGATGCTGATTACTGGAAGATCCGTAATATATTAATTGAGGAACATCCTTCATTCAGGGATGTGGAACCAGCTCCGCCGTATGAATACAGCCATAAAGAAGAAAAAATAATGACAATGGTGCGAGGTTTACTGCACCGCCATCTGATACAGGATGTATCGGTGATCGGCAAAATAATCATCTTTCTTATCTGGGCCACGGCTATTGCTTCTCCGTGGCTGTTGCATATGGAAAAGATGCTGCTACAAAGATTGGGGATTTAAATACCCGGTTACCACGGTTTGCGTATTTTTATATTAACAACAAAAATCAAATTATGAAACAGCTGCTTCTGTTGATCGTTGTGACCGGCTTTATTGCCTGCAAATCAAAAACAAAGGTGGAGGTTACTCCTGAAACAGGAAAATCTGGCAAGGATACCATCGTAGCTCCTCCTGACACTGCTATAACTACTGGCTCCGGAAAGATCGATATCGAAAGCTTTGGAGATATCAAACTTGGACAACATTACAGTGAAACAATAAAGGCGCTTGGCAAACCAGATTCCAAATCAAAAGCGGTAGAATGGGGTGCAGATGGTCTTCTGCATGAGGACTGGACCTGGACGGGAAAAGGTCTTAGCTTAAATATGTCGTCGGATAAAGCAAATGTTGAAACTTCTCTTTCTCTTTTTTCCATAACTGCAAAAAGTCCTTGTTCATTCAAAACAAGAGCGGGTGTTGGTATAGGAAGCAGTTATGCTGAAGTACAGAATGCGTATAAAAGGGATATTGATGCAACTGCAACTGATAAAACACAGATCACGGTAGGATCAGTATATGGCGGCATCATCTTTACTTTCAAAGAAGACAAAGTAACGACCGTTTTTTTGGGCGCAGCAGCTGAATAACTATACCCGGTGATGATCTGCTCTCCAATGCTGTACCGCTATTTTTATTTGTTTGGGTGACAATTTTTCTTCCACTGCTTTTTTAGCCAACGCAGGAAATTCTTCATCACTGGCAAAACGCAGTGCGATGATCTGGCCCAGCCTGAGTTGTTTATCCAATGGTTTGCCGGTAAGAACGAAATGGCGGAA
>CAYUCU010000047.1:0-21566 GCA_964443345.1 uncultured Chitinophaga sp.
AAAGATTCCGGCATCATATACTATCTTATTGGCAACTTTTGCGGCAGTGTACTCACTTTTATCATACTTAGAAAAGAGTTCAGCCAGCTGCACTTCAGTTTCGAGACAGCAATCTGGAAAAAAATAATGCGCTACTCGTACCCGCTGGTGATCGTAGGCATGGGTGGTATTGTGAATGATATGCTGAGCCGCCTTATCTACCAGCATGTGGTGGACCTGCCGCAGGAGCAAGCCAAACATGAGCTGGGTGTTTTTGCCAATATCATCCGGATTTCCATTTTAATAACCATTGCCATACAAGCATTCCGTATGGCCGCAGAACCATTCTTTTTCAACCGGAGCAAGGAAGAAAATGCCCCCCGTACTTATGCAAGGGTGATGAAATTCTTTATCCTGGTTTGTTGTTTCTTATTTCTCGGCATCAGCCTGTATATAGATGTGGTAAAATGGTTCTTCCTGTCCATTCACCGGGCCGAGTGGACGGAGGGTTTATATGTAGTGCCGCTTTTTGCCATGGCCAATGTTTTCCTGGGCATTTATTATAACCTCAGCATCTGGTACAAGCTGACCAATAAGAACATGATGGGCGCCATTATCACTTTTGCCGGTGCGGCTATTACTATTGTACTGAATATTTTACTGATACCCCGGTTCCATTACCTTGGAGCGGCTATTGCCACTTTCTGTTGTTACCTGTTTATGATGCTCACCAGCTATTGGTTGGGACAGAAACATTACCCGGTACCTTATGCAAAGAAAAAGCTGATCGCCTACCTGGGCCTGGTGACACTTATTTATTTATCACACCGCGGCCTTGTTTACCTGTGGGATAATCGCTGGTTTAATTTAGGGATGGCCACTTTCTTATTTGGCTTTTTTGCCTGGTTTGTTGGTAAAATTGAAAAGAAAGAACTGGTGAATTTGCCTGTCATTGGAAAACTGGTCCGGTAATTATCCGTTCGCCTTATTACTTCTCCCCTTTAAAGAAAAAGTTAATCCCCCTTTCCGGTCTTGTAATCTTGATAATTGTCAATTTTTATGTTGGACAGTAGTAAGACTTTTACTTCCTGTTGCAGCAAGTATTAAACCATAAACAAATGTCCGAACCGGGTCATTTGATCTTTAACTCAAAAAGAAAAATATGAAACGTATCATTTACCTGGCCTTCCTTCTGATCCTTGTTACCGGCACCACTGCCCGAACACAGGAAACAAAATTCCCGTCCAACTTTGCCGGTGTTGATCTATCAATCGACCTTTTGCATTTGTCAAGGGCCGTTGGTATTAGTTATGAGCGAATGGTACATACCGGCCATGCAGGCGCCCTGAGCCTGAAAGCAAAATATTTTCTTCCGCACCGGAATGATATTATCGGACAAGATGATGGATACAAAAGTGATATCAGCGCCAGCCAATACCAGTTCCTGCTGAATGGATACCTGTTTGCAGGCGGCCGGGAGAGACCATTCGGATTATTCTTAAGCGGAGGGGTTGGTATTCTGTACACGCAACGCAAGCTGCTGTCAGGCTCCGAAAAAGACCCCAATTCCGGTCTTTCTACTGGTGGTGAACTGAGCATAGGCGGGCATTCACCAATTAGCGATAAACATTCTCTTCAATACAAATTGTCGCTGGGTGTTTTCTTTGGTAATGGTAATTACGGCTATTTTTTGGATGACAGGGGAAACAATTATATTCTTCCGGGTCTTTCAGTTGCTTTTGGCTTTTGAGAATCATCGCCTGGCTGAACCGACAAATGGATTATTCATCTTTTCAAATCCAATTGTCGTTACCGGGCCGTGGCCGGAATACACTTTCGTTTCGTCGGGCAGGGTGAAGAATTGAGTTTGTATGCTGTTGATTAAAGTATCCATACTTCCACCGGGCAGGTCGGTACGACCCACACTGCCGTTAAAGAGCACATCGCCGCCGATGATAAAGCCGCCAGCCTGATGATAAAAAGCCACACTGCCGGGTGAATGTCCGGGAGCAAACCGTATCTCCAGCTCATCTTCCCCCACTTTTATGGTATTTCCCTCTTTTAAATAAACCAAAGGGCCATCGTAGTTGTCGAAAGGCAGTTGCCACATAAGTCCGGATTGGGGGGCAAAATCCAGCACTGGCTTTTCTTTTTCGTGAAGGTGCAGGGGAAGATTCCAGGTATCATGAACGAATTTGTTGCCAAAAACATGGTCCAAATGACAGTGGGTGTTAAGCAGCAATACGGGGGTAAGGCCTGTCTCTTCTATACCCGTTTTTAATTCGTCCCTCTCTTCGGGGAAATAACAGCCCGGATCTATAATGCAGCACTGCCCTTTTTCGTTGTACAAAACGTAGGTATTCTCCTGAACGGGGCTAAAAGTGAATGACTTAACAGCTAACATGGATGGTTTTTTCGTACTTTTAATTTAGAACTATACTTTTCCGGATTTAACCGGATTTTTGGGAAATAAAGGTACTGCCTTTACTACCTTAAATGGTCTTCCCTTCCCGGTGGGGTGATGCCGATAAACAATTTTCTTTAAGGAATCGGGAAAGGTCGATCAACAAAATTATCACAGCTGGCTGCTAAATAATAAAAAAGACCGATTTAAAAGCTATTAGAAACAGTAAAGCCATTTATGAAGAATGTATTTAGCCTGATGTTTTGCCTTACCATTTTCCTCTCATTGGAAACTGCGGCACAAGTAAACACTGTAGAATTTGGAAAGAACCGTGTACAGTACCAGAAATTCAAGTGGAAATATTACCAGACAGAGAATTTTAACAGCTATTTCAGCCAGGACGGGCTGGGACTGGGCAAGTATGTGGCCCAGGTGGCTGAACTGGAGCTGCCTTCTATTGAAGAGTTTGTGGAATATGGGCTGCAGCGCCGCATCAACATCGTTGTATATAATAATTATGATGAAATGCAACAGTCGAATATCGGTATCGGTATCGACTGGCAAAATACCGGTGGGGTGACCAAACTGGTTAATAATAAAATGATCGTCTATTTCGATGGCAATCATGATAACCTCCGCCGCCAGATACGCCAGGGCATTGCCAAAGTGCTGGTGGATAATTTACTGTTTGGAGATGACCTGGGTGAATTTGCCGCTAACCAGGCATTGCTTGATCTGCCGAAATGGCTTACGGATGGCTACATAGCTTATGCTGCCGAAAACTGGAGCCCTTCCCTGGATGATGATCTGAGGGGAGTGATGCTGGCTGGTGAGTATAATAATTTTTACCAGTTTGCTTTTGATAAGCCAATGCTGGCCGGACAATCCTTCTGGAAATATATTGCTGATAAATATGGTAAAAGCAAGACCACCTATTTCCTTTACCTGGCCCGTATCTATCGTAACTTAAATAATGCATCTAATAAAATAGCGAAGAAAAAATTTAAAAAACTACTGCAGGATTTTATGATAGATGTGCAGCAGCAATATTTTAAAGATGTGAGAGGCCGCCGCAATACCCCCCGTGGCCAGCTTTCTGTAACGGAAGAGATCGGCAAAAAAGATTATTTCCGTTTCAATGCCAACCCGCAGCCCCGCAGCTTTACCTATGCGCTTGTAGAATTCAAGCAGGGCCGCTACCAGGTGGTGCTGATGGAAAATTTCGTGGACAGGAAAATATTATTAAAACAAGGTGTACGTACAAGAGAGGATGATAAGCATCCTAACTATCCTTTACTGGCATGGGATGGAAAAGGTACCCGGCTGGCTGTTTTGTATAATGAAAAGGGCAAAACAATGTTTTTTGTGTATGACCTGGTAAACCGGGTGAAACTCTGGAAACAGGAAATAGACAAATTTGACCAGATACAGGACATGAAATATATGCTGGATAACAACACCCTTTTGTTCAGCGGTGTGAGAAGCGGGCAAACTGATATTTATGTTTACAAAATAGATAAACAAAGTTTTGACCAGGTAACAAATGATGTGTACGACGACCTGGACCCTTCCTTTGTCGCCTTTCCGAATAAAACAGGTATCCTGTATTCCAGCAACCGTCCTTCTGCCGAGGCTGCCAGCAGTGATGATTCTCTGCCGGGCAAACACTTCAATATCTTCATGGTGGACAACTGGAATAAATCGGATTTCAAACAAATATCAAAACTGACCGATCTGAAAATGGGCAATGCCCGTTTCCCTTCACAATACAATACCTCACATTTCACTTTTGTGAGCGATGAGAATGGCGTGAACAACCGGTATGCTGGTTTCTTCCGTACGGAAAGGGCTGGTTTGGATACGCTGGTGTTCATTGGTGATGAAGTGCTGCGCAATCCGCCAAAGAAAGATGTGGACAGCCTGCTGAAAGAATGGAACAAGACTGATATTGATTCCATTGGCTTTGTATCCATTACCAATGACTCCTCCTATGTGTTTCCGCTGACCAACTACCAGAGCAGTATGCTGGAAACAAGAACTGCCGGAGATAACCAGCAAGTAAGTGAGGTGATCAAACTGGGTGATATAAAACTCTTGTACCGCCTGAAAGTGGATGAGAACATCCTGCGCCGCCGTAATGTAACGGCACGGCCAACTGAATACATCCGTAAAGTAATAGAAGAAGAAAAGAAAGCGGCCCGTAAAGAATCGGTGTACCAGCCCAAAACGGATACTCTTACTAAAAAGCAAACTGACTTTTTTAATACCGGTTTTGAAAATGAGAAAGCGGACAGCACCAAACCTGCAATAGCCGGACAACCGGAAGAAAATGTAAAAGAACCTGTATTAAAAAAGGCCAAAGTATATGAATACCGTCCGCCTAAATTCTTTACCGATTATGTAGTGACCGGCTTTAATAATACGGTACTGGTTCAAAATAAATTCCAACCGTATGCCGGCGGCGCCGGACCGATCAATCTTTCTAACAATAATCCATTTAACGGGCTTATCCGGATGGGTACGTCTGATCTGATGGAAGACCTGAAGTTTGTAGGTGGTTTCCGGGTAGATCCGAACCTGAGGGATTATGATGTGGTGTTCTCCTTTTTAAATCAGCGGAAGCGGCTTGATCTTGGTGCTACCTATTACCGGAGCAAAGGAAGTGCATTGGTTACTTATACCGACGGAACAAACCTCTTTCAAAACAGCGGAAAAATATTTCAAAACTATTATTTGATTAACCTGCGGTACCCGTTTGATAAAGTACGCAGCCTGCGGGCTTCTGTAGGGCCAAGGTTTGACAGAACGGTTATCAGCTCAGAGGATATCAATGCTTTAAAAGTACCGGATTTCAAAAACACCTACGGACAGCTGAGTGTGGAGTATGTGTTTGATAATACCAGCAATCCTGCACAAAATATCTGGAACGGATTACGGTATAAATTCTTTGCTGACTGGTTCACACAATTTGACAAAGTAAGAAGTACAGAAGGGCGGTTTATCTTTAATGTTGGCTTTGATGCCCGCCATTATTTACCTATTTACCGCAATATCATCTGGGCTACCCGTGCTGCGGGAGATTTCTCCTGGGGCAGCCAAAAAGTAATTTATTATCTCGGTGGGGTGGACAACTGGCTGAAGCCGAAATTCAATAATGCCAATACGCCTGATCCGGATAATACTTATACCTATCAATCGCTGGCTGTTAATATGAGGGGCTTCCCCCAGAATGTTGCCAATGGTAATAACGCTGTGGTAATAAACAGCGAAGTAAGGGTTCCGGTTTTTGCATCCTTATTTAATAAACCCATTAATAATGCGTTCCTCAGAAATTTCCAGATCGTGCAATTCTTTGACCTGGGTACAGCTTGGAATGGAGCTTATGACAAAATAGAAAGACCTAATGTGGTGTATTCATTACCCGGCAACCCGGTGGCTGTTAAAGTAAAAGCAGGTGGCATTGGACCGTTTGCAGGTGGTTATGGATTTGGTGCCCGCAGTACACTACTGGGTTATTTCGTACGGGTGGATGCGGCATGGGAAATGAATGTGTTCTTTAAAGGCAAGCCGGTGTGGTATTTTGCATTGGGATTGGATTTTTAAATAACAAAAAATATATCGGTAAAACCCTCCTGTACACGGAGGGTTTTTTATTTTCCCATACTAAAGGACTCGCTTAGTTTTCGGATAGTGAAGTACAGCAAGGTCATGAATGCTGCATAGCAAAGCGTCATCCCCCAGGCATAGCCATACTCAAATGGGTGTATCACCATATCCAATATCTCCTTCGACAAAGAAAAAGGGTCAGTGATCACATCCCAGCTGTTGAACCGTAAAAAGCGGCCAATATAAATTCCAAACGCACAAAGCCACATTACAGCAAAGACCATAACAATGGAAAAGCTTTTCCGTTTCAGCGCTGTAAGCAGCAGCTCCACCCTTTGCAAGGAGATGATTCCACAAAGAATACCGTTCCAGGCAAAAGAGAAAATGAGCAGCAGATCAAACCACTTAGGTGCCGACCGCACATGTATAAGGTGAAACAGGTCTGTTATAATGTAAAAAGAGTTGGGAATAAAAAGCAGCCAACAGGCCACTGCCGCAAACAACTTTAGTTTGTTTTCAATAATAGACACATTCCGTATCATCCAACAGGTGATCCAGTACGGAACAAAGGCCAGGAATAAATTCCAGGGAAGAAAAATATACTCTATGCTGCCGGTCACTATCATTCGTACCAGTAACAGAAAGCAGCTGAAACAGGAAGAGAGCAGCAGCCATTCATGAATAGTGGCAGCACCAGAAAATACAGCTGGCCGAAAAGACTTAAGCCGGATCATAAAATAATTTTTGGAATGAAAACAACAAGCCCTGCGGTGGCAGCGGCTACAGCAGCTACCAGCACGGCAGCAGCCGACAGGTCTTTGATATACTTTATTTGTGGCTGCTTTTCAACAGAAATAAAATCCATTACTTTTTCGATGGCCGTGTTAAATAATTCCGCCGCCCATACAAAGCCAACAGAAATTGCCAATACTGCCGCTTCTGCAGTTGTAACAGGGAATACAACCGCCAGGATGATTACAACAGCTGTTGCCAGCAGGTGCAACGTGGCATTATGTTCACTCCGGAAAAATGCTCTTATCCCCTTGAGGGCATACTCAAAACTTTTACCCCGTGCCCACAGTGAAAAGGGTTGATTCTTTTTAACCCATACTTGTTTCATAAGTTCAGTTTTACTTAATAAAGATTTTATGTCTCAATTCTATTGTTGGCACCACCAGCATTTCATTCCATTTCCAACCATGAAAGGAAGTGCACATTTTCCCCTGCCGGTAAGCAGCCCGCATTTTTCCCCAATACTCCGGCATGGTGATCAGGGCATAGGCTACTGTAGCCAGTACCGGAAACGACACCCTTCCATTTCCCAGCATAAAACTTTGCAGACAGGCCTCTCCTTCATCTGTTGTGTCATAGTTAAGCAACACATGCTTCAGATCATGCCGGGCATAATGGCTCAAAAACGGCAATTTTCTTTTCTCCAAAAACAAGTACAGGTCATTACCAAGGGTGCCGGCAGGTAAAACTTTTAGTTCCTCCCTGCTGTAAGTAAAGGCATTGGGGCGCCGCACTACTTTCAGCAACGGCAATGCGATCTTATGCGTTAGCAAAACAAGGATGGCCGTTCTCCATTTCTTTAAATACTTTTTCATAATTACCATTGCAGCTTTTTAGAAAAATACATCATCACTGCCAGCGTAAGGAACAAACCGATACTGCCGAGCAATAATGAATAATCCTGTAATTGCAGCAGGCTGAAAACGTAAGCATAGATCAGCACTAGCACCACAGATAAAATGGATGTGGCCCTGCCCGATTGTAAAACACCTTTTACAAACCAGGCAATTAGCCCGATAGTTGCCAGTGACGCAATAATATAAGCGGTGTTGAAACCGGTGTACTCAGAAAAAGAAAGCAGCAATGTGTAAAAAAGTATGAGCGCCAGGCCAACCAGTCCGTACTGAAACGGATGCACCGATTTCTTATGTGCCGTCTCTATTAAAAAGAAGGCAGCAAAGGTGAGCAGTATGCATAATAAAGCATACTTGATGGTGCGCAGTGTTTTCTG
Source organism: uncultured Chitinophaga sp. (assembly GCA_964443345.1). Classification (GTDB taxonomy): domain Bacteria; phylum Bacteroidota; class Bacteroidia; order Chitinophagales; family Chitinophagaceae; genus JJ008. The sequence goes on from CAYUCU010000047.1 coordinate 8,013, forward strand.
GTAACCATTTACCGGTATGAACAGGTCCACACCAAAAGCAGCTGAGCTGACAGATGCCATTGGCATACCCGATGGTGTATCTGATGCACGGCTGCTGCCATCAAATCGTACTGACTTCTCTTCTGCCAGTGCTGGAAAGTACATATCAAGGTTGTAAGCAGTGCCGATCCATTGTTGTGGAAAATTTCTTTTATGCGACATGCTTTTCCACGAAGCGGTAAAGCCGCTGTCGCTTACATCTGTGGTTTGAGGTAACATGCTTCCGGAAAAGCTGGGGTGTTTCCATGAGGAGCGAATGTTTACACTCGTCGTTTTACCAACAGGAGTAAAGAATAACTGTTCCGACCCGTTCATATCCAGTGTAGTAGTAAAAACAGCGTTGCTAATATCTGCTGCAGAAGTGGCTTTAAGCAATGCCGTCATTCCATCTTTTGAGGAGCCGGATTGTGGTGACAATTCAATAAGGCTGTCTTTCCAGTTCAATGTCAGCTGATCATTCAATCCTTTGTTATCAGCAATGCTCATAATCACAAAGACTTCATTCCAGATGACCTTATCCTCAGGAATGTTCAATTTATCGAGGGCCAGCTGATTGAATGAGCCGCTGATAGTGGCTTTTGTATCATACAGCATTACTTTAAAAATTCCCCGGTGTTTCTCCCTGGGATTCACAGTGGCAGTGATGTTCAGTTTATCCGGCAGAAAATAAGCGATATTCTTTCTGACGGTCTTTCGTACTGTGGTATCTCCCTCCTGCGTTTGCCAGAATGGGATACCAATTACGGGACCGATTATATTTTGTTTACCAGCCCATTTGCTGCTTATTTCCCGGGCTGCTTCCTTTTGCCGTTCTTCCCGTTCAAAGATCAGGTTCTTTACATACAGCATTGGTATCATCATCAGCAGGGCGAGAAAACCGATGATACATCCTTTGATGATCCATTTACTTTTTTGCCAGGCCGTCTTCACGGTTTCCTGTAAGGTTGTTTCCATTTTTATTCAGTATTAATGTTGATTGATTCTAATTGATTTATTTTTTTAAGTACTATCCCCAGCGGTAACAGGCCGATCATTCCGAAGGAACAATCAATCAGCCGCCACCAGGCCGGGATACCACGATAATGCCCAGCTATCAATGCAAAGGGGATGATCAACACACAGGCGATCATGCCAAACTCAATGACCCATTTATTTTTTACCGGGTCTTTCAGCGGACCAATAAAAAGCAGTGCCAGTACAAAATGAGCAAACGCCAGCCAGTCGTAACCGTAAGCAAGAAAAGGATACTGCTGGTTAGTATCATGAAAAGCGAGGTACGTTTTGTACAGCCAGTTGCCCAAAGAAGTATCTGTTGGAAATATCCGGCACAAAAATTCAAGCTCTGCTTCCACCGGGATAGCCGTTAATCCGCTCAGGAAAAGCGTCACCATAAAGAAGATGAGCCAGGCCCTGATGCTTTTCTCTGGTGTTGTCATTTTAAAAAGTACTTTGTATTTCAAAGTGAAATGATAAAAAAAATTATTTAACCCCTTTGATCATATTTTCCAATGCCGTGATATGATCGGTAAATGCTTTCTCTCCTGCTTTGGTGATCATATACGTAGTGTTTGTTTTTTTTCCAACAAACCCTTTATACACTTTAATAAATCCATTCTCTTCCAGGTTTTGAAGATGGGTGGCCAGGTTTCCATCAGTAACTTCCAGCAGTTGCTTCAGGTCATTAAAGTTTATTTCTTCATTCACCATTAAAATACTCATCACCCCCAGGCGAATGCGGCTTTCAAATACTTTATTTAAACCTGTTATCGGATTCTTCAACGTTAAACTTTTAAACTATTATAACCGGCTGCTTCATTTCTCATACTTCACCCACATGATGGCCCCATACACAATATGCAATATGCCAAACCCGAAAGCCCAAAACCATAATCCATAACCCGGGTACAGCATATTGACAAGGCCCAGTACGATCTCGCAGTAGCCTAAATAACGAATATCAGATAAGGTGTATTTGCTGGCATTTACCAGGGCCAATCCGTAAAATAATAAGGAGGCAGGCGCTACAAATATCCAGGCATCATACCGCAGCATCCCTAATATAAAAGCCCCTCCGGCCGCCAGCGGCACGATCATATTCCAGGCCAACCTTTTAGAAGTGTGGTCCCAAACAGGAAGTCCGTGCTTCTTTGCTTTTCGCCAGGTAAGATAAAAGGAAGATACAAAGGCAACAACAAAAACGCCTGCAGCAAGGGCTGCCATTTTTATTTTCAACCGGCTAAACTCATCACCGGAGAAAAATCCCTGGCTGTTATAACTGCCATAATAAGTATCCAGCATTTTATACCCCAGCCAGGCACCGATCAATGCACAGATACCTGCTGCAATACCGCTAAGTCCGCTCAATGAAATAAAGCGGCTGCTCCGCTCCATAATGCGACGGATATCTTTTATATCCTGTAAGCTGCTGCCGGTTTGGTTTTTTTCTTCCATAAAAAAGCACTTTGTAGTACAAAGTAAATATTCCCTTTTCACTTATCCAAATTCATTTTTATGGTCCTACTCCGTGTTTACATCAATTTAACAGTTCAAATTCCGGCAGGTCTTAGTATTTTTATGCCTGAATGCATTGGAATAAACTCTACACTCTCTTCCTTATCCTTTCTTTATTTCTCGTTGCTGCCCTTCCGGCAGTTGCGCAGCAAAAAATTATCAGTGGCACCGTAAAAGATTCGCATAGCGAGGAAACCATTCCTTTTGCCTCTATAAGCTTTAAAAACTCAACGGTTGGTAAGCTTACCGATTCCTCCGGTCGTTTTACTTTTTATCTTTCTCATTTCCCTTCCGATACACTGGAAGTGACCTGTGTGGGCTATCAGCCGTTCCGCCTGTTCCTCAATTCTCAAAAAGATTCCTTTTCTATAACCATCCTGATGGAAAGAGGCACCTTTAACGAAGGTGTCCAGGTAAAAACAAAGATCAATAAAGGCCTGTACGTCTGGCGTAAGATCGTGGAGCACAAACCGGAGAATGACCGCTACCGTTTCGACAATTTCTCCTATGAGTTGTATAACAAGCTGGAGCTGGATCTGAAGAATATCAATTTTGAAAAATTTGCCAAATTCAAGCCACTGAAGCCGATCAGTGATCTGATCAATCAAAATATTGACACCTCAGAAGGTGCCCGCTACTTACCAGCCTATCTTACTGAAGCACTGTCTGATTATTACTACCAGAAAAAACCAACCCGCAGAAGAGAGATCATTAAGGCAGCCAATACTAACGGGGTCAAAAACGAAAGTGTGCTGAAAATGCTTGGTGGCATGGACCAGGTGGTGAATGTGTACAATAACTTTATTCCCGTATTCGACAAACAGTTTGTAAGTCCCATCAGCGATAACGGCGATTACTATTACAACTACCGGGTGATCGACACACAGGTGATCGCTAATAGCCGCTATTTCCACCTGGTATTTACACCCCGTCGAAAAGGTGGTGATACATTTGAAGGTGATTGCTGGGTGCAACTGGGCAGTTTCGCTATTCAGAAAATGAATTTGCGTTTGGGAAAAGAAGCCAACGTGAATTTTGTTGAGAACCTGAGCCTGATACAGGAGTATAAAATGCTGGCAGATTCTACCTGGTTTTTATCCAAAGATAAATTTGTAGTGGATATCAGCCCCGCCGGAAAAGACCGGCCGGGGTTTATTGGCCGGAAAACCACCACCTACAGAAACATTATTGTTAATGATACTTCTGTTATTGCAGAACTTAATAAAAATAAGCTGCTGGAAGAGATCATCACCCTGCCGAAAGCTGATGAAAAAGACAGATCGTACTGGACAGCCGCCCGGCATGAACCACTCAGCAAAACTGAAAGCGGCATTATCAGGATGATTGATACACTTACCAATGCCCCGGTATTTCAGAAGTTCACCAAAACGATGGCTTTTATTGGCACCGGTTACAAAGATGTTGGCAATTTTCAATTAGGCCCGTGGATGAACTGGGTCACTTCCAATGGCTGGGAAGGTTTCCGGGTACGGTTTGATATTGGCACCAATAAATATTTTAACCGGAAGATAAAACTGCACACCTATCTCGCCTATGGTTTTGGTGACAGAAAATTAAAAGGTCTGGCTGAAGCTTTTTTTCTTCCGAAGAAAGACCCGAGGACCTATCTCTACGCCTCTTTTATCAATGACCTTGACTTTGGTCAAAACTATTATGGAGAGGTATCATCCGACAATATATTTGCACTGGCTGTTCGCAAAAATGGTATCCCAATAAAAAATATAAAGGTGAATGAAAAGCGACTGGAATTTTTTCATGAAACGCTTCCCTGGATGTCCAACCTGGTCACTGTCGTTCACAAGTCATCGCTTCCGCTCCGAAACCTGCTGCCCATCGATTCTTTTAAAACAGTAAGTAACAGAAATCCTCTCACTACATTTGAAATATCGCTGCGCCTTCGTTTTGCCTGGCTGGAACGATTTATAGAGAATCATTTCTACCGCACCAGTCTTGGCAGCATCTACCCTGTTGGAGAGATCAATATCACAAAAGGCTTCCCGGGTTTTTTAAAAAGCAGTTACAGCTATTTTAAAATAAGCGCCAGCATTTCTGACAATATCAAAATACCACCATTTGGAAATATTTCAGTGAACCTTTATGGTGGAAAAACTTTTGGCACCCTGCCTTACACATTGCTTGATATTGCTCCGGGCAATGAATTGTATTATTACAACAAGTATGCATTCAACATGATGAACCGCTGGGAATTCATTCATGATAAATATGGCGGCATCAACATTGAGCATAATATCGGTAACGGCATCTTCCGGATGTTTCCAAAGCTTCGCTTCCGGCAATTCTGGACCGCCAAAGCTTTATGGGGCAGCTTGTCGGACCAAAACAAAAACCTGAATTTTAAAAAGGGGCATACTTTTCAAACACTGGATGGTAAAACCTATCTCGAACTTGGTACCGGCATTGATAATATCTTCCGGGTATTCCGGATCGATTTCATCTGGCGGGTGCTTCCTTCCACCCTTCCCAAAACAGGTGATAAGACCTTTGGCATCTTTGGAAGTTTCAGAGTTGCATTTTAATACAAGACGGAAAGTCGGAAAGACAGAAAGACCGTGAGTCAGGAAGTTGATTCATGGTTTCAGGATATTTCTTTTGGACTAATGGACTTCCTGTCTTTCCGTCTTCCCGACTTTCCGTCTTACCGTCTTACCGTCTTCCCGTCTTTCTTCCCCCTTTTTCACTAACTTCCTTTTCCTAAATACAATTGCATGTCATCACATTTCATCCTTGCCCTTGACCAGGGCACTACCAGCAGCCGCAGTATGCTGTTTGATAAACAGGGTAATATCATCAGCGTGGCCCAAAAAGAATTCAAACAGATCTTTCCGCAGCCAGGATGGGTGGAACATGATGCTAATGAGATATGGAGCACCCAATTCGGCACTATGGCTGAAGCAGTAGCCAAAGCCCATATCAATATGAAACAGGTGGCCGGTATCGGCATTACCAACCAACGGGAAACAACGGTGGTGTGGGAACGCAGCAGCGGTCAACCCATTTATAATGCCATCGTATGGCAGGACAGGCGGACAGCAGCGTATTGTGATGAATTGCGTGCGGTAGAGACAAGGCATGCCTTGTCTCTACCGCAATTGATACAGCAAAAAACCGGTCTCATCATCGATGCCTATTTTTCTGCCACCAAGGTAAAATGGATTTTAGACAATGTGCCGGGCGCCCGGCAAAAAGCAGCAGTTGGCGAACTGGCCTTTGGCACCATTGATTCCTGGCTTACCTGGAAACTCACCAATGGTGACGTGCATGTAACCGATGTGTCCAATGCCTCCCGGACGATGCTGTTCAACATTCATACCCTGCAATGGGATGAAGACCTGTTGAAACTCTTTGATATTCCTGCATCCCTTTTGCCGGAAGTAAAACCGAGCAGTAAGATATATGGTGTAACAGGGAATATCATTCCCGATTCCCGGATCCCCATTGCCGGTATTGCCGGTGATCAGCAGGCTGCATTATTCGGACAAATGTGTACTCAACCCGGCATGGTAAAGAACACGTATGGCACCGGTTGCTTTATGCTGATGAACACCGGGGAAAAAGCGATAACATCTAATAATAATTTACTCACCACTATTGCCTGGCAGATCGATGGCAAAACTGAATATGCACTGGAAGGAAGTGTATTCATTGCGGGAGCTGTAGTGCAATGGCTGCGGGATGAGCTGAAGATCATCCGCACTTCTGCTGAAGTGGAAAAATTAGCTGCACAAGTGCCCGATACAGAAGGGGTGTTTTTAGTTCCGGCATTTGCGGGCCTCGGTGCTCCACACTGGAACCAGTATACCAGGGGAACCATCTTTGGATTAACAAGAGGAAGCAGCAATGCACACATTGCACGGGCGGCATTAGACAGTATTGCTTATCAAACCTATGATGTGCTGAAAGCTATGGAAGCAGATTCTGGTATTCATATTAAAGAACTAAGAGTAGATGGCGGCGCTACGGTGAATAACCAACTCATGCAATTTCAAAGCGACATTCTGAATACCAAAGTGGTAAGGCCAAAAGTGACAGAAACAACAGCACTGGGTGCTGCTTATTTAGCCGGACTGGCAGTGGGTTATTGGAAAAATGTAAAGGAGATACAGGAGCAATGGCTGGTAGATAAAGAATTTTCTCCGGTAATGGATGAAAACAAAAGAAAGGGGTTGGTGAATGGGTGGCAAAGGGCGGTGAAGGCTTCTATTGCATGGGCTGAAAAGTAATGCAACGCTGCTGTCACCCTGAGTTTATCGAAGGGTGTCAAACGAAATGATAAATATGAAAACAGGCCACAATTATTACGTTTATATTGTTCAATGTAAAGATGGATTTTATTATACAGGAGTAACAAATGACCTGGAAAGAAGATTGTGGGAACATAATACCGGCTACATTGAAAGTTGTTTCACTTTCAAAAGAAGACCAGTAGAGCTAAAATATGAAGAGCATTTTCATGATATTAATAATGCCATTGCCTGGGAAAAGCAAATAAAAGGCTGGTCAAGAAAAAAGAAAGAAGCATTGTTTAACAGAGATTGGGAGGAAATAAAAAAATTAGCTAAATCAAATAAAAACGTTTCTTGAATCACCCTTCGATAAACTCAGGGTGACATCCGTTGCCTTTCAGCATTCAACCATGAACCGTCAATACATGATACAGCAATTAGAATCCCAACCCGAATGGGACGTTTGCATTATCGGCGGCGGGGCCACCGGGTTGGGTACTGCACTCGATGCGGCATCGAGAGGATTAAAAACAGTGTTGTTTGAGCAACATGATTTTGCAAAAGGCACTTCTTCCCGCAGCACTAAGCTGGTACATGGTGGCGTACGGTACCTGCAGCAGGGAAATATCAAACTGGTGATGGAAGCATTAAAGGAAAGAGGCCTCTTGTTAAAGAATGCACCGCATATCGTTCACAACCAAAAGTTCGTGGTGCCCAATTATAAATGGTGGGAAAAGCCATTTTATGGCATCGGGCTGAAGATATATGATAAGATGGCAGGAAAATTAGGATTGGGGCCCTCGCAATTTTTATCAAAAGAAGAAATACTGCAACTGGCACCTACTCTTGACCCTGAAGATCTTAAGGGAGGCGTTTTATACCACGACGGACAATTTGATGATGCCAGGCTGGCGATCAGCATTGCCCGTACTGCAGCTCACCATGGTGCCATTCTGTTGAATTATTTTCCTGTCTCCGGCTTGTTAAAGTTGCAACAAAAGGTTTGTGGCGTTTGGGTAAAAGACCATTTCACCGGCAAGGAATATGAAGTAAAAAGTAAAGTAGTCATTAATGCCACAGGTGTCTTTACAGACTTTATCATGAGGATGGATGATGCCAGGCATGAGCCCATCATCAATCCCAGCCAGGGAATACATTTAGTGGTTGATAAAGAATTTCTGCCCGGTGATACAGCCATCATGATCCCCCGGACAGATGATGGCCGGGTATTGTTTGCTGTTCCCTGGCACAACAAAATTGTATTGGGAACAACGGATACACCTGTAACCCTCATTTCAGAAGAACCGGTGCCACTGCAGGAGGAAGTTGATTTTATCCTGCAGCATATTGGCCGGTACCTTACCAAAGACCCGCAACGCAGCGATGTAAGAAGTATGTTTGCCGGTTTGAGACCTTTAGTAAAAGGTAAGAGTAAGAAAACAGCAGCATTATCAAGGGATCACCTGGTGTCCATTGGTGAATCGGGAATGATAACTGTGACAGGGGGTAAATGGACCACTTACCGGAGAATGGCAGAAGGTGTAATTGATATTGCCATAGGAAATGCCGGTCTGCCAGAAAGTCCTTGTATCACAAAAGAACTGGTGCTGGATGGCCAGGATGAAAATAGTAGTCCGGCCACTACAACATCCTTAACCAACGAAGAATTAAGAACACTTATAAGACTGGCAACAAGTAAAGAAATGTGCATGACGGTGGAAGACTTCTTATCCCGGAGAACCCGGCAATTGCTGCTGGATGCACGGGCTGCCATTTTAATTGCCCCGCTGGTGGCGCAGCTGATGGCAGAGGAAACAGGGAAGAGTGACACATGGGTAACTGAACAAATCGATAACTTTAATAAAATAGCTAACAATTATCTTCCAACTTAAACAGATTGCTTATGACTCCTTTTTTAGGTGAATTTATTGGTACTGCTCTACTGCTCATCATGGGTAATGGAGTAGTGGCCAATGTGGTCTTAAATAAAACCAAAGGCCAGAACAGTGGCTGGATCGTTATCACTTTAGGTTGGGCCATGGCCGTATTCCTTGGCGTGTACGCTTCGGTGCACTTTGGCGGTGGTGGCCATTTGAACCCTGCCTTTACACTTGCAGATGCCGCATTCGGAAAAACGAAAGCTGAGTTGGTGTTACCATATATTACCGGTCAGTTTGCCGGGGCTATTGCAGGCGCAACCATTGTCTGGCTGTGTTATAAACAGCATTTCATTGAGACAACGGATAAGGACCTGAAGCTGGCCGTATTTTGTACTGCCCCGGCGATCAGAAGTGTTCGTCATAATTTGATAACAGAGATCGTTGGAACCTTTGTATTAGTATTCGGCGCACTCTCCATGTCTCCCGCTGCTGCATCGCTAGGCACATTGGATGCCTTACCTGTTGCTTTATTGGTTTTAGGAATCGGCCTTTCACTGGGCGGTCCTACCGGGTATGCTATCAACCCTGCAAGAGACCTGGGGCCAAGGATCGCACATTTCATTTTGCCGGTGGCTGGGAAAAGAGACAGTGATTGGGGATACAGCTGGATACCGGTGGCAGGGCCCATTGCCGGTGCTTTGCTGGCAGCTTTTCTTTTTAAACAAATATGAGGACGATAGTGCACAAATAAAAAGAGCCAAACTAAGTTTGGCTCTTTTTATTTATACTGAACTTGTATTAGTCAACGCTATTAAATACGGCAACGATCAGGATAATGTTCAATACCAGGGCGATACCAAATCCGATCCAGGACCATTTTACCCGGTTGCGCTTGTAATCATCATTGATGACATAAGCAATAACAACGCCAATGATTCCGAGAAAAAAGCCAAGAGCGAAACCTCCGAAATGAAAACCGGTCTCCCCACCCTTTTGTTTAGTAAGGGCCTTTTGAATTTTTTTGTTGCTGATAGTACCATCACTGTTGATATTATCCCTGAGTTTTTTCTGGGCAATTCTGAATTTAGCTTTATCAAAGAAATTCATCTTTTGGCCAGTGAGTTCCTGCAATTCTTTCACACTGATTTTAGACAACTCTAATAATGAAACTGTTTTTCCTGTTTTTCCAACAGGGAAGAACATTTTATCTGCGTGAAGAACGGGGTCTTTGCCGGAAACAGGTGTAGTGCTTGCAAATGTGGTGGCAAAAAAAGCAACAGTTGCAAAAAGGAAAAGTACTTTCTTCATAGCTGTAGTTTTAATTTACAATTAGTTAATCTGTCTCAAGATAAGGAAAAACCATTCTCATCAAAGTCCTTTTCAAAATAATTATTCACAGGCAGACAGGATAGTGGCACAGCTTGTCCTTATTTGTCGCTCGCTGATCATAAGCGGGGGAGATATGCGGAGGCAATGAGAGGCAAATAAGAACCAGTCCGTCAGGATACCGTTAGCAATACAGGTATCAATTACCTTTTTATTCGTCTCAAAAGAATCAAATTCTAGTGCGGCCCACAGTCCAAAAGACCGTACCTTCCTTATTTTAGGATGTATCAATAAAGAACGGATCAATTGCTCTTTCTTTTGTACCTGGCCCAGCCATTCTTCCTCCAGCAATACACGCATCGCTGCCATTCCTGCCGCACAGCAAACCGGGTGGCCGCCGAAAGTGGTGATATGGCCCAGTACCGGGTTTTCCGCAAAAAGATCCATCAACTTCTTGCCGGCAATAAAGGCGCCCAAGGGCATGCCACCACCTAATGCCTTACCTAATAATAAGATATCGGGAATGTTATCAAAATGCTGAAAGCCCCAAAGGGTACCCGTACGCCCAAAGCCGGTTTGTATCTCATCGAAGATCAGCAAGGTTCCTGTTGCCGTACATTTTTTCCGCAAAGCCTGTATCCATTCTTTTGATGGAACAATTATTCCAGCCTCTGCCTGCACGGTTTCTGCTATCACACAGGCTGTTTGTTCCGTTATTTCAGCCAGTGACTCAAATGAATTATATTCCAAATGCAGTATACCGGGCAAAAGAGGGCGGTAGGCATTTCTCCAATATTCATCTCCCATCACACTCAATGCGCCTTGTGTGCTGCCATGATAAGATTGATTGAATGCAACGATCTGCGTTCTTCCGGTAGCCCGTTTTGCCAACTTCATCGCTCCTTCCACAGCTTCGGCGCCAGAGTTGGTGAAATAGACGGAGTTAAGTGATTCTGGTAGATTGTCAGTCAGCAATTTGGCATATTGTACTTGCGGCGTTTCTATAAATTCGCCATAGACCATAATGTGCAGGTACGCTTCCAGTTGCTGCTGAATGGCTGCTATTACTTTGGGATGGCGATGTCCCACATTGGCCACACTGATGCCGCCAATGAGGTCAATATACTCTTTCCCGGCTGCATCATATAAGTTGCAGCGATCTGCTTTTACAATTTCCAGTGCAAGCGGAGCTGATGAGGTTTGGGCCAGGTGGCGGAGAAATAATTCCCGTTGATTCATAAAGAAAATAGCAATTGATTGGTTACCAATGACCGTACAAAGAACGCAAAGATTCAGCATATTTGCTTAATAGAACCCGTCTAACGGCAAACAGCAAGAAACGATGTTTCCTCAAAAAACAATTATTAATCTTTAATTACTAATTCATATTTATCTATGGCTTTACTACTACCTGTAGAAGATAAACATCCCCGGTTTGGCGAGAACTGTTTCCTGGCTCCTAATGCCACTATCGTCGGCAACGTAATTGCCGGGAATGATTGCAGTTTTTGGTTCAATACCGTGGTGCGGGGTGATGTGAATTTCATAAAAATGGGAAATAAAGTGAATGTACAGGATGGTGCCTGTATCCATTGCACTTTTCAGAAATACGGGACAACCATCGGAAATAATGTTTCGATTGGACATAATGCAATAGTGCATGGCTGTACGGTTCATGATAATGTACTGATAGGCATGGGCGCTATAGTGATGGATAATGCTGTGGTGCACAGCAATACGATCATTGCTGCGGGTGCTGTAGTACTGGAGAATACGATTTGTGAGTCGGGAAGCATTTATGCCGGTGTGCCTGCTAAAAAAGTGAAGGATATTTCGCAGGAACTGATCAGCGGGGAGATCAACCGGATCGCTGACAATTATGTTCGGTATGCGGATTGGTTTAGATAAAAGCTATGAGCTGATAGCGATGAGTTGCGAATTAGTTACTGAGACTCATGGGGTTGCCCCTGAGCTCTTGTCTGACTCGTAACTTTCCTATATAAAAAACAATTATTTGTTATTAAATTCGTTGTACAAGTAACCTGTAATCAATGAAAAACCTTAGAATTCTTACCCTGGCGCTGAGTCTCACCATCCTGCTGTCATCCTGTGGTAAATTGAGCAGCATGTTCAAGCGCAAAAGCGGTTGTCCCAGTAATGGAAAAAATGTGGGCGCCGAAAAAATACTCAGCGGCGATCCCGAAGCCACCAAATCGGCAAAAAAGGCTAAGAAATTTAAGAGTTAATGGCGTTGAATGCAGCGAATTCATAAACTATCGTGTCTATGAATTTAATTAAACACCTTAACTATGAGCCTCACCCTACGAACCTCACTCGGCTGCACCGAAGCCATTATTTCAGATGATGGCGGACTAAAACAATTCTACAGAGTTGCGAATGTGCTTAGCCAGGACTTTGATGTCAAATTTTCCAACAAAGAAGATGATTTTGATACCATAGACTGGGACTTCCGTTTCAAAGGACATAACCTGACCCTTCATTACAGTATCTACAATGGTATTTCAATTTTCCCCACCAAAACCCGTGACGCTTTAAACAAAGACAATAAAGCAGTAGTGGAACTGGCCGGTGCACTGGAAGGAAAAATGTTTACTGAAGAACGCCGGAATATTGCTTAATTGAATCATCAGCCTGATTAAAGTGTTTTACGTAAGCTACTTTTGATACCGCCGTATCAATAACTTTTCTTCTCTATACTTTCCATAATATTAATGTAGCTCACATACCGGTCCTCATGTATGATCCCGTTTGCTGTCGCCTCTTTGATGGCACAACCAGGTTCATTAAAATGCAGGCAATTATTGAATTGACAATTATTTAATCTGTCCCGCATCTCTGGAAAATAATGCGATACTTCCTGTTTTTCAATATCAACTAATCCAAACTCCCTCATACCTGGTGTATCAATTATTCTTCCGCCCTGGGGCAAGTCGTACATTTCTGCAAATGTGGTGGTGTGCTGCCCTTTACCACTCCAGCCACTTACATCCTGTGTCTTTAATTTTATTTCCGGGAAGATGGCGTTCAGCAAAGAAGATTTACCTACGCCACTATGGCCACTGATCAGCGTTGTTTTATCTTTTAATAATTCTACCACTTCTTCCACGCCTTTATTCTGCACCGCACTTATCAGCAGTACTTTATAGCCCACCGCTTCATACATGGCTTTCCATTGCTCATATTTCTCCAGCTCCTTTTTTTTGTACAGATCCAATTTATTGAAAACGATCAGGGCCGGTACATGATACATTTCTGATGCCACAAGGAAACGGTCGATGAACCCCTGGGAGGTTTTAGGTTCTTTCAGTGTAGCCACTAATAATGACTGGTCGAGATTGGCCGCTACTATATGATGCTGGTGTTTATGACGGGGTGATTGCCTGTTGATATAGTTATGGCGGTCATATATCTCATCAATGATGGCAGTATTGCTTTCTTCAGACTCGATCTCCATTTCAATACAGTCCCCAACAGCTACCGGGTTGGTACTGGTGATGTCATCCAGTTTCATA
>CAYUCU010000048.1:0-21551 GCA_964443345.1 uncultured Chitinophaga sp.
ACATGCATTTTTTCTGCAAATGGCTGCAGCAATTCTATTTCTGCAAACTCCCGGTTGGCCATTTCGATATGGATCTCATCCACCGTCATATCCAAAAAGTCGGGCAGCATGGGTTTGATACTTCTGTACCCAACGGGCCTTCCTTTAAAATTGCCAAAACACAAATGGGTGCTGAGATTGCATTTTCCCACAACAGGTTTTACTGTCCGGTTAAAGATGTCAACAAATTTTTTGGTGTCTTCTTTATAGGCGTAGCAACTCATGCTGGGCTCATCCACTGTTATTTCGGTACAACCCGCTGCCACCAGGGCTTCCAGTTCACTGCGCACTATTGGTAATAATGCTTCGGTGATTTCAAACCGGTTTTTGTAAGTGGCGTTTGGCAATAGCCTTCCGCTTAGTGTATAAGGGCCCGGCACACTTGCTTTTAATATTGGCCCGGCAGGCGCCAGTTTCTTCAATCGTAAAAATTCTTTTACTGCGCCCAGTCCGTTGGGTGCTGACAGTTCTCCCGTTATTGAATTTTTGCCCCGCTGGTCGTGGGCGGGCGGGCCGAATTTTCTTGTTTCTGATTCGTTGTTTTCAATCCCTTTTATATAGCCATAAAAAGATAAGTTGAAATCCAGTCTTGTTTGTTCACCATCGGTTATCACATCCAGGCCGGCCGTCACCTGGTCATGTATTGCAGCGATCACGGCATCCTCGATCATTTCTTCAATATCAGCAGCACCAAACTTATTTAAGTTTTGCGAAGCAAATTCCAGCCATCCGGGAAAAGGATAGCTTCCTACTACAGTGGTCCTGATTGGTAAGTTTTCCATACTAAAATTTGTCCTAGGGTTTTTATACAGATTAATTGTTTGCCTGTTGCCCGGCGTTCTTGTATAATACTGCCATACGATGAGCATGTTCATCATAAGCCGCTTCAAATAGTGCGGTAGCTTTTTCTGCTCCCACCACACATCCTGCTGTTAATACTTTAGGAGGCTGGCCGGCTTCTGTTAGAAGTTTTGCCAATTCGGCTTTAATGCTATTGATAATAATGATACCGCCAACTGTAGAGCCGGGTGATACCGGTGTTTCCAATCCTTCCACCTGTATCATAGAATCACCGGCAGGTGCGCCGGTATCAATTACCAGGTCGGCAAAATCAGTCAGTTTTTTACCATCACTTCTTTTGCTGCTGCTTTTCTCTGCATGTTCTTTTGTTACTACAGCTACTACTTTTATTTTTTTCTGCTGAAACAATTCAGCCATTTCAATGGGAACAATATTGCACCCGCTGGAAGAGATGATAAGGGCGGTGTCTTTTTCATTCAGCCCAAAATTCCGGAGGATCCTTTCTGCCAGTCCCGGTACGTTTTCAAGAAACATGGCCTGGCGTTGCCCGTTAGCACCTACTACATTGTTGTGATAAGTGAGTGATAATTCCACGATGGGATTAAATCCGGGAAATGATCCATACCGGGGCCACATTTCTTCTACCATGATGCGGCTGTGTCCTGAACCAAAAAGATGTACCATCCTGCCGGCGAGAATGCTTTTGGCAAACCAGCCGGCTGCTTGTTGCACCTCGTTTTGCTGCGCTCTTATCCGTTGAATGATTGCTGAACATTTATCCAAATAGGTGTCCGTAAGATTCATTTTTTCTCAATTAAGCTGGGTAAATAGCGGGCTTTAAATTTACAATAAAATAGTTGATTCAGGCCCAATAACTCATTGATTTTTCTTATCTTATCGAAAATTCTTCCGTTTCTGAAAAAGTTATTTCCGGAAGCTGTTTTTCATTGAAAAAAGACAATCAAAACCCATTATGAAAGTTTCTGTTTTCCCAACTTACCCCCTGCTTTCGGCATTTGTGGCAGATGAGATTCACCGGTTGATACAGGAAAAACCGACAGCTGTTATTTGCCTGGCCTCGGGCAACTCTCCCAAACTCGCCTGTGAATTATTTGTTCAAAAAGCTACAGCCCTCGACCTGGATACGTCCCGATTCTTTTTTATCGGGCTGGATGAGTGGGTGGGTCTTGGCCCGGATACTTCGGGCAGTTGTCATTATGATTTTAAAACAAGGATTTTTGAACCCCTCGGTATTTCAACTGCTCAATATCATTTGTTTAATGGGTTATCCAAAGACCTGGAAAATGAATGTGTCCGGATGGATAAGATCATTCCTGAAAAAGGAGGTATTGACCTGATGATCGTTGGCATTGGCATGAACGGGCATATTGGTTTCAATGAACCCGGTGTTGATTTCAACCTTTTGTCTCATGTTATTGAACTGGATGAGACAACCACCAGTGTTGGTCAAAAATATTTTACGCAACCTATGTCTTTAAAAAAGGGGATCACATTAGGATTGGGTCATTTGATGGCGGCAAAAAAAGTATTGCTGATGGCAAATGGTACGGCAAAAGCTGCGGTTATAAAAAGAGCAGTGGAAGGAGAGATAAACTCCTCTTTTCCTGCCAGCATTATGCAACAACACCAAAATGGATTTGTATTTGTGGATGAAGAAGCGGCTTCATTACTTACTACCAAATCAAACTGATGAAGCAACAAAAAGCATCCATCTTACGGGCTTTGTACTTTTTGGTGTTTTGTTGTACGGCATCCTGGTTACCGGTATTAGCAGATTTCTGTAAAGATCATGGCTTAACGGAAACCGAAACCAGCCAGATGCTCAGTATCACACCAATAATGATGATTGCTGTTCAGCCATTATACGGATTTTTGGCAGATAAATTTGGTTACAAAAGATCATTACTGATCGCCTCCTTTTTTTCCTCTATTAGTTACCTGGGTTATTTATATAATGGTGGGTTTACCTGGCTGATAGCCGTCACCATTTTCATGTCCATTTTTTATAATACCATACAGCCGGTGCTGGACAGTCTGTCGCTCCGGTTAGCAAAGGCTAACCCAAAATTTTCGTATGGATCACTTCGCATTGCCGGTGCTGCAGGCTGGGCTGTTACCGGCATCATCACCGGGCAGGTAATTGATTCTATCAATATCCGTATGATCTTCATTGTATCTGCCATCAGTATGTTTCTTTTTTTTATTATCGCTTTACTGCTAAAAAACGACAGCGAAGAAAAAGCAAGCATAGAGGGAAGTTCATTTATCAATATCAGGAGTGTACTGCAAGATCGTTCCCTGCTGTTTTTACTGGCTTGTGTGTTTCTTGTTTCCACCGGCGCCACTACCATCTGGAACTTCTATTCTTTATACATGAAAGAAAACGGGGCTTCTGCTTCCCTGGTAGGTTATGGCTTATCATTCCAGGGTTTATGTGAATTACCGCTATTTTATTTTTCTGCACGCATCATTTTACGGCTGGGTTTAAAAACAACGCTGATACTAACCGTGATCGCAACAGCGATCCGTATGTTGTTGTACAGTATCATTAAAAATCCGGTAGCCGCACTACCGGTTGAATTGCTGCATGGTATCTCCTGGTCTTTATTCTGGGTGGTGTGTGTGGAGTACGTGAATAAACTGGTAGATGAGAAATGGCTGGCCACCGGGCAATCGTTGTTATATGTTGCTTACTTTGGCGCAGGCGCTATTGCAGGAAATTACTGGACAGGCTATTTATCAAAACTAAATATGAAGTTGTCTGCCATTTTTTTACTCAATGCTGCCATTGTGGCCGGGGTGGCCTTGTTGCTGGCTGTCTTTATGAAAAAGGTGAAGGAAAAAACTCTTGTATGATCAGCAACCTAGTTCTCCTTTAATTGCCCCACACACCAGTCCACAAAATTTATTACCTGGTCTTCTACAGGTGCATATGGGCCAGACCGGTACGCATTACTTTGAATGCCTTTGAAATTATTTTCACACAACTTGCCGTCCTGGTCCCCGGTTATCTCCCAAAAAGCTGTCAGGTGACCCAGGCTGTAATCTTTCCCTTCCGTTGCTTTTTCATCTACCAGCCAGCAAAATTCCACATCAGTAGTGGCCGCAGTGACAGCGGTAACCTTCATGGTCCATACATAATCACTAACGGCATCCATCCAGAAGTTAGGATAGTTCACCAACCCTACCACACCGGCATCATGGTCCTTATGATCGCCCATTGGTACCGATACCTTTTTCCCGTCAATACTATAACTCTCTACTCCGGGACGTAATGGATAACGGACAGCATATGTTGTTGTACCCGGTGTTACTTCTACCAACTCAACAGCAAGTTCTTTTTCTTTCCACGTCTTTTGTTTTGACAATGTGAGTTCATTGGTATCTTCTCGTAGGTTGGCGCCAATTACTGCACTGCAATACTCCGGATGTGCACCACCGCAATGATAACACTCCCGGAAATTTTCGGCCACCAGTTTCCAGTTGGCATTCAAGGTGTAATTTTTAATACAGGCCACTTTTGCATTTTCGATCTTATACGGTCCCAGGTAAGGAGCCAGGCTTTTTGAGATTGCTGTAAAATCAGGTGCTTCAGCCGCCAATGAAATAAAGATCAATCCTTTTACCACCTGTACCTGCACCGGCCGCAGGTTATACTCTTCTTTGCAAAAATCATCCGGCATCATCCGGGCATTTAATAAAGTGCCGTCCTTATCAAATACCCATTGGTGGTACGGGCAGATCAGCTTTGCTGTATGTCCGCTTTGCTCCAAGCAAATAGCCGAGCCGCGGTGCGTACAGGTATTATAATGTGCATGCACTTCTCCTTTATTGCCCCGTATAATAATAATGGCATCTTTCTGTAAGTTGTATAAAAAATAGTCGCCGGGCTTTGGTATTTGTGCAATGTTGCCTGCAAAGAGCCAGTTCTTTTTCCAGATATGTTCCCATTCAGCATCAAAGACTTCTGCACTGGTATAAAAGGGTTGCTCCAGGCTGTAGCCAGACCTGTACCTGCTAATTAATTTTTGAACCAACTCATTACCCATACCAACTTATTTTTAAGCGTTTGCTTTACTCATTGCAAAGCTGGCAGCGCCAATGGCACCTGCCATATCTCCATAAACCGCTTTTACAATTTCCGTTGTTCTGCCCACGGGCTGCCATTCAAACTGCTTCATAAATTCATTTAATGGCAAAAACAAATCGTCGCCTGCCTGTGTGATACCACCACCCAGAACAATTACTTCCGGCGATAAAATGTTTGCGATAGAAGCAAGTCCTGCACCCAGCTGTCTTACTGATTTCAACCAAACCTCTTTTGCAAAAGCATCTCCATTCTTATATGCGCTCAGCATTTCATGAGTGGAAGTAAATTTTCCTTTGCTTCTTTTTTCAACCGTACAATTACCAATACATTCTTCCAGGCTGCCGGGCATACCAGTTACATCACAATCACCTTCATCGTTAATAACCATATGGCCGATATGGCCTGCTTTGTTCATAGCTCCCTGGTAAGGTTTTCCATCGATCAGTATGGCACCGCCCACACCTGTTCCCAGCGTCAGCATCACCACATTTTTTTTATCTTTCGCTGCGCCGAATTTTGCTTCCCCCATCATGGCTGCCACGGCATCATTCAGCACATAAGTTGGATGCTGCAAGAACTTACTCCAGTTAAAATTTTCCAGGCCCTGCATTCTTCCCGGCATACAGGCAATGCAGGTGTTACCAGCATCGGGTAAGCCAGGTGCCGATAAGCCGATACTTATTTTACCTGTTTTTAAGATCGCCTGAAGTTCATTTACAGCTGCTGCTACCGCATTTTTCCAAACAACATCATCTCCATCATTTGTAGGCTGATAATTCTCGTGCAGAACATTTCCACCGGCATCTATCGCTACTGCCTTGATGCGGGTGCCGCCTAAATCAATTCCAATGGTTACAGAATTCATCGTTACGTTTCTTTTATACTGACTGTCCTTCACTTATTGACCAACCACCATCCACAGCTACCATCTGGCCGGTGGTGAATTTTGAAAGATCGCTCATAAAGTATACTACCAGTCCATTCAGGTCTTCGGGTGCTCCGATCCGCCCACCATCCAAAGGTTGTTTTGTTTTTATGAATGCCAGGATCTCCTGGTCATTGGCCGCCCGCTGTGCCATCGGCGTTTCCACCAGTGCAGGTGCGATCACATTTACCCGAATATTATTCGTGGCATAATAAGCTGCAATTGATTTACTAAATCCAATGATAGCCGCTTTGGCAGCAGCATATGCATGCGTGGAAAAGAATTTGGGTGAAGGGGCGTATCCTAATACAGAACCCATATTCAAAATTGTTCCCCCTGTTTTTAGTTCTATGAATTTTCTGACCGCCGCCTGGTTTGATAACATGAGTGACGTAAGATTCAGTTCGAGTGTTTTATTCCATCCTTCCAAACTAAGTTCATGCAAAGGCCCATCTCCCATTTTTCTTCCACTTCCACCGGCTACATGGTACAAACCATCAAAGCTTCCAAATCTTTTAATACATTTCTCAATAGCATCAACTGCTGTTTCTGCCATTGTTGCATCTGCACTAATCGCTTCTGCATTGGCACCTAATTCTCTTCCGGCATCAGCACAGCTTTCCGGGTTTCTCCCCACCACCACTATCCTGGCCCCTGCTGCAATGCATGCTTTTGCAGCCGATAATCCCAAGCCGGTAGTACCGCCAACAACCACGAGGTTCTTATTTTCAAGTATTGCCATTATCTTTTTTCTATTGACCCTGTTTTTTTATTTTTAATGATATACTTCTTTTCTCCGGAGGGAAGCACCTCTTCCTTTACCAGGTAATGGTCGGCATCGTAATCAGTCAGTTGCCGGGCTATAGCGGTCTCACTTTTTCCTCTCCATTCTTTCAACTGTACAGGCTCCCAATTTTTTGTTTTAGCAGAAAGATATGCCGCATCTAAAATAGCATTTACAATATAGCCGTCA
Organism: uncultured Chitinophaga sp.; assembly: GCA_964443345.1. Lineage (GTDB taxonomy): Bacteria > Bacteroidota > Bacteroidia > Chitinophagales > Chitinophagaceae > JJ008. The sequence goes on from CAYUCU010000048.1 coordinate 6,850, forward strand.
TAAAAAGTTTCGGCGGGTTCGGTTTTTTTATCAATAGCATCAAACATATCTGTAAACATATGACTGTATCCCAGCTCATGTACTTCATCTCCTACCGGAAATAGCCAGCCGGTATTGCTTTCTGCTTTTTCAGCAATATAATCTCCTCCTTTGCCGGTAGTGAACATTTCGAACCCGGTCCGCAAAAAATTATTGGCCCAGATAGTTCCTTCGGTTCCCATCACTTCATCCCGGAGGTCCATACCTCCCCGGAATGTCCAGCTTACTTCAAACTGGCCGATGGCACCATTTTCATACTTCACTAATCCAATAGCGTTATCTTCTGCATCAATAGGGTGTACCCTGGTATCTGCCCAGCACATTACTTCAACCGGTCTTATGTTTTTACCAATAAAATTTCTGCTGATCTCCACACAATGACAGCCCAGGTCGATCATGCAGCCACCTCCCGATTTTTCTTTGTCCCAAAACCAATCACTGTGAGGGCCGGGATGTGTTTCCCGGCTTTTGGTCCAGATCACTTCACCGATGGCTCCATTTTTTACACTTGCCAATGATTTTAAAAACTTAGGCGTATAACAAAGGTCTTCCAGGTAGCCGCCAACGATACCGGCTTTGTCAACCGCCTGCAACATCTGCAAGGCTTCCTGCGCCGTACGGCCTAATGGCTTTGTGCAAAGTACATGTTTACCTGCTGCTGCACAAGCCAGCACCGCTTCCAGGTGCATATCGTTTGACAAACCAATTATTACGGCATCCACATCCTTATGCGCCACACATTCCTTTATGCTGTCTGTGTAGTTAGGAATAGAATAATCAGCGGCAAATTTTTTTGCATTCGCCATTGTTCTGCTATAGACGGTTGTAATGATATCCTTTCTGCGCTGTGCTACCAGGGAGTCGGCGTAGAATCTTGAAATAAATCCGGAACCAAGAATTGCTAAATTCATGAATAACTGTTTTTAATTAATAGGAAGGATAGATGGCCTTGTCTCCTTTTTTATAATCCACGCATCCATCGTACCGGCCGGGCACAGGCAAATAGCGCAATGCCTGTGATGCCCCCGCTTCGGAAGTAAAGAATCCCCACAGTGTCAGCTGTTTTACTTGTGTAAACCAGTGATCCGGCATAATATCTTTTTTATACTCTAATGTGCCTTTTGTAGTGGCGCTCTTTTCTGCATCTGCTGCATACTTCTTTATATTGTACTGTTTGGCTTCACTGTCTATCTGTTTGATCAGCCCGGTCCGCTGTTCGCTGGCACAACTTAAAAAATCCTTTTTATATTTTTCGTGGCAGCGTTCTTCCAATTCTTTTATTCCTGCAGTAAATATTTTTTGATCGGCTTCCGTATAGCAATCTGTTACGATAGTTTTCATAAACAGCCCGATGGCAGCATCTTTGGCCCCCGGGGTATTCGTTCTGGGCAAAATTGTTTCGCCTACTTCATCCAGCAGCGCCACCATTTCTTTTGAAAAATCAATAGCTGATCCTCCTGTGTTCTTGCACCCGGAAAGAAATACCTCTCCGCCAATAACAACACCGCCGGTAAGCAAGGCAATCATTTTGAGTAATTCTCTTCGTTCCATATTTTCCCTTTTCGGGTATTTCTAAATATTACAAATTTTGCTTTTCCAATTCATTTACGGCAAAATCAACAGCCCTTGCTGTAAGCGCCATGTAGGTCAATGAGGGGTTCACACAACTCGATGATGTCATACAAGCTCCGTCTGTAACAAACACATTGGTTGCATCCCACACCTGGTTGTGTGCATTAAGCACGGAGGTTTTTGCTTCTCTTCCCATTCTTGCCGTCCCCATTTCATGTATGCCCATGCCAGGTGCATAATCATTATCCCACATTTGTACTTCTTTTACTCCACAAGCCTCCAGCATTTCTTTGGCGTCTTCCATCATACTTTTCCGCATCTTTTTTTCATTTTCCTTCAATTCCACATCAATAGCTAATATGGGTAATCCCCATTTATCTTTTTTGCTTTTGTCCAATGATATCATATTGCTGTGATCGGGCAGCATTTCGCCAAATGCGTTCATACCCATTGTCCATTCGCCAGGCTCACAAAGTGCATCTTTAAAGTCACCGCCGATGCTCAGTTCCGCCATGTTGCGAAACCAGTTGCCTCTTTCAGCACCTGCCTGGTACATAAATCCTCTTTGGTAATCCCACTTATCCTCGTACACATTTTGATACCGGGGTACGATCACACCATTGGGCCGGTGGCCATAATAATATTTGTCTTCATACCCCTCCACTCTTCCGCTGGCACCTGCTTTAAAATGATGGTCCATTACATTGTGTCCCAATTCACCACTGCTGCTTCCCAATCCATCCGGCCAGGCATCAGTAGCACTGTTCATTAATACCCAGGTGCTATTGAATGCGGAGGCATTCAGAAAAATAATTTTTGCCGTATAGGTATATGTTTGATTCGTTACCGCATCCAGCACTTCTACACCGGTAGCTTTTTGTTTGTCTTTGTCGTACAAAATTCTGGTAACAATGCTCCAGGGGCGAAGCGTAAGGTTTCCCGTTTTCATCGCTGCCGGCAATGTAGCGGATTGCGTACTAAAGTATCCACCAAAGGGACAGCCCATCCAGCATTTATTCCGGTATTGGCAATTGGTCCGGTCGTTATGCGGTACGGTAAGATTCGCATTTCTGCCAATGATCAACGGCCGGTGGCCGTTATATAATTTCTTTAATCGTTCTGCCACATCTTTTTCCACACAATTCATTTGCATTGGTGGTAAAAATTCTCCATCAGGTAACACATCGAGTCCTTCTTTGCTACCACTGATGCCGGCAAATTTTTCTACATAACTATACCAGGGTGCCAGCTCTTCATAGCGGATGGGCCAGTCGATGGCAATACCTTCTTTTGCATTGGCTTCAAAATCCCACCTGTTCCACCGGTAACTTTGCCTGCCCCACATTAAAGAGCGGCCACCTACATGATAGCCCCTGAACCAATCAAATCTTTTTACTTCTGTAAAAGGGCTTTCTTTTTCATTCACCCACCATTCCAGGTTTCGTTCATTCAACGGGTAATCTCTTTTTAATACCGGGTATTCTTCTGTCATTTGCCGGGTGGGACTACCGCGGTGTGCAAACTCCCATGGGTGCTGGTTGGTGATAACATAATCTTTGATATGCTCAATGTTCTTTCCCCGCTCCAGCATAATGACCTTCAATCCTTTTTCGGTCAGCTCTTTTGCAGCCCACCCGCCGGTGATACCGGAACCAATTACAATTGCATCAAAATTATTACCTGGCATAGGAGTATTTAAGAATTTTCAGGTCAATACCAATATTCTCTGCTTATCAATTATACCATTGGAAACTTAAACTTGCTTTTTAATTTTATTTTCATTCCCGTCGCTGATGATTTTCTTGCTGCCTCAATGATCTCCAGCACATGCAGTGCATGCTCCACATTTATTCTTGGTTCAACACCTGTTACCAAACTTTCACCTACAACATTTGCTCCTTCCTGCCATACATACCCGCCTTTATCTGTGCTTACTAATTTTGGCGGCTCTGTCCAGGAGGTGTCGAGCATCACACCATTTGTTTCCCAATCATACCCGATCAACCGCATATTGCCATAGTCCCCATATATCTGAATGGAATGCAATGATTGGTTACCTGCTTCATGTCCATGCGGATCAAAATAATTGAACCCGCACATTACATGGCTGATCACATTTTTATCATGCTCCAGCAAAATATGTGCATTATCTTCTGCTTCCACTTTTATTTTTCCTTTATCATCTACCGTACGCTCCGGGTTTACAATACTCAGCATCGCCATTACAGACCTTGCCGGACCCAACAGCCCTGTTAAGGTGGCAATATTATACACTCCAAGGTCAGGCATACTGCCGCCACCCTTTTCATAAAAAAAGGCACTCCAGCTGGGACCGGTATGGCCATACTGACCGTGTGCACTGGCAACTCTTCCCAGCTTTCCTTCCTGAATCGTTTTGCTCATAAATTCAAACTGCGGACTGTTAACAACAGCCGGCGCTCCCCATATCCTTAGCTTTTTGCTTTTTGCCAATTCTAATAATGCCTTCCCTTCCGCATAAGTATTGGCCATTGGCTTTTCACTCCAAACATGCTTACCTGCCATCAACGCCTTTTTGTTCAGTTCTCCATGCTTTTGCATGTCGGTAGTTGTTACCATCATATCAAATGGAACACCAGCGAGCATTTTATCGATATGCGGGTATGTAGCAGCATTTACATTATACAATTTATTCTGTGCCTCCGCCCTTTCGTATTTAATATCACATAAGCTTACAACCTCAATATGCGGCGAAGACATTAATTTGGGGATATACCGGTTGCTTACGCTGCCGCATCCAATAAGGGCCACTCGTATCTTTTTGCCAGGAGTGGTAAGGGCCCAGCTTTCGAGTGACGAAAGCAAGACGGCTGCACTTGCCATAGCAGTGCGTTGCAAAAATTGCTGGCGGCTGATGCCTTCTTTGGTTTTGTTATTCTGTTCCATAGTGCAAGTTTTTAGTTAGTATAAATATTTAATGCTTTAACAGTATCCATCTGTTCAAATAGTTATGGGGCAATTCTATTACCAGCTTATAAAAGTCCGAATGATACTGGCTTATGTCAACACTGGCTTTTCCACTTGCCACCGGCACTTCCTTTACCAAATAATAATCATCCCTGGCGCCTGCTTTATACTTATTAGTTGTTGCCAGCCAGATCTTTGCCATACCTTCTTTTCGGTGAATCTTCCATTTGATATGTAGTGTGGTATTATCCACCGATGTCTCAAGTTTAGTGGCAGATAATTTTCCGGTCAGTGAAATACCATCAATCTCCCTTCTGTCCGGTAGCGGGATTGTCACCTTTAAAAAATTGGCCATAGTGGGCATGATATCAACGATGCCGGGCTGTTGTTTAAAAAAATACTCATTTAATCCTTTGGCATTGGTGGCGATCCAGGTGGTCCGTTCCCTTTCACCCTGCCCGCCGTGATGGTATCCATTGTCTTCTCTTCCATGATCGGTGGTGATATATATCTGCCATTCTTCATTGAAGTTTTTTTGACGGTACTGTATGGCTTTCCACAATTTGCCCAGTTTCTTATCCAGCATCAGTACAGCATCAGTAAGATATTTTCCATTTCCATGCCGGTGGCCCATCTCATCTGTATATTCAAGGTATACCCAGCTAAGGTCCGGCGCCATTCGTTTGATAACCGCAGCTGCAGTATCAGTTACCGCATCATCGATCACATTGTAAAAATAACCGGCGGTGTCATGGGGGTACATTAAGGTATCCAGCTCCATTCCATCAAAATAATAATCTGGCTGAATGTTACCTGCGGCTGCTACATCACTCCCGACGAGTTTGGTACGGTTATCAATCCAGGTGGAAAAAACAGCTGTTTTCTTTTCAGGATATTGGGTTTTGAAAAAACGGAAAATATTCCAGTAATTATAATTGGGCGCTGCAATGTCATTATCCCACACATTGTGTTTATTTACCCAGGTGCCCGTTAGTAAACTATTGTATCCTACTGCTGAAATAGTTGGCGTTTCAGAGTAGCCTCCCTTTTCACCTCCAACATAGGCTCTTGCAAATCCTCCCTGCTTACTGATCGCCTTTAGATTGGGCATCGGTAATCTTTCAATCAGGTCGGCCGGTATGCCATCTGCAATAACAAAAATGGCTTTGGGTATTTTTTGGGCAAACAGGCTGTTCGCACAGATCAGTACTATTAATATGCAAAATCCTTTTTTCACAAAATGAATTTTTGTACCTGTTTTATTCAATATGCTTATTCTTTTATCCACGAAGATCTAAATCCCAGTCTCTTCAATCCATTTTGCACATCCGGTATTTTCATAAATAATTTCCACAACATTCCGGTACGGTAATTTTCTATCATGGTAATGATGGGTCCCTGGTCAATAGCCAGGTGGCTTTTTGCATACCAGTTGTGATGAATGCTGAACCCATCTACAAAACCATACTTGCTCCATATCTTATCGCCCAGGTCATAATAAAAATAGCGCAGGGCTTCCATACTTTCTTTTGGGGTATACGGCATGGAGGAAATAGCAGCAGTTGGCTGAATAACGCCCCGGTCATTTTCCGGGCTATGTGCCACATACCCTTTGTAACTATCGCCGGCTGTCAGGCCCCAGCATTTGTCGCTATACCCTTTGAACTGCTTTGGATTTTCCATACAATAAGCCCGGTTGATCAATGTATGATTTTTCCCCTGCAGGAAATAATCATTGCCCAATGAATCTGTCAGCCCGTTAGGATCAATTCCCTGGAAAGTATATTGCTCAAAGAATAGCGGCCCTCCTTTGTCCTTATCATAATTACCCAATGGCAGTTTATATCCATAGTATTCCCTTCCGTTTTTAAAGCCAAAACTTCCGGCCCAGGTACCGTCGTACGCTTCTTTGGGGATCGCTTTTGCAGCATTGGGTGCAGATGCGGCCATAATATAGGTTATCAGGCATTCGTTGTATCCCCATACCGGGAAGTTCATATCAAAGCCATTGTTGGGGCTCCAATGCCAGTATAATTTCTTTTCCCCGTTGGTATGCCATTTCCAGTTGGCAGCACCCCACATCTGGTTAATGCGTTTGCGGAGATAAACCTCCCTGGGTGTTTCTTTATTAAAATATTCTCTTGCACACAGAAAACCCATCAGCAGGTACGATGTTTCTACAATATCTGCTGCATCATCTATCCGGTCGAACTTAATTGCTTTCCCTGTCTTTCCATTCATAAAATGCGGATAGATACCGTGATAACAATCTGCGTTGATGAGAAAGTCAGCGATCTTGATCAACCGGCGAACGGCAGTATCCCTTCCGATCCAGCCTCTTTCTACTGCTACCACTGTACTCATTATGCCAAACCCGGTGCCGCCAATTGCACCTGCATCAGGTCCAAACGGTGTTTTGCTGAAATTGGGTTCATCCCAGGCTTCATTAATATAATCCCAGTAATGTTCTGCCAGAACAGTATTGCTTCTTTCTAATGCAAGTCCGCTATACGGATGTGCGCCATGCCAGAAGAAACGGAATGTTTGCCGCTGCACAGTTTCCAGTAATTGATCATCTGTCAATCCTTTGATAACACCTACGGGCACAATGCTGTCAGGCCCGTCTCCATATTTCCCTTTGGTAACAGACAATGGTTTTGACTGCGCAATTCCAAAAAATACCAATAGCATAAATGAAAATCCAAAAAGCAATCGTTTCATGTCGTAGTATTTAGTTTATCGTATTAAAACTGTCGTTCCTCTTAGTGCTACTTTTCTTCCGGCCGGATCATTGTAATCGAGCATCCATACATACACGCCTGTTGTTTGCTCCACTCCACCGATCTTTCCATCCCACTTCTTTGTCCAGTCTTTGGTTTCAAAAACAAGCTGCCCCGTTCTGTTATATACCCTGAAACTAAGATTGATCGCTTTATATGCATTCAACGGATAGAGAAAGTCATTCTTCCCGTCATTGTTAGGAGTGAATGCTGATGGTACAGCGATATAACAATTATCCACAGCAGTAATAAAGTGATATGCCGTATCTGTACAGCCGGCGGTATCTGTAACTGCCAATCTTGCTACAAAACTATTTTGAGCGGCCGGTATGGAATAATACTGTGCCGGTGGCTTACTGGCACTGCTTGTTTGCCCGTTTCCAAAGTTCCAGTTCCAGGTTGTAATATCTCCAAGACTGCTGCTGGAAAAAGATAAAGAATCGTAAGGTCTGCACAAGTGGGCCGGCGCCGCAATGACAGCTTTTACCTGTGTTGTATTCACTACTTTCACTTCTACCTGGGCCGTATCACTGCAACCATAACTGTCAGTTACTTTTACCGTGTATGTAGTTGTCTTTTCGGGAGTAGTTCTGGTACTTATCGTATTGGTACTGGACAATCCTGTTGCGGGTGTCCAAACATAGCTCACCCCTTCACTTGCGATCAGCATTACGGATTCGCCTTTACAAACAGATGTGTTAGGGCCGGCATGCACATCCGTTCCAATAATGATAACATGAGTACTATCTTTCTTTACACAACCACCACGGCTATAAATATCTGCATAATACCAGCCACTATCTTCGAGGGTGGAATGAAAGATATGTGCATAAGGTACATTATCATAAAAACCATTGGGCCCTGTCCATTCATAATGAGTAGCACCAGTTCCATTAAAGATCAGATCCTGTCCTGAACATACCGGCGAATTATTACTAATCGTATAACCCTGCGGAATATTATCTACTTCTATTTTTAAACTATTTGATGCCACCCTGCAATTAGGGTTGCTTATATTAACCGCTTCGCCTGCCGTCAGCCTGAGTAAAAAAGTATCTGGAACAGAAAAGCTCCGGGAATACGTAATCCCTGTTGCCCCGGGAATGTCTGCCCATGTAAGACCATTGTCCGTGCTTTGTTGCCATTGCAGCACAGTATTATTGTAGTAGTTTTCAATTGTCCCCGTCATGGACAAAGTTGTATTATGCTGAAAGCAGACTGCTTTCACAATAGTTGTCGGCAATTCATTATCAAATTTAATTTCCAGGTTCGGGCCCCGTGGTCGCAGTTGAATATCATCAATAGCAAAATCTTCGGCGCATTCGAAATAAGAATGTAATAGCGTTACCTTGAGGATCATCTTACTTATCCCGGCAGGCATGATGAAATCAACTGAAACCTCTGTGAAAAAATATTTCGGATTAAGTGGCGGCGGTGGCGAATGAGAAGTAATCTGGGCTGAAGTATCTTTCGCAATTAAGTTCCCCATCCCATCTTCAACTCTTAATTCAAATTCAGGATAGTCCGGGCCATTGGGGCATTGTCCCCACCCATCTATTAAGTCCAAATTAATAAATGCGGCTGAAAAGCTGTATGCAGCTCCTTCACACATGACTTTATTTACGGTGTCAACATATACCGTCTTGTTACTTATTGTTGTGTTATTGTTAACTACCATCATCATCCCAAAATCCACAAACACATTGTTGTCATGACTAAGGCCGATCCATTCGCCATTAAAACAATTTGCCACAGGAACCCTTCTTACAATGGTGTAGCTACCGGGTGCGGGGCAAACAGAATTATCAAAAGAAAAGAAGGTTTTCCCTGCAGGTAATGGTAAACCTATTGTTGCCGGATCATTATTTCCAACACCAAAGTCCTGTTTGTATGCCGGGGTGCCAAATCCATTTTGTCCATTAGTGGTTATTCTTACCTGGATAAGAATAAGCAATAAACAATAATATTTTAATTTATGTATTGGCACTATCGCCCATTTAACTCTTGTTATCATTCACTGCCAGCAACTATTTTATTGCCGGACTGTCAAAATCCAGTTTCTTTAATCCTGCTTTTATTTCAGGACAACTCATGAACAACTTCCACAGCAATCCTGTTCTGTAATTTTCTATCATTACAATAATGGGGCCCTGGTCTATAGCGAGGTGCGAATTCGCCACCCAGTTCTTCGATTCATTAAAAGCATCTGCAAACCCGTATTCTGTCCATATCTTATCGCCCAGTGTATTGTAAAAATGCTTCAGCGCCTGCATGGAATATTCCGGTGTGTAGGGAAATGCACTCAGGGCTGCGGTAGGCGAGATCGTTCCAAGGTCTTCTGCTGGAGAATGTGCCGCATACCCGTTGTAAGTATCACTGGCAGTTAGTCCCCAGCAATTTTCACCATATCCTTTAAACTTATTCGGGTTACGTATGCAATGCTCCCGGTTGATAAGTGTATGATTTTTATTTTGCTCCCAGTAATCTGCATACCGGTCTTTTAATCCTCTCGGGTCCAGACCCAGAAAAGAATACTGTGAAAAGAATAGTGGCCCGCCATAATCAAATCCTAATGGCAGCCGGATGCCATAATACTCCTTGCCATTTGTAAAAGTGCTGCTTTCGGCCCAACCCCGGTGATATACGGAAGCTCTTACTGCATACTTTTCATTATTTCCGGATGCTGCCAGTATATACATGATCAGGCATTCATTAAATCCTCTTACAGGAAAATCCATGGCCCAGCCATTATTGGGACTCCAGTGCCAGTACAACACTTCCTGTCCGCCGTTGGTAAACCAGTTCCATTCTATTTCACTCCACATCCAGCCGATCCGGTTTCTTAATTCTCTTTCTGTTTGATTTTGGCCGTTGAAATATTGACGGGCACATAGCAATCCCTGGAAGAGGTAGGAAGTTTCCACCAGGTCAGCTCCGTCATCTTTACGGCTGAATGGAATGGTTTTTCCAGTTGCCCCATTTAACCAATGTGCAAAGACGCCGTGATAAGAATCTGCTTTCAGCAGAAAGTTGACCATTTTCAATAAAAACTTTGCTGCGGTATCCCGGCTGATCCATTTTCTTTCCGCTGCAACGATCACACTCATAACACCGAACCCGGTACCGCCTGTTGTCACCACCTCATCACCGTAGCCAAAGGTTTTATTACTTCTTTCTCTTGACATTCCTGAAACAGGATGTGCAAAATCCCAGAAATACCGGAAGGTTTGTTTTTGTACCAGGTCCAGCAAGGCAGAATCAGACAAGTTCTTAGGGCGGGTTAAAGCATTGAATGATGAGACCTTATTGGAAGTTTGGGCTACGCCATTAATAGTAAGCAGAATAGCAAGGGCAATATTAAAATACTTTTGTTTCATAAGCATTGTTTCAATCGATCAATCACTCCGTTACAGGTACGGAGCCATAAAACCAAGTGACAACATACCAGCCCTTACTTCAGGGCAACTGGTGAATAGATTCCATAGTAACCCGGTACGGTAATTTTCAATCATTACAATAACAGGTCCCTGGTCTATGGCAAGAAATGAGCTGGCATACCAAAGCTCCTTTAATGAAAAGGCATCTATAAATCCATACTCCTTCCATAACTTATCACCGAGCACATAATAGAAAAACCGGAGGGCCTTCATGGATTCAACAGGAGTGTATGGCATAGAAGAAAGGGCCGCTGTGGGGGCAATCACACTTACATCATTAGTGGGTGAGCTGGCCGTATATCCATTGGGGATGTCGCTGGCAGTGAGGCCCCAGCAACTATCACTGTACCCAAACCATGCCTTTGGATTAGCGACACAATACTTATAATTGATCAGTGAGTGATTCTTAGTTTGCGTGGCATAGTTAGCATAGGCATCTGAAAGGCCATTGGGGTTGATGCCCATAAAGGAGTAATGGGAAAAAAATAACGGGCCTCCCTGTGCCGGGCCCAGCGGCAGCGGATAGGTATAATAAGTGTTGCCGTTAATAAATCCATTGGTACCGTTTCCAGCCCAGCCGCTTGTATATACAGATGCCGGTATGCCGTGGGTGGTGGATGATGCTGCCATTACATAAGTGATCAGGCATTCATTCCAACCCCGTATGGGCATATTCATGATCCAGCCTTTATCGGGACTGTAATGCCAGTATAACACATTTTGTCCGCCCTGGCGAAACCAATCCCATTCCACATTATTATACAAGCTATTAATATCACTTCGCAATGTTGTTTCTGCTGCATCCGCTCCGTTAAAATATTGTCTTGCTGTAAGCAGTCCCATCATCAGGTAGGATGTTTCTACCAGGTCAGCGCCGTTATCGTTGGTACTGAAAGGAATGATAGCACCTGAACTTCCATTGAGCCAGTGCGGGAAAGCTCCCTTTACCTTCACAGCAGTATTTTTTAAAAAGGAGACAATGGTCTGCATTCTTGCCAATCCCTGTGCCCGGGTAATAAAATTGCGGTTGATACCAACAGGTATTGACATGATGCCAAAGCCAGATCCGCCGGAAGTAACCACGTCGCCGGAAGTATTTCTCTCTCTTGCTAATCCGCTTACCGGGTGGCCAAAATCCCAGAAATATTTAAATGTTTGCTGCTGCACCAGGTCCAGCAATGCATTATCAGAAAGTGCAGGAAATTTTCTTGATGAATCAATTTTAGTAATGAACGATTTGGTTAAAGGGGTAAGTAATTGCCCTCCGGATGCTGACTGCAACGCAGTAGACACGTTGACAAAGTATTTCTTCAAATAGCCTAATGCTGCTGTTGGCTGGAGAACTATCGATTTATCATTGTTTACAAGGGTGCTTGTTATGGGTATACCCGTTCCATTTACATCCGCCAATGAAATGCTTGTGGAAACGGTGCTTTGTTTTAATGCCTCAGAAAAATTTAATCGGACCACCGGTTGCAGGCTCACATCATATAAAATGTTATCGAGCGAAATATTGTTTAAAGAGGCATCTATAAAAACGGGCCTTGCAGGTGGTGCAGGAGGCGGGTCTGGTGTATTTTTTTCACCACAGGCTATGGTCAAAAAAGACAGGGTTACAATCAACAACCAATGATTTCTATTATGCTTTATCATTCTTCACTTTTAAAAAATCAATGTAGATATGGAATGGGGTAACGCTGTTGTTTCAGCAGCTTTACCATTGATCCACAAAAAATAATTTGTTTTGGCGTTTCCCTGGTTCATTACCACCACTACCGTTTTGCCATCCTCATTTCGGAATGCGGTAGTAAGTAACTGGCTGCGGCTGGCAGTTGCGGCAATTCTTTTAGCGCCTGGCTGAATGAATTTGGAAAAATGCCCGATATAATAATAGGAGTTGGTATAAATAAGCTGTCCCGTTTTTGTATCACCATGAATCGGGGCAAAACAAAAATTTTGTACATGATTGGGCCCGCCTGTTTCATCCAGTAAAATATTCCAATCGGTAAAGCCCACCATACCATTATTATAATCATTGATCATGCTTCGTCCATATTCTTCTCCCAGCACCCAGGCATTGTAGCGGCTGGCATTAAAACTTTCTGCACAACCTTCGGTAAATAATATATTCTTATCCGGGTATGCTTCATATACCCTTCTCAGATTTTCATACATCGGCAAGCCGCCACTCCAGTCTTCATACCAATGAAAACCGATACCCCAGGCATATTTGGCGGCTTCGGGATCGTTGAAGTAGGTTTGCGCCCGCTGGTAGATCAGGTCCCGGTTATGGTCCCAAACGATGATCTTCTTTTCTTTCAGCCCTTCCTTTTCCATCGTAGGGCCTAAGTGATTCTTTAAAAAATCTGTTTCCTCCTGTGCAGTGTAGAGGCAGCTTTCCCAGCGCTGCGTGGCCATGGGTTCATTTTGTATGCTGATGCCCCAAACAGGAACGCTGTCTTTTTCATACTCTTTAATAAACTTAGTATAATACATTGCCCAGGTGCTATAGTAATCGGGTTTGAGTTTACCACCATGCAGCATGTCATTATTATCTTTCATCCAGGCGGGAGGGCTCCAGGGGCTGGCAAACAGGTTTAACTTACCACCAGCTGCTTTCATTGCTTCTTTGATGAATGGTATCTTATACTTTCTGTCGTGTTCAATATTAAATGACTTTAGCTCCTTGTCATTATCGGCCACATAGGTATACATGTCGCTGCTAAAATCACAACTGTTGATATTGGTACGGGCCACGGTGTAGCCAATTCCTTTTTCTTTATCAAAATAGGCCTGTAAAATTTCCTGCTGTTTGTCTTTAGGCAGTTTGTAAAATGTTTCTGCTGATGCATCAGTTAATGCAGCACCTGTACCAAAATAGGTTTGAAAGGTTTTGCCGGGATCAACAAAAACGATGACCTCATTTTCAAAGGGCTGGCCTTTTTCTTTAAACTCCAGGGTGTCTGTTACGGATAACCTGTAATTGCTGCTGTCTGCTGTGGTGTACACGATCACTTTTTTCCCGTCGGTTGAAAACCCGGATGGGCTTTCTGACTTAGCTGTTTCTTTCTTATCTGAACAGGAAAAGAGGATAACTGACGTAAGTACAAAGCCAATTTTTTTCATAACGTTATTTTATTTATTCCTTACCAGGTATAGGTGCCCACAGCTCCGGCCGGCAATGATGTGGAAACCCATTTACCTTTATAGGTGATGTTGAAGCCAGATGCAGTTGTGCTTTCATTCACCACTATCAATACTTTTTTTCCGGAAGGTGTTTTAAAGGCTACGTTGGGAAGATTGGTAACCGGTGTGCTCACAATACGAACAGAGCCCTGCGGAACAAACTTCGAAGCATGGGCTATTATATAATATCCCACATTGCGGCTGGAAGCAGATCCATTGATGGTAACGGCTCCTTTACATTCCGTACAACCGCCCGGTGTGTGAGGGCCATAGGTTGGATCGTTGGCAAGGTTCCATTCCAGCGCTATCTTACTCCAGTTGCGCATCGACCCAATGATCACATTTTTCACATGCCATTTAAGGTCGCCATCAAACGTTCCATTGGCCCCGGTCCATTGTTCGGTGAAATAAAGATTCTTATCGGGGTGCTGGTTATGCACAGCGGTCAATGCACTGATATCGCCATTATACAAATGAAATGCAGATCCGTCAACAAATGCTTTGGCTGCGGCATCATTAAGTATGGTAATGGGATAAGTGGGATTATCGCAATTATGGTCCCAGATGATGATCTTGGTTGTGATCCCCGCCGCCTGGAATGCCGGGCCAAGATGGTTTTTTACAAAATCTGCCTGTTGCACTGCCGACATCAGCATACTGGGATTATTGCCTCCATGCTGTGGCTCATTCTGAACGGTTACGCTATGCACTGTTATTCCCTTTGCCTGCATCTGCTGAATAT
>CAYUCU010000049.1:0-21547 GCA_964443345.1 uncultured Chitinophaga sp.
AAAAATAGGGGATTCAGGGTTTCTGGCAAACTCCTAAATGGCCCGGATAGTGGGCAGTTTGAAACAAATTTGAACCACATAGAAAGATAGAAACATAGGGTAAAACATAGAATTCTTTGTGTGTATTTCTATGTTTCTATCTTTCTATGTGGTTCAAAAACATTAAAAGAAGACCAATTTTCAAACTGAGATACTACAGAACAGAAGCAATGAAACACTGAAGCTATACATCCTCATATACTCCTTTGATACACCCTTACATACTCCACCTCCATTGCTGCCGATTGAATGGTTTCATCTATTCCCCTGGCACCGCCCCAGTCGCCGCCCACCGCTATATTTAATAACAGGTGAAACCGTTTGTCAAATGGCCATTCTTTAAAACCATTGCCGGTGTTTGCAAAACTGAATACTTTCCGGTCATCTGTATAAAAATCGATGTGGTCAGCATACCACTCTATGGCATACACATGAAAAGCGGTACGGTTATCTTTTAGTTCGATGCCCGTTGTCTTTTGGGTATTAATGCTGTGGTGGAATGTTTGAGTATGTATGCTGAAGAAAATGGAGTCGGGATTAAAGCCGACATTTTCCATGATATCGATCTCACCACTTGCCGGCCAGCCACCATAGGCCCAGTCCGTCGGCAGCATCCAGATAGCGGGCCACATGCCGCGGCCTGCCGGCAGTTTGGCACTTACTTCTATTCGTCCATATAACCAGTCGCCTTTATTTTTTGATATCAGCCGGGTGGACGTGTAGGTATTGTTTTCTCTTACCTGTTTCAGGGCCCGTATCACCAGCCGTCCGTTCTTTACAATGGCATTGGCTGTGTCCGCATCGGTATAATATTGCAATTCATGATTGCCCCAGCCGTGGCCGCCCACATCATAATTCCATTTGGTACTATCAGGCAATCCTTTATAATTAAACTCATCACTCCATACCAGTTTCCATCCTGCCGCAGCGGGTGACTGCTTCATCCGTTCGAAAACGAGTTCGGGTTCATTGGTAGTAATAAAATCAAATCCCTGTGCGATCAGCCAGTCCATATCGGCAGCGTCGTTCACTGTCCAGGCATTTAATAAGATATTATGTTGTTTGGCACTGGTGATCCATTCCGGGTGCAGCTTAAATACCGAGAAATGATAATCGGCGCCTGTGATGCCATCTGCTTTCAGTTGTTCCGGTGAGCGGTTGCCCTCCAGGTACTGTGTGGGGGCATGCGGGTTTATTTCGACGATCTTTTTCAGTATGTCGTAATCAAAACTGATATAGGTCACCCGGTTGATGGCCTTCAGCTCTGCAAAAAGCGCCACTGTTTTTTCAGCAATACGTTTGCCCCGTTCCTTACTGATCTCTGAAGGTTTTATTTCACATACTAATCTTGTAGCCGTATTATTATCCATTCCGGCCAGTATATATTCCCGGAGGGTGGGCAGCTTTTCTCCATTGGAAAGCGGGAATGCCAGCAGGTCGGCGTAATTGGTTTTTTCGATCGCCAGTTTATTATAGTGCGGGTCATGATTGATGATAAGGGAATCGTCGGCTGTCATCCGCACATCAAATTCTGACCCGGTGCATTGCAGGGTGATGGCTTGTTTTAATGCGGCTATGGAATTCTCCGGCAGTTTATTTTTCTTGAAAGCACCGCGGTGGGCCACCACGATATTGTTGGCAAATGCGAATTGCTTTTTTGTGATCTTGCTGGTGCTGTGGCAGGAAATCAAAATAGAAATGACCAGTATGGATACTACCAGGCGCATCATGGATAAATGATTTCGGTTTTTAAATAAAATGTAATGATAGCCATTTAAAAATACGGAAGATGCGGAATGATCAGGCCAGTTCTTTTTTGGCCTTTCCTGTTTTTTTGGTGGAGCCGCGGATGAGTAGTTCGGTGCTTAATACCCGGGTCTCAAAATCAGTAACGGGCCGTTTGCTTTCGATCAGGTTTAATAACAAGGTGGTCGCTATTTCTCCCATTTCAAATGCGGGCTGCCGGATGACGGACAGCGGCGGGTCCAGCAACTCAGTAAGATCGGTATTCGAGAAACCGATGAGGCCAATATCTCCCGGAACGGACAGGCCCCGGGCTTTCAGAATGCGGAAGCAATTGGTGGTAAGCTTATCTGCAGAGGCCATGATGGCATCTGGTGGTTGCGGATCGCTGAACAACTCCTCAATGGCCTGTTCCACTTCAGAAACGATCATACCGCCATGCTGGCAATATTTTATCAGTGCTTCATTCACTTCAAATCCGTTATCTGTTAGTGCGGCCTTGTAGCCGGCCAGTCTTTCTTTACCAATAGATAAAGCGGCCGGGTTAGAAACGGTGGCGATGCGGCTATACCCGCAATTGATCAGGTGGGTGGTGGCATCATAAGCGCCTTTGTAATTATCTACTATCACTTTATGGGTCTCTATTTCATCCACTATCCGGTCGAAGAAAACGATGGGCATGCCCCTGTCGTGCAGTTCTCTAAAATAGCTGAGGTCTTTGGTTTCGGTGGATACGGAGATGATCAGTCCGTCCACGGAGCGGGAAGTAAGATATTGCAGGTTGAGCAGTTCCCGGTCGGCCGATTCCCGGCTTTGGGAAATGATCACATTATAGCCATTGTTATAAGCGATAGATTCAATGCCATTAATGGTTTGGGAAAAGAAGCTGTTGGCGATCTCACAAACGATGACCCCGATGGAGCGGCTGCGTCTTTCCTTGAGGCTCAGGGCGATAGGGTTAGGATGGTAATTGCTTTTCTCCGCATATTCCAGTACCAGTTTTTTGGTTTCAGGACTTATTTCATAACTGTCGCGGAGGGCACGGGACACGGTGGAAGTGGACAAGCCCAGGGCTTTGGCAATGTCTTTTATTGTAACTGCTTCAAATTTCATGGTTCAGCGCTCTCGTCGTTTAAAAGAAGACTTCTAAAGTTAACGATAATATGTGGTGAAACGTTGCTGGCGGGCCCACTTGCAAAGACCCATTATGACCCTTTTTTGCTGCTTGATTTATATCGAAAAAATGCCGGTGATGTAAGCGGATAGCAGCGATGACTATTTGAAAGCCAACCCATTCAAAATGACATCGTTACCGGGAACGATTGCGTAAAAAAATACTTCAAAATCACACCAAAGAATAGAAGTTCTGTTTAGACTTGTTCTGGCTTACGGCAGAGAATCGTACCAGTTTCTCCACCGCCGGCCGGATTTCGACAGAAAATTGCTTGCTGATATTGAAAGGATTGTTTTGCCAAACTGCTGTTTTATTCCCGAACGGTGCCATTTCCAAAAAGCATGGCTTATCCTTCCTTCCCGTTTCGCTGCAATTTTCGCTACGGTCTCAAACTTTCAATTCAGGCTCAGGATTTTTAAATAAAAATTCATTTCTGCTTACACTTCAAAAACTGCACTATGATGAGAATTTCTAAAAAATTGGGACTGCTGATGCTGTTAGTAGTATGCTGTTCCCAAAATCAATTATTCGCCCAGGTAAGACAAATAACAGGTACTGTTATTTCTGCCGAAAACAAACAACCCGCTGCCGGCGTTACCGTTTCAGTAAAAGGTACCCGTACTGCTACCAGCACAGACAACCAGGGCAATTATAAAATAAATGTACCTGCCAATGCTACAACACTTGTTTTCTCCAGTGCCACATTTATTAGTTATGAAGTGACCATTGGCAGCGGTTCTGTTGTAGATGCTACATTGCAGCCAGATACCAAATCACTGGGAGACGTGGTGGTGATCGGCTACCAGACCGTAAGAAGAAAAGATCTGCTGGCCTCGGTTTCTTCCGTTGGTGCAAAAGACCTGGCGGCTATTCCGATCAACTCAGCAGCAGAGGCCCTCAATGGCCGGCTGGCCGGTGTTACTGCCACCACTGCAGAAGGTTCGCCGGATGCAGATATTCGTATCAGGGTCCGGGGTGGTATGTCTATCACCGGTGATAATTCTCCTTTATACATTCTGGACGGGGTACAGGTAGAGAATGGACTATCCAGTATCTCTCCGCAGGATATACAATCCATAGATGTGTTGAAAGACGCAGCAGCGACTGCCATATATGGTGCCCGTGGTGCCAATGGTGTTATTGTCATCACCACTAAAAGCGGCAAACCCGGCAGGCTGATCGTTTCTTATAACGGTTTTGTGGGTGTGAAGGAGCTTTCCAAACACCTGAAAGTATTAAGCCCGTATGAGTATGTGGTGTACCAGTCTGAAAGATCGAGAGGCAGCAGTACGGACAGTACCAACTTCCTCAAAAACTTTGGTACCACCTGGGATACGTTATCTAATTATAAGAATAAAGAGGCTGTGGACTGGCAGGATGAAGTGTTTGGTAATACCGGCATCACCACCACACATAACCTCAGCGCTTCCGGTGGTACAAGCAAAGCCACTTATAACTTTGGTTACACGTACAACAACGACAAAGCGATCGTTATCAGTTCCAACTATAAAAGACACCTGTTCAATTTGAAAGGTGATTATAAAATAACTAAAAACCTGAAAGTGGGTGTTGGTGGCCGCTTTACCCACCAGGATGTATATGGTGCCGGTGTATCCGATGCAAAAGGTTCTTCTTACAACCGGCTGCGCAATGCGGTAAAATACCGCCCTTATCTTTCTTTTAACCAGGACATCGATGATTCAGATCCTTTTGCCGACCCGAATGTCGGTAATGGATTGAACCTGTATAATCCTGTTGCATTAGCCAATTCAGAATACCGCAAGAAAACCACCAATGCGTACAACGTTACTGCCTTTGTGCAATATAACATCACCAAAAATCTTTCTTTTAAATCCACTGCGGCCTATGATTATAACAAACTGACGGACCTGCAGTTCAACGACTCTCTCACTCCCTATTCTATCATACAGGGTGGCAGAAAACCTATAGCAGGACTGGATACCACTTCCAGAACTACTTATACAAATTCCAATGTGTTAAGCTATTCTGTAAAAGGGTTTAAGAAGAAACATGATTTTGATTTTCTTGTAGGTGAAGAAACCTATGACCTGAGAACAGAAAGCCGCTCCAGCCTTTTCCGGGATTTTCCATTGAACACTTCACCGGGTACTGCCTTTAAAGAAACCAATTTGGGCGTATCCTTTACCGGGTATCCGAAACTCGGCAAAACAAGATATACCAACCTCTCCTTCTTTAGCCGGGTAAATTATTCCTTTGCAAATAAATACCTGCTTTCCTTCAATGTAAGAGCAGATGGTGCATCCAAATTTGCACCCGGCAAACAATGGGGTTATTTCCCTGCCGGATCTGTGGCGTGGCGATTGAAGAATGAAAAATTCATGCAGAATGTAGGTTTCATCAGCGACCTGAAACTGCGGGCCGGTTTTGGCGAAGTGGGTAATAACCGCATCAGCGATTACCTGTTCCTGACCTCTTTTTCAAATGACGGACGATATTTTTACGGACTGAATAACCAGGCGATACTTGCTTATTATTCCAATGCACTGGTGAATGAAGGGTTGCAATGGGAGTCCACCATCAACCGTAACTATGGTATTGATATCAGCCTGTTCAAAGGAAGAGTGGACCTGAGTGTGGACCTTTATAATAACACATCAAAAGACCTGTTGCTGAATGTACCCATACCAGCTACATACGGATACTCCACCCAGCTACAGAATATTGGTAAAACATCTAACAAGGGTGTGGAAGTTCAGCTGAACATGGTCCTTCTAAGAAAGACGAATGCCCTGAACTGGACCGCCAATTTCAATGTGTCCTTTAATAAGAACAAGATACTGGCCCTCGGTACCAACCAAACACAGTTCTTCCCTGCTGCCAGCTGGGGTGTTTCTGGTCAGCCAACGGATTACATACAGAAGATCGGCTCTCCTGTTGGTTCTATCTATGGGTTAGTAACAGCGGGCTTCTATACGGTGGATGATTTCAATTATAACTATTCCACTGGTGTGTACACATTACGCCCCGGAGTTCCTACCAATGCTTCTATCATCGGAACTGTAATGCCGGGTTCTATAAAATTTGTTGATCTGAATGGTGATGGCGTGGTGGATATCAACAACGACAGAAAGATCATTGGTGATCCTACGCCGAAATGTACGGGCGGGTTGAACCAGCAATTCACTTATCGCCAGTGGGACCTGAGTGTATTCATGAACTTCTCTTTTGGTAATGATATTTATAATGCCAATAAGATCGAGTTCACCAATGGATACACTGCTAACTCCAATATGCTGTCTATAATGGAAAACCGCTGGAGAGTGGTTACACCAACAGGTCAGTCTGCCTTATGGGTAAATGGATCAGCACAGGCGGTAGGTATCCCTCCGGACCAGCTGGCGGCGCTGAATAAAAATGCGACCCTCTGGCAGCCATTGAAAAGCGCCGGTGCTTTTTACCCGCATTCATGGGCTATTGAAGATGGTTCTTTTGTACGGTTAAATAATGTGTCACTCGGATATTCTTTACCTGTAAAAAAACTGGTGGGAATGAAAATGAGTAAGCTTCGTTTTTATTTTACCGGAAATAACCTGGCCATCATCACCAAATACACAGGGTATGATCCTGAAGTAAGTGTAAGAAGCAGTCCGCTTACACCGGGCCTTGATTATTCAGCCTATCCGAAAAGCCGTAGTTTCATTTTTGGTGTCAATGCCACTTTTTAATAACAACAAGTACAATTTAAACTTTCTGATATGAATGCAAATTTTTTAAAGAAACTGGCAGCACTGATCACACTTGTCGTAGTATTTGCTGCAACAGGTTGCAAAAAATATTTAGACCAGCAGCCGATCACGGACGTAGATGCCAAAGTGGTTTTTAAAGATGTGGCCAGCACCTACAAAGCCATTGCCGGTGTGTACAGCCGCCTGGTGGGTGATGCAGGATATGGTATCCGCCTGAGCTTATACTATCCCGTAGATAATGATGAAATGCAGGGGCCAACCGGCGCTGCCGATAATGACAGAAGGGATATTGCCCGCTATTCAGCCACACCGGGTAATGCGCAGATCACCAATCCGTTCAATCAATTATTCCAGGGTATTGAATTTGCCAATATTTGTATTGACAACATTCCCCAGATGGATATGTACACCAACGGAACAGAACAGGAAAAAAAGCAATTGCAAAGAATGTATGGTGAAGCGCTGACCCTGCGGGCACAGTTCTATTTTGAAGCCATCCGCAACTGGGGTGATCTTCCGGCACATTTTGTTCCTGCTTTTAAACAGATATTGACCGATCCTTTTCCAGTAAGGGTTCACAGCGATACGCTTTACAACAAACTCCTCAGTGATCTGCAAACGGCTGCCACTCTTGTACCCTGGAAAAATGAAGTGACCGGAATAGGCGATGCAGCGGATGAACGAATCACTAAAGGCGCAGTAAAAGCATTGCGTGCCAGGATCGCTTTATTCAGAGGCGGCTATGCCTTGCATAAAAATGGTGGCGGTATGCAAAGAAATGCCGACTATCTTACCTATTATCAAATTGCAAAAAATGAGTGTAATGATATCATCAACTCCAATCAGCACTCTCTGAACCCAAGCTTCAGATCATTATGGAAAGACCAGGTAAATGCCCGTGCCGTAAATGACCCGCATGGTGAATTACTATTCCAGGCAAGTGCGATCGGGTTAAATGCCAATGAAGACACCAAGCTGGGCTATTATAACGGGCCTACTGTAAATAACCTGGGCAACAAGAGCATCAACGTATTGCCCAGTTACCTGTACCTGTTTGATTCTACTGATACCCGCAGAGATGTGACCTGTGCCCCTTACAACGTAGCAGCTAATGGCTCTACAAAAGTTGGCCAGGCCATTACAGCTATTTGCGATGGAAAGTACCGGCGTGACTGGATCACCAACCCGGTTGTTGCTCCTACCAATGCTATACAATACTTTAGTTTGAAATGGCAGATCATCAGGTATTCAGATGTATTATTGATGTATGCCGAAGCAGAAAATGAATTGAGCGGTGCCACGGCTTCTGCTTACAATGCGATCAATATGGTAAGAAGAAGAGGCTATGGAAAACCTATCAACACACCGGATGCTGTTGATATTCCTGCAGGGTTATCTAAAGCTGATTTCTTTAAAGCTGTTGTAAGAGAAAGGGCACTGGAACTGGGCGGCGAAGGCGTTCGCAAGTATGACCTCATCCGCTGGAACCTGCTCGGTACTGCCATCAATGAAACAAAGGCCAATATGCTGAAGATGTCCACCAGCACGGCCATGGTGCAGCCCACGTATATGGCCGGTTATCCATCTTATTGCATTTCAACAACACTGCCGGTGCGTATGTATTATTACAGCAGCACCACTTCTGACAATAATAATATCGGCGGTCTGTTCTTTAATTCATTGTATAACACGGCCCCTGCATCCACACCCGCTGGCACCACCAGTGTAGTTTGGTTGTCAGCTGCCATTAATACCACAGCGATAGCACGGTATGCCACCGGGTTTACTACAGGGAAAGGGGAATTGTTGCCCATCCCGCAACCGGCAAGAGATGCCAATGTTAACCTGACGCAAAACCCTAACTATTGATCTGCCGGCGCTGTTAAACCTATTTTTTTCTAAGGCTGCTTTAGTGCAGCCTTATTTTCTTAATATCGTCTGACCAATTTAGAATGAAAAAGATCATACTCCTCTTAAACAGCTGTTGCTGCCTTTTATTTGTTGCCTGCGCACAGCAGCATAAGATAAGCACCCCTGCAGCAGATAATATCCCTGTAGCCTTTCCCGGCGCTGAAGGTTTTGGTAAATATGCTACTGGTGGCCGTGGTGGTAAGGTCTTTATCGTTACCAATTTAAATGACAAAGGCCCGGGCAGTTTTCGGGAAGCAGCAGAAACAAAAACGAAACGGATCATTGTATTTGCCGTATCAGGCACCATACACCTGGAAACAAAACTTTCAATAAAAGGTGATGTGACCATTGCCGGGCAAACAGCACCCGGTGATGGGATTTGCATTGCTGATCATTCTGTCGGGCTTGGTGGAGATAATATAATTGTACGCTACCTCCGTTTCCGAATGGGTGATAAATACCAAAACGGCGGAATGGTGGATGGCTCTGGTTCAGATGATGCCTTTGGAGGCATAAGAAGGAAAAACATAATCATAGACCATTGCAGTCTTAGCTGGAGCACAGATGAAGTGTTCTCCGTGTATGCCGGGGACAGCACCACCCTGCAATGGAATATCATTGCGGAACCGCTGAACTACTCCTATCATTTTGAAACAGGTGATAAAGATTTTGAACATCATGGATTCGGGGGTATCTGGGGCGGAAAACATTTATCTGCCCATCATAATTTATTTGCCCATTGTAATAACCGCAACCCCCGGTTTGATGGTATAAGAAATGCCCCCGAAGAAAATGTGGACTACCGGAATAATGTGATCTACAACTGGGGCAGCAATAATATATATGCCGGCGAAGGCGGATACTATAACATTGTAAACAATTATTTCAAATACGGCCCATCCACCAGTAAAAGTGTGCGGTACCGGGTCGCCAATCCCGGAAAAAAAGAAACACCACCTGTTATTCCATTTGGAAAATGGTATGTAGCAGGAAACTATGTTGACGAAGCCCCTGAGGTAACGGAGAATAACCAGCTCGGTGTGCATATGGGCAATGGCGCAACAGAAGAGGATAAGAAAAACACACTCGCCGGTCAGCCGGTTGATGCTGTGCCCCTGCCGCCCCAGTCGGCCATAGATGCGTATGAGGTGGTGCTTCTATCAGCAGGCGCCAGTTACAGGCGGGATACATTGGACGAAAGGATCATTAATGATGTAAAAAACAGGACGGGAACATTCATAGATGTGCAGGGAGGGTACCCGCATGGCACCGCCTATGAGCAAACGGTGAATGCCTGGCCTGCATTGAAAAGCGTTGCCGCTCCCGTTGATCTGGATAAAGACGGCATACCTGATGTATGGGAAAAAAGATATGGCCTCGATCCAGGTGATGCTGCTGATGCCACACAATTGAAACTTCATGCTTTCTATACCAATATTGAAGTATATATTAACAGTTTGATAAAATAGGATCCTGCCTACCGGCAGGCAGGCGCTGATGACGCTGATAGGACGGATCGACGCAGATTTGATCTCATAAACCCGTAATAATTGGGACACTGGCATCATCTCCGCTCCTGTTAAAAATAGTAAAATGAAAAAGATATTTTTTATCCCTGCTTTGATCGCTATCGTTGCATTTGTCTTGCCGGAGAAAAAGAAGATCAAGATCTTCATGGCGGGTGACTCTACCATGAGCATCAAGGAAACAAAGGCTTTCCCCGAAACCGGCTGGGGAATGCCCTTTACTTATTTCTGGGATTCAACCGTAACAATAGTGAACCGGGCAAAGAACGGCCGCAGTACCAAAACATTCATCAGCGAGGGGTTATGGAAATCCATTTACGATGAAGCAAAAGAAGGCGATTATGTTTTTATCCAGTTTGGCCATAATGATGAATCACCGGAAAAGAAAGAACGCTATGCCACTCCCGATACTTTCAGAATGAACCTGGCAAGATTTGTAAAAGAAACAAGAGAGAAAGGAGCTATCCCTGTATTATTTACACCCGTTAGCCGTCGCAAATTTGATTCAACGGGTACTGCACTGGAAACGCACAAAGAATATTCAGCCTATGTAAAAGAAGTGGCGGCCAAAGAAAATGTTTTGCTCATCGACCTCGATACAAAGAGCCGTGAACTATACCAGCAAATGGGAAAGAACGATTCCAAACTTTTATTCATGCAATTAAAGCCCGGTGAACATCCCAACTATCCTGAAGGCAGAGATGATAATACGCATTTCACCGAGCTGGGTGCAAGACTGATCGCACAGATCGTTTTAAAGGGGTTGCGTGAATTAAACATTGAATTAACCGGCCGGGTATATGTTCCGCCCGTAAAAAAATAAATGAACCGGCTTCCCTGCATATGTCTTTTCATCATCTTTGGAATAGCTTCCAAAGCGCAATTGACTGCAGGTATCACAGGAACCAGGGATACATCTTATAACCTGCTGAATGAATTCAACAAGCAGGTAAAAAATTATCCAAACATAAAATTGGTCAGTGAGCGCAATAATGATCTTATAGTTGAAGAAAAAAACATTTCCTATTCCAAAACAAAAGAAAGAGAATTAAAGCTGGATGTATTTTATCCCCGGAAAAGATCAGCAACTAAAAGTACCGCTATTCTTTTTATACATGGCGGCGGATGGAGAAGCGGCAATAAAGCTATGCATTATCCCTTATTGCAGGCATTAGCCACAAGGGGGTTTGTTTGCATCACCCCTGAATACAGGCTTTCTACCGAAGCATTATATCCAGCCGGCGTTTATGATATTAAAACAGCAATACGATGGGTGAAGAAGAATGCTGCAAAATATAATATCGATGTAAATAAAATAGTAGCGGCCGGCCATTCCGCCGGCGGAGAGCTTGCTGCATTTATGGGAGCAACGAATAACAACCCGGTATTTGAAGGCAAAGGAGAGTATAAAAAATATTCAAGTTTTGTAAATGCCGTAATCGATCTTGATGGAACATTGGCATTCATTCATCCGGAATCAGGGGAAGGAGATGACAGTAAAAGAATATCATCTGCTACCTATTGGTTTGGCTATTCCAAAACAGAAAACCCGGAGCTATGGAAACAAGCAGCGCCCCTGACGCATGTGGGAAAACATACACCGCCTGTTCAGTTCATAAACAGCAGCGTAGCAAGAATGCATGCCGGTAGGGAAGATTTTATTTCCATTTTAAATCAAAACAACATTTATTCTGAAGTAAAGACATTTGAAGGTTCGCCGCATACCTTTCTTTTATTTCATCCCTGGTTCGATTCTACGGTCAACTACATCGACCAGTTTTGTAAGAAATTATTTCCCAAAAAATCAAAGCTGGATGTTTATGAGTTTATTGTAGCAAAGGATGGCAGCGGAATGTTCAGTTCCGTACAGGCTGCTTTTGATGCTGTTCCTTATAATAATGACCATACCACTATTATCCGGGTAATGCCGGGTGTATATAAAGAGAAACTGTTTCTTGATTCCACCAAGAACCGGGTACAATTATTGGGCACCGATAAGATGACAACCATTCTTACCTATGATGACCATACCGGTAAGCTGGCACCAAACGGCGATACGATCAATACCAGGACCTCCTGGAGCTTCAAGATAAAAGCAGATAACTTTCTTGCCGGCAACATTACTTTTCAAAACGATGCAGGCTTTACAGCAGGTCAGGCAGTGGCAGTGGAATCTGATGGTGATAAAGCGGTCTTTACTGATTGCCGGTTTGTTGGCAACCAGGATGTGCTCTTTCTCAACAATGAGAACAGCCGGCAGTTTTTCCAGTTTTGCTATATAGAAGGCACCACTGATTTTATTTTTGGCTCCGCCACCGCATGGTTTTCAAAATGCGATATCTACAGTAAAAAGAATTCGCATGTTACCGCCGCTTCCACACCCGCTTCAAAAGAATGGGGCTTTGTATTTGACAGTTGTAAACTCACCGGCGATACTTCATTGCATAATGTATCGCTGGGCCGTCCGTGGCGACCCACGGCTGCTGTTGTGTATCTTAACTGTTATATTGGTGCCCACATAAAAGCAGAAGGTTGGAGCAACTGGAACAATACAGATAATTACAAGTTTGCCCGCTATGCCGAGTATAAGAATTATGGCCCTTCATCAGACCCCGCCAAAAGGGTAAGCTGGGCGAAGCAACTGACGGATGAAGAAGCGAAGGAATATGATCTCACTAAATATAAGAAAAGCTGGTATCCGGGGAAAAGGTGATTAGTTGGTTGGTTAATTGGTTAATTCGTTTATTAGTGTATAAGATACTATTAATATTATCATTCCTCCTGGCAGGCTTAGGGGTATTTGCACAACCTGTTTCCAAAGTATGGGTGGCAGATAATGGATATGGCACCTATAAGAACCCGGTTATCCATGCTGATTACAGCGATCCGGATGCGATAAGAGTGGGTGATGATTACTATATGATCTCATCCAGCTTTAATCATGTGCCCGGTTTACCGATACTTCATTCAAAAGACCTGGTGAACTGGACACTGATAGGTCATGCATTGAAACAACTACCTCCTTTTGACCATTTCAGTAAAGTACAGCATGGTGGTGGTGTGTGGGCGCCAAGTATCCGTTATCACAACAATGAATTTTATATCTACTATCCCGATCCGGATTTTGGTATCTATCTGACCAAAGCAAAAAACATCAACGGTCCATGGACAGAACCGGTAATGGTGGAAGCAGGCAAAGGACTGATAGACCCCTGCCCTCTCTGGGATACAGATGGCAAAGTATATCTCGTTCATGCCTATGCCGGCAGCCGTGCCGGTATAAAATCCATCATCGTTGTTAAGGAATTAAATACAGCAGGTACAAAAGTTATTGCCGATGCAGTAATGGTGTATGATGGCCATGAGAAAGATCCAACCATCGAAGGGCCGAAATTCTATAAACGTAATGGCTGGTATTACATTTTTGCACCGGCCGGGGGTGTAAGTACGGGATGGCAAACTGTTTTAAGAAGCAAAAATGTGTATGGCCCTTATGAAAGAAAAGTAGTGCTGGACCAGGGAACAACAACGATCAACGGGCCACACCAGGGAGCATGGGTGGATACAAAGGCCGGAGAGAACTGGTTCCTTCATTTCCAGGATAAAGAAGCATACGGAAGAGTGGTTCACCTGCAACCGATGAAATGGGTAAACGACTGGCCCGTGATAGGTGAAGACAAAGATGGTGATGGAAAAGGTGAGCCCGTATTAGTTTATAAAAAACCGAATGTTGGAAAAACTTACCCCGTACAAACTGTTGCTGACAGTGATGAATTCAATTCAAACAAATCAGGATTGCAATGGCAGTGGCAGGCAAACCCAAAAGCATACTGGGCATTTCCATCAAATGGAATGTTACGGTTATTCTCTGCACAAATCCCTGACAGTATAAAAAACTATTGGGATGTGCCCAACCTGCTGATGCAGAAATTTCCGGCTGATGAATTTGTGGTTACTACAAAGCTTTCTTTTAAGCCAAGGTTAGATGGAGAAAAAGCAGGGCTGATCATTCATGGGACTGACTATGCTTATATAGCATTAGTAAAGAAAGCGGATGGTAATTATATTTCTTTTAGTGTTTGCAAGAATGCTGATAAAGGAAAAGAAGAAGTATTGCTGGGCGGAGAAAGAATAAACAATACTGATATCTATTTCCGGGTGAAAGTAACAACAGGCGGCCTCTGCGAATTTAGCTATAGTGAAGATGGAAATACCTACACGACTATTGGTGAAAAACTGGTAGCCAAACCCGGTCGCTGGGTAAGTGCAAAAGTGGGATTGTTTTGTACAAGAACGGTGAAGACAAATGATTCGGGGTATGCAGATGTGGATTGGTTTCGGTTTGAAAGATAGGATTGGAAGGCTGACCTGCCCGCCAGCAGGAAGGTTCTAATATGCGCAGCAGAGAACCGGACGATGAAGAGTTCGCCTGCGCTAAAGCTTCGGTGGATAAATGCGAAGCAACGAAGCTGATAGTAGCACAGGCGATGATAAAATATTTTTTAGTCTTAAACTATTAATCATGGAACGTCGAAAATTTTTGGGCTACACCGCCGCCGCAAGTGCTGCATTAATGCTGAATCCTTTTGAATCATTTGCTGCTGCCGGCACCAAAGCCCGGCTGGCGTTGGTGGGCACCGGCCACCGCGGCTCCGGCTTCTGGGGAAGTGCATTAAAAGAATATTTTAACGAAGTGTTGGAGTTTGTCGGGCTCTGCGATATCAATCCCGGGCGGATGGCCTATGTAAAAAGTACTATGAAAGTGGACTGCCCCACTTTTACCGATTTTGAAAAAATGCTCTGGGAAACAAAACCAGATTATGTGATCGTAACCACAGTGGATGCCACACATGATGAATTTATTGTGAAGGCGCTGGACATGGGCTTTAATGTCATTACCGAAAAACCACTTACCACGGATGAAGTAAAATGCAAGCGGATACTGGATGCAGAAAAAAGAGCAGGAAAGAATGTGATAGTCGCCTTCAATTACCGCCATAGTGTGCATGCGATGCAGTTAAAAGAACTGCTGGCGCAACAACGGGTGGGTAAGATCACTTCGGTGGATTTCAACTGGTACCTGAATGTTTACCATGGTGCTGATTACTTCCGCCGCTGGCATGGGCGGATGAATAAAAGTGGCTCACTTTGGGTGCATAAAGCCACGCATCATTTTGATCTGCTGAACTGGTGGCTGAACAGTGAGCCGGTGGAAGTGAGTGCTTATGGCTCGCTGGAACATTATGGAAAAAATAATTCTTTCAGAGGGAGCAAATGCCGTGGTTGTGAACATAAAGAGAACTGCAAATTCTACTGGGATATTACCAAAGATGAGCGATTGAATAATTTATATGCAAAGAATGAACAACATGATGGGTACCTGCGGGATGGTTGTGTGTGGAGCAATGATATTGATACGTATGATAAAATGTCGGCACAGATCATTTATGCCAATGGTGTGACGGCCAACTACTCTCTTACCACCTACTCCCCGTATGAAGGATGGCAGATCGCTTTCAACGGAATGAATGGCCGGATAGAAACCTGGGAAGACATACCTTACCTGCAGAAAACGGCTGATGACCAAGCCAACCGGCATGCTATGGAAATGAGCAATGCAGATGATGCTATTCCCGGAGAGTTCAGGGAGATAATGGTGATGGATAATTTTGCTAAGAACTATGAAATTTTTACCACACCAAAGATCAAAGGCGGCCATGGGGGCGGCGACCTGAGAATGCAACGGCGGATCTTTGTAGATAAAAATGATAACCCGCATAATGTAATGGCCGGCACAAGAGAAGGCGCCATGTCTATCCTTATCGGCATAGCCGCAAGAAAAAGCATTGCATTAAAACGCCCGGTAAAAATTTCGAAACTCACCGACCTGGTGCCGATGGCCAACAGGTTTTAAAAATTGACACATGAAAAATATTTTCTTCTCCTTCGTTTGCTTTCTTTTTTTTGTTGCCACATCCGGTCAATCGAAGCAGGAAACAGCCGTAGCCAATGCCACAGAGAAATTGCGCAAGGCCATGGTAGATGGCAACAAAGAAGAATTAGAGAAAAGTGTATCAGACAAACTCAGCTATGGCCATAGCAGCGGGCATATTGATGATAAAAAAGAATTTGTGGAAAAGATAGCAAGCGGCAAGTCGGATTTTGTTTCCATTGATCTGTCGGAACAAACGATCAGTGTAAGTGGAAAGACAGCGATCGTTCGTCATATACTAAATGCAAAAACAAATGATGGAGGCAAACCCGGGGAAGTGCATTTAAGGATATTGCTTGTGTGGCAAAAAACCGGTGGCCAATGGGTATTACTGGCCCGGCAGGCAGTGAAAATAACTTAACCTGATTTTTTCCCGATAATACGTTTGCGGTGCTGCTCGCCCCATTCTCTCATTTCAAACAATACTTTATCGAGCGACCGTCCATAGGGGGTGATCTCGTATTCAATACTTACCGGCAATGTATCATAAACAGTTCGCTTTACCAGCTGGTTCATCTCCAGTTCCCGTAATTCCTTTGATAACATACGAGCCGTGATCTTCGGGATCTGTCTTTCCATTTCTTTGAACCGTTTCTTGCCAAATATCAGCGACCCGAGAATTGGCAGTTTCCATTTTCCGCTTATGATATCGAGGCAATCCCTTACCGGGAGAATATACTTTGAGCATTCGGGAGTGTGAACTGTTGTTATACTTTTTACCATACTACTAAATGTTACTATACTGAAGTATACCACTATACTTTGGTATAGCAGTTACTAAAGTATAGCAAATGTACCTAATTTCGATGTTTAAACAACAAAATTATTATGATACTCATTACCGGCGCAAACGGACACCTCGGAAACCTGACCATTGATTTCTTATTGACCAATACCCCGGCGGCTAATATAGCAGCCCTGGTGCGGGACGAACAAAAAGGAGAAGCCCTGAAAAAGAAAGGGATCGATATACGAATTGGCGACTATACAAATATCGGTTCGCTGAAAAAAGCATTTATCGGCATCGATACTTTATTTCTCATTTCTTCCGGCTCATTGCAAAACAGGTATGAGCAGCATGCCAATGCGATTGAGGCCGCAAAAGAAGCTGGCGTTAAACATATTGTTTATTCCAGCGCCTTAGGAACGTCACTGCATTCAAAGTTTACCGCAGGCATTGATCATTACAAGACAGAAGAACTTTTGAAAGCAACTGGCATCCCTTATACTTCGTTGCGCAATACTTTTTATTTCGAAGTACTGCCCATGCTGCTTGGAGATTCTTTACAAAGCGGCAACTGGTATTATCCTTCTGCCGGTGCCGGAGTCAACTTTGCTTCAAGGGTGGATATGGCAGAAGCGGCTGCAAATGTTTTGCTTGACCCGGCAATACATGAGAATACGACTTATGAGATCACTTCCACCAGGCCTTACACTCTTCCCGAGATAGCTGCTATTCTCAGTAAGTATGCTGATAAACAAATCGTTTATACAGATATTCCTCTGACAGCCCTGAAAGAAGGAATGGAAAAAGCCAGTGTGCCCGCAGACTATATCCCCATGCTGGTCAGCATTGCAGATGCCATCGCCGCTGATGAATTTAATGTGACCGATCCCTCTCTCGAAAATATTTTGAAACACCAACCGTTGGAACTCGAAACATTTATTGCAGGTTTTATCCAGTCAACCAAAAAACAATAATGTTATGAATACCGCACTTTGGATCGTTCAGGTTATCCTGGCCGTTCTATTTCTCATGGCTGGCTTGATGAAATCAACCCAGCCTAAAGAAAAGTTAGCCCCTAAAATGCCATGGGTAAACGATTTTTCAGCAAGTACTGTAAAATTGATCGGGCTGTCTCAATTGCTCGCTGCTATCGGGTTGGTGATACCAATGCTTACCGGGATCGCCCCGGCATTAACATCTGTTGCCGCTGCAGGCCTGGCATTAATAATGGTATTTGCAGCCATCTATCATTTTCGCAAAAAAGAGTTTAAAGAAATCGGGATCACTGCTGTTTTCTTTGCACTTTCTGCATTTGTGGCCATAGGAAGATCCGGTCTGCTGTAAAGGCAATTTTGCAGGGTATTGCGGCCCGTTTCCGGGTAATTATAACTCAAAGAATAACCTTGCCGGAAGGGAGGTTTTACCGATACCGTTCCCGGCAACGATTGCGTAAAAAAACAGGTACAATTCGTTGATTAACAGGTAATATCTGGTTAGACTTGTATAACGAAAGCTGGTCACTTACCCGCTTAGTCTTGCCGATGAAAAGATTACTGTTAATAATTGCATTTTGCGCACCTGTTTTCGTTTCAGCACAATGGAATAAACTCCCTGTTGTTACTACACCCGGGTTTAAAAAAGACAGTTCCAATATTGTAAAGTTTGGAGCTGTTCCGGATGGACATACATTAAATACGAAGAGCATCACTGCTGCCATTGAAGCCCAGGCAAAAAAAGGCGGCGGTGTGGTGCTGGTTCCGGCCGGCTTATGGCTGACTGGTCCGCTCGTTTTAAAAAGCAATATCAATCTTCACCTGGCCATTGGTGCCACTTTGTTATTCACGAAGGATTTTAATGAATACCCGTTGGTAAAAGCCAATTGGGAAGGGCTGCCGCAAATGAGGAATCAATCCCCTCTTTCTGCCACCGGTGCTGTGAACATTGCCATCACCGGCAAAGGGATCATTGATGGCAATGGCGATGCCTGGCGAATGGTAAAGAAAGACAAGCTGAATGAAACGCAATGGAAAAAACTCCTTGCTTCCGGTGGTGTGCTGAGTGAAGATAAAAAGACCTGGTACCCTACTGAGAAAACGTTGAAGGGCTCCAAACTAAACAACCCCGGAGTGATCAGCGATGAAAAAGATGCCGCTTTTTATGATGGCATCAAGGATTTTTTACGACCCAACCTGTTGCTACTTACTAACTGTAAATATATTTTACTCGAAGGCGTTACGTTTCAAAACTCACCGGCCTGGTGCCTCCACCCATTGATGAGTGAACACCTGACCGTAAGAAACATTACTGTAAAAAATCCCTGGTATGCACAAAATGGAGATGGGATTGATGTGGAAAGTTGTAAAAATGTGCTGATTGAAAATTCTGTTTTTGATGTTGGTGATGATGCCCTGTGCATGAAAAGCGGTCGTGATGCAGAAGGAAGAAAAAGGGCCATGCCCACACAAGATGTGATCATCAGGGGCTGCACGGTCTATTCCTCTCACGGCGGATTTGTGATCGGCAGTGAAATGAGCGGCGGCGCTAAAAATATTTTTGTAAGCAACTGTACTTTTATTGGTGCAGATATCGGTCTTCGTTTCAAAACCACCCGTGGCCGTGGTGGTGTGGTGGAGAATATCTTCATCAAAGACATTTATATGAAGGATATTCCGGGAGAGGCCATCCTTTTTGATATGTACTATATGGCTAAAGACCCTATACCGTTAGCCGGGGAAAAAAGGGAATTGCCCAAAGTGGAAATGAAACCAGTTGATGAAACAACTCCTGTTTTCAAAAACTTTCATATCAGCAATGTGTATTGCAATGGTGCCGAGAAGGCTATTTTTATCCGCGGCCTGCCGGAAATGCATGTAACGAATATTGTATTGGAGAATATGATCCTGCAGGCAAACAAGGGAATTGATGTGCAGGAAGCCACCGGAATCACTTTTAAGAACATTAAAATAATAAGTGAAGAAACCAACCCGGTGATCGATATTACTCAAAGTGACAAACTTATCTTCCAGGATATCAGTCACAAAAAAGGTGAAGTACTGCGTTTCCGAATCAACGGGGAGAGAACGAATGCCATTGCCATTAATAATAAAGAAGATGTAAAGGCTAATACTACCATAACTTATGAACTGGGCGCTGATCCAAAATCTGTAACCAACAAATGAAAAGATTAATCACCATAGGATGCTTATTGCTGGCTTTGAACGGTTTTACTCAAAAATCAAAGCATTTCATTTTCGGAGAATCGATGGCAAAAACTGTGATGAACACCTGGAAAGATTCTTTTGCACTCGATGGCAAACCCGCCAAATGGACCTATGATATGGGTGTGATACTAAAAGGTTTTGAAGGCCTTTGGTTGAACACGGGTGATGTTACCTACTATAATTACATCCAGCAGCAAATGGATGCCTACATACAAAATGACGGAAGCATCAAAACCTATAAACCGGATGAATACAATATTGACCATGTAAACAATGGCAAACTTCTCCTGCTGTTGTACCGGGTAACACTGAAAGATAAGTACCTGAAAGCAGCTACCTTATTACGGGAACAACTTCGAACACATCCCCGTACCAATGAAGGTGGTTTCTGGCATAAGAAGATCTATCCGTACCAGATGTGGCTGGATGGTTTATATATGGGCGCCCCTTTCTATGCAGAATATGCCCTGCTTGCCCATGAGGATACGGCATTCGATGATGTGGCCAACCAGTTCATCTGGATGGAAAAGCATGCACGGGATGCAAAGACCGGTTTGCTTTACCATGCATGGGATGAAAGCAAACAAATGAAATGGGCGGATCCTGTTACCGGCTTGTCCCCCTTATTCTGGGCAAGGGCCATGGGCTGGTATGCCACGGCGCTGGTGGATGCGTTAGACTACTTTCCCGAAGATCATCCAAAAAGAAAAGCATTGATAGATATACTGAACCGGTTGGTAACTGCAATAGAGAAACAACAGGATAAAGCAACCGGTTTATGGAAAGACATCCT
This sequence comes from uncultured Chitinophaga sp., assembly GCA_964443345.1. Lineage (GTDB taxonomy): Bacteria > Bacteroidota > Bacteroidia > Chitinophagales > Chitinophagaceae > JJ008. The sequence goes on from CAYUCU010000049.1 coordinate 20,855, forward strand.
TAACTATAATGGCCCGGGAAAAGAAAAAAATTATTTTGAAGCATCAGCAAGCTCGCAGTTTGTATATGCTATAGCCAAGGGAGTGAGAAAGGGTTATTTACCGGCCGCTAAGATCAATATTGCTAAAAAAGGTTATACAGGCATCCTTAATAAATTTATCAAAACTGAAAATGGCCAGACTAATTTACACGGCACCGTAAAAGTTTCCGGCCTGGGTGGCAAACCATTTCGGGATGGCAGTTTTGAATACTATATGAGTGAACCGGTAATTGTAAATGATCCGAAAGGCATAGGTGCTTTTCTGTTAGCGAGCAATGAAATGGAAATGCAGCGCACCCTGTCTGTTGGCAAAGGGAAGACGGTGGTAATGGATAATTACTTCAACCGGGAAACAAAAGAAGATGCTTTTGGCAAAAAGATCGTTTTTCATTACAAATGGAATGAAAGGGATAATGGTGGATTTTCCTTCCTGGGTCATGTGTTTAATAAGTATGGTGTGACCACAACGCTGCTGGACGAAGCCCCCACTGAGTCTAACCTGAAAAATGCCTCCATCTATTTCCTGATTGATCCGGACTGGCCCAAGGAAAATAAAACACCCAATTACATTGAGCAAAAACACATTGACGCCTTGTACAATTATGTAAAGAATGGCGGCATGCTGGTACTGATGGCGAATGATACCAACAATGT
>CAYUCU010000050.1:0-21386 GCA_964443345.1 uncultured Chitinophaga sp.
CGAGCAATTTAAAAGATGTGAAAGCCAATGCCAAAACAGCGGAAGGCATCGCCTTTGTGAGCGGTTTACTTATATACCTGATATTGCTTATCTATGGCTCACAGGTAATGATGGGGGTAATGGAAGAAAAAAATAATCGTATTGCCGAGATCATCGTATCGTCTGTCAAACCATTTCAGATGATGCTGGGAAAAATACTGGGCATTGGGTTAGTGGCCCTTACCCAGTTCTTATTATGGATAACATTTGTATTGATCGTATATAATGTGGGAAAGGCATCCGGCAGCGGAAGTGCAGTTAGCGGAATGGTAGGCAATATGCAGGCATTGTTTTCCAGCGTGGATGTGCCGCTGATCTTATTTTGCTTTGCCTTTTATTTCCTGGCGGGCTTTTTCTTTTATGCGTCGCTTTACGGAGCTATCGGCAGTGCTGTTAATGAGGATATGAAAGAAGCCCAGTCTTTAAGTTTTCCCATTACTATGCTGGTCATCCTTTCTGTGGCGATGCTGAGTGTGGCCATTGCTAACCCTACAGGCCCTGTGGCAGTATGGGGCAGCATCATACCTTTTAGTTCACCTATCATTATGATGGCAAGAATCCCCTTTGGCGTTCCTAATACGGTACCCTGGTGGCAATTAGGCCTGTCTATGCTGATGCTGGTTCTCGGATTTATTTTTACCGTTTGGATTGCGGCAAAAATTTACCGCACGGGAATATTAATGTATGGCAAAAAACCGAGCTGGAAAGAAATGCTTCGCTGGGCGTTCCGGAAAAACTGATTTCCCGGTCATAAAAAGTATAAAGCCACCTGTACACACGGGTGGCTTTTTGTTAAAATTTCCTTTATCCTGAAACCAGATTTGCTTAATACGAAATCAATCGTATATTTGATACGAATTAGTTCGTAATATTCATTCTTAAAAATTTACAGTATGAAACCAACAAACTTTGGCTCCGGGAGGATATTGCTGGCACTCCTTGCCGTGGGATTAACAGCAGGGCTTATTTCGTGGGACAAAAAACAAAGCCCCGGACGCTACCAGCAAGCCCACACTGACACCACCCCAAAAAAGAAAAATAAAGAACGGGAAAAAAAGGTCCGTGACCTGGACGATGTACTGCAGGAACTGGAAGAAACAGACCTGAAAGTGGACCTGGAAAAAATGCAAAAGGAAATGGCCGAAGCCATGAAGCAATTTGATGGCGAAAAGATCAAAATGGAAATTGAAAAGGCCATGAAAGAAGTGGATATGGATAAGATCCGGAAAGAAATTGATGAGTCTTTTTCCAAGGTCAACTTTGACCAAATTAAAAAAGAAATGGCTGATGCCATGAAAGAACTGGACATGGCTAAAATTCAGAAAGAGATCCAGGAATCATTGTCTAAAGTGAACATGGAAGAAATAAAAGTAGAAATGGAGAAGGCAATGAAAGAAGTGGATGTTGCCAAAATTCAGAAAGAGGTTCAGGAATCTATGGCCAAAGTGAACTGGGATAATATGAAGGCCGAAATGGACAAAGTAAAAGACATTGACCTGAAAAAATTGGATGCAGAAATGAAAAAAATGCAGGAAGAAATGAAAGATCTGGGCCCGAAGCTGGAAAAGGAAATGGAAAAGGCTAAGGTGGAGATAGAGAAAGCCAAAGCAGAACTAAAAGAATACAAATCGTTTGTTGACGGTCTGAATGATGATGGTCTGATAAACAAAAAAGAAGACTATACTTTAAAACACAAGGACGGAGAGTTGCTTATCAACGGGAAAAAAGCCGATGAAAAGACCTACAACAAATACCGCAGCTTCCTGGAAAAACATCCCAAATTCAATATTGAAAAGTCATCCGACGATTTTGATATGGATATTGATTAATACGGCATTGTTACCAAAATCAGCCTCGCCATGAAAAACAGAAAGCCCCGTCTTTAAAAGAACGGGGCTTTCTAATTATTTGAACCACGAATTTTATATACCACTTACATGAAAAGGAGAAGGCATTATTTCATAATCGCTGTTCTCGATCATTTCAATATTCAGCTGAAAGGCCTCATCGGTTCTGATCACCACTTTTTCTTTAGTTATTTTCCTGTAACCGGCTTTCTCAAACACAAATTTATAAGTGCCGGGTTTCAACTCGTCGAATGCAAAACCGCCGTCTTCATCAGTTAACTCTATCTTCTCTTTTTTAGAAACAAGGTAGGCTGTTACGGTCACATCCTTCAATGGCTTCTTTGTTTCAGAATGAATAACCACCCCGTTCAGCTCTTCTTTTTTACCATCTCCCGGGCCCGGGCCGGGGCCAATTGTGGCATCGGCTGCTTCGGCGGCAACAAAGCCACCAAGACAAATAGCCAGCATTAAAAATTTTTGTTTCATGACAATGATTTGAATGGTTTTTTAATAACCCTTCTTCACTTTTCTTTGGAATGCACCGATGGTTGTGATAAAATTAAAGCTTTTTTACCGGATTGGCCAAACCACTCATAAATTCCTGCCACACTTTATTGACGATTTCAGCCGCCGGCAAAATAGCATCGAGCAAGGCACTTACCTGCCCTATTTCCAGTTCACCCTGCTCCAGGTCACCTTCAAACATTCCTTTCTTAGCCCTTGCCCTTCCTAATAACGCATTCAGTTCTTCCACCGTTGCCCCTCTTTGCTCTGCCTCCAGCACCTGTTTAAAAAAAGTATTCTTCATCAGCCGCACCGGGGTCAATTGCTTCAATGTCAATTGTGTATCACCCTCCAAAGAATGGATAACCACATTCTTAAAATTTATATGTGAGGAGGCCTCTTCAGATGCTACAAACCGGCTGCCCATTTGCACCCCTTCCGCCCCCAATACCATCGCCGCCAGCATTTGCCGTCCATCGGCAATTCCTCCCGCTGCAATCACGGGTATCTGTACGGCTTTCACTACCGAGGGGATCAGTACCATAGAAGTGGTTTCTTCTCTTCCATTATGCCCACCGGCCTCAAATCCTTCTGCTACCACTGCATCACAGCCTGCTTGTTCTGCTTTTTGTGCAAATTTTGAAGAGCTGACGACATGAACTACCGTGATGCCTTTTTCCTTTAGCAAGCCTGTCCATGTTTTTGGATTGCCCGCTGAAGTGAAAACGATCTTCACGCCTTCTTCTATTATGATCTGAATGTGTTTATCAATATCCGGGTACAGCAATGGTACGTTTACACCAAAGGGTTTTACAGTTGCAGCTTTGCATTTTTGAATATGTTCCCGCAGCACATCAGGGTACATAGAGCCGCTGCCAATGATGCCCAGGCCGCCCGCATTGCTTACTGCACTGGCGAGCCGCCAACCGCTGGCCCATATCATTCCGGCCTGGATGATGGGATATTTTATTCCGAAAAGTTTGGTGATTCGATTGGAAAAATCAATCATGGGTCTTTGGTCTTTGGTAGGAGTAAAGATACTAACGACTGTTGACTCAAAACTATTGACTCAAGACTCCCGACATCCGGGTCACTATCCTAAATCGATACTGGTATTATCCCCGATATTCAGTGACCTTGTTTCGCCCCGTAAGTTTGTATCGCTGCCGATAACCGAATCGTCCAGTACTATATCGAACAGGTTGGAAAACGATCCGATTATGGAGTTTTTTACAATAGAATAATCAATGGTCGTATTCTCACCAATAGATACATTAGGGCCGATGATGGAGTTTTTTATAACACATCCGGCACCAATGCTCACCGGTGAAATGATAACCGTATTTTCAAATTGTCCCGCATCCGTTTTCGGAGCAAATTTTTTCAACAACAATGCATTCGACTCCAGCATCGTTTCTTTTCTGCCGCAATCAAACCAGTTCTCTACTTTAAATGATTGAAACTTTGCTCCCAGTTGCAGCATACAATCCAGCGCATCTGTAAGGCTGTATTCACCATGGCTCCGCAGCCCCTGCCGGATATTATTTTCAAGGCACTGAAACATTTGCTCACTTTCCCTGATCTTATACACGCCTACCAATGCCATATTGGATTTAGGTATCTGCGGCTTTTCCACCACATGGTTAATAAAGCCGTCCTCTTCAATTTCTGCCACTCCAAAATCCCTGGGGTCATCCACTTTCCGCACACCGATCATAGAATACGGGCTGTTCACCACTTCCTGCACATCATACTCGCAAATGGTATCGCCCAGCACCACAAATATCTCATCCTGGTTTACAATGCTCCGGGTAAGCCGGATGGCATGGCCCACCCCCTGGCGGTCCACCTGGTGCACATAATGCGCCTTCAATCCCGGATACTTCGCTTTTACATAATCCTGGATCTTGTCTCCCAAATAGCCGACAATGAATATGAACTCTTTGATACCCGCAGTTTGCAACTGGTCAATAATAATGCTGAGCACCGTCTTGCCTGCAAGCGGAATGAGAGCTTTGGGTTGTGTATAACTATGCGGTCGCAGTTTGGTACCTGCACCTGCTACTGGTATGATAGCTTTCATTGATGAACCACAGTGGTTTGGCCGGAGAACCCCTCCGGAGGTAACTAATCAAAAGCCAACGAAAGTAAGACTTTTCACATAAACAAATTATTAAGCCCTAAAAGCCGTTGCATGTTCTGCAATCCTATTTTTGCAATCAAATAGTTTACCAGTTCACAAGTTTAAAAGTTTACGGGTCATTCCATCCTGTAAACACTTTTTATACCTTCAAAACTGGTGAACTCATGAACTGGTGAACTTATCAACTTTTCAACAACTACTTCTATGCAAAGAGATACTGCCATTTTTGACCTGATCAACAAAGAACTGGAACGTCAGCGCAACGGTATTGAGCTGATCGCATCAGAAAATTTTACCTCCCTGCAGGTAATGCAGGCCATGGGAACCGTACCTACCAATAAATATGCAGAAGGCTACCCGGGCAAACGATACTATGGCGGCTGCGAAGTAGTGGATGAAATTGAGACCCTCGCTATTGAACGTTTAAAAAAGATCTTCAATGCCAGTTGGGCAAATGTGCAGCCACACAGCGGCGCACAAGCTAATACGGCCGTTTTTTTGGCATGTCTGAAGCCCGGCGATAAAATTCTGGGGCTCGACCTCAGCATGGGTGGCCACCTTACACACGGCAGCCCGGCCAACTTCAGCGGAAAAAATTACCAGGCCCATTTTTACGGCGTCAAAAAAGAAAGCGGCCTCGTGGATTATGAACACCTGGAAGCAACCGCCCGCAGGGAAAAACCAAAAATGATCATTTGCGGTGCTTCTGCTTACAGCCGTGACTGGGATTATAAGAGGATCCGTGCTGTAGCTGATGAAATTGGCGCTTTGGTAATGGCTGACATTGCGCATCCGGCCGGTTTAATTGCCACTGGCTTATTGAACGATCCTTTTGATCATTGTCATATTGTTACTTCCACCACGCATAAAACATTAAGAGGCCCCAGGGGCGGTATCATTATGCTGCGCCATGACTTTGAAAACCCTTTTGGCATAAAAGATCCGAAAGGAAATACCCGGATGATGAGTTCCCTGCTCGACCTGGCCGTTTTCCCTGGTATGCAGGGCGGACCACTGGAACATGTGATCGCTGCAAAGGCTGTTGCCTTTGCCGAAATTCTCGATCCTTCTTTTAAAGCGTATGGTCAGCAGGTGATCACTAATGCACAGGCTATGGCCAGCGCATTTGTATCGAGAGGCTACCAGCTTATCAGCGATGGTACCGACAACCACCTGATGCTGATAGATCTTCGCAATAAGAACCTGACCGGAAAAAAAGCACAGGAAACATTGGATAAGGCACATATCACCCTGAATAAAAATGCTGTCCCGTTTGATGATAAGTCGCCATTCGTTACCTCGGGCATCCGGGTGGGTGTGCCTGCCGTTACCACCAGGGGTATGAAAGAGGCACATATGGAAACAGTGGTGAGCATGGTTGACAAGGTGCTGATGAATCCCGACGATGAAGCTGTGGTAGCTGCTGTAAAAAGGGATGTAAAAGAATTTATGAAACAGTTTCCGTTGTATCCTGAATTGGGCTAAGCTGTAACTTTACATTTGATTAAAAAGCATACAAAATGATTCAGCGTCAGCAAACTCTCTGGTTATTACTGGCAACAGTGGCCGGCATATTCACATTCATGTTTCCATTTTCTACCGGCGAAGAACTGGTGAAAAATTCCTCGCTGAAGCAAGCCAAACTTATTGATGCAGGAAGTGATTTTTTCCTTCTTATTCTTACTATCATATCTATTGGAGTTTCCACTGTTACCATTTTTTTGTTTAAAGACCGAAAGTTGCAAATGAAACTTTGCCTGCTGGGCCTGGTGGTTTCCATACTTATACTTGTGCGGTATATTTTGGAAACCAGGAAACTGGTTTCAAGCACTCCTGCGCTTTGGGCCATTCTTCCTGCATTGATCATCATTAGTTATTTTCTGGCCTTCCGCAATATCCGTAAAGATGAGAAGCTGGTAAAAAGCCTTGATAAGCTTCGGTAATATATTTTTATGAGTCAAAATAAAAAAGAGGAGCTGATGAAGCTCCTCTTTTTATTACTACTGCTTTTTTTACTACTTTTTTATTGACGTACAAATTTTTCAGACATCGTTTTTCCACCACCACTTACCTGCAAGTGATAATAACCGGGCTCCAGGGAAGCCGGTAATTCAATTGACCGGGAGGCAGATCCGCCGCTATGTTGCCAGCTGGTTCTAAGCACCTGCTGACCGGCATTGCTATATACTGTGATCGTATAATGCTCATTCCGGTTGCTGTACAACTGGATGGTGAGTTGGCCGGAAACCACCGGATTGGGATAAAGCACCAGTTTAGCATTATCACTTTGATGGCGACTAACTTTTACTATGGGGCTATAAACAAAATTGCCATCAAATTCTTTTGCCCTGATACGATACCAAATGACTGCCGCAGTTGTATTATTGTCCAGCACTGTGTATTCCTCTTTACCTGAACTATTGCTTCTTGCGGCCATACTACTCAACAGGGTGAAGGAGTTTCCGTCTGTTGAACGTTCCACTTCATAATGATCAACCCCGGATTCAGTCATGTTGGTCCATTCAATCCTGTTTTTTTCTCCTGCTGTATAAGCTCTTACATTAACAAATTTGACCGGAAGCGGATTCTTAGAACTAGCGGTGCTGCCCAATGAAAACGGGCTGAAGGTGGATACATTGTTCCAGGTGACAGATCCTGCTATTGCAGAGCCAGTAGTTCCTCCATCATTACCGAAAGCATCCCAACTGGTACCAAAATGCGCAACCACGAGTGTGGCAAGGTCATTTATATAAGCAGCAGCACTGCAGTTGCTGGTACCATTCCAGCTCAGCGTAACATTAATGTTGGAGCTTCCTGTTTTTTTGTCCAGTTTCCAGTATTCACAATTGCTGACATGATCTAATCCGGAGGCGGTAACACTTCCCAACGCGGTAGCACTTGCCCGCATATATTCTGCTTCAAAAACATCGGTGGCAGAACCGGGAGCCGATATTCCGCAATAGTGATACCCGGCACCCGATTTCCCAACCGGGAATGTGAAAGCATCATTTCCTATTTTTCTTACGGGACCGTTTACATATGAAGGGTTGGAAGCGTTATTATTAGCGCCGGATGCAATGGCGTCATCATTAAAGATCAGCAGGTTGGTAGAAGTGGTCGTTACCAAACCTGCAGTAAAATAGCAGGTGCCTGCAATAGCAAATGCCTGCTGTAATGTAACTCCTGTGCTTCCGGCGGTGTTATTAATCGTAAAATTATTTACCTGGTTGGCTGTTGGTGTGGTGGTAAAGGTTCCGCTATTTTGCGTTGCCGTTCCGCTATATGTATAATTAGCGCCGCTGCTGTAGGTCCTGTTAGCAACAGATGTGGAAATGGTACCATTGTTTCCGGATTGGATGCCATCCGGTTCAGCGGTAATAATAGTGGCACCGGAACTCAAAACAAAGTCGTTGTTTGTACCAGCACCGGCTCCTGTTGAGCTTAATACCTGGTACGTTTGGGCATTCAGCGTTCCACCGCTATTGACAGTAAAGCTACCCGCCCAATTATTAGTGCTGATGCTGCTTAAGGTAAGGCTGGAGTGTAATTCCAGCGTACTATTGGCAGCAATGATAAAATTTGTATAGCTAAGGTTAGCCTGTGTTGCAATACTGAATGTTTGAGTACCATTTTTATTGAAGGTGATGGTGCCGTTCACAATATCTGCATCACTGGTACTGGTGATCATTGTAGCAGATCCGGATTGTGAGAAGTTGCCGGATAAATTCAATGCAGGAGTTCTGGTGGTTGTTGCATCACCGGAGGCAAAATCAAAAGAACCGCCGCTTTGTGAAAAATCTCCTGAAACGTTTAATATCAAAATACCAATATCGTTATCATTTGAAAGGTCGAGGCTGCCACCGGTTTGCAAAAAATCTCCTGCTACATTTACAGTGACATCAGCATTATTATTTGTAAATAATAACGCACCGCCGGATAAAATAAAATCGCCACCGATATCGATGGTGACATCCGTTCCATTGGTCAACCGCAATTCGTCGCCTCCAGTTCCGGTGCTGGCTACCGTAAAGTTTCCGGCTACTGCAGTTAAAGCGCCATTCAGGTTTTCATTACTGTTTTGTCCGGTACAATTCCAGGTAAAATTTCCAAAAGTTTGTGACAGACCACCCGGAAGATTATCCGTTACGCCTGTAATAGCGCAAGTAGATGCAATATCCCATGTGGCCGTTGGAATGGTTCCACCATTTCTATTATGTGTGTAAGTGCTGCTGGCGCCAAAGGATACTGTTCCCGCTGTAGTAACAGTACCTGAATTGTCAATAGTTCCGTTAATTACAAAATCGTTACCGGTGCCGTTGGCGATAGTAAGAGTGCGGCTGCTGTTAATTTTAATCTGCCCGCCGGCTTCCACTGTTGTCTGATCAGTAGTAACATTGGCTGTTACTGTTACGGTATGCGTATTTCGTATGGTGATCACTCCGTCTCCGGAATTGGGAATTGTATTAGGGGCAACACCATTGACGTTTACCCAGGCGCTTCCATCATATCGCTGCCAGGTGGCATTAGCATTCCAGTTGCCGCTGGCTGCAGTGCGGTAATCATCTGCTGTTTGCCCAAAAGAAGTGCTGGAAATATACAGCACGATAAAAAGGGATAAAAGCCTTCTGAAAGAAAACAGGTGTTTCATTAATATTGGATATGATAAATTGAGCAGTTTTTCTAAGGCTCTAAGGTATAACACTTATTAAAATACTAATTGTTTACCCTTATTAAATAGTAGGAGTTGAAGTACTTATCCGTTATCTCTTATAGAAAAAATACGATACCCTGTCTGGGAAAGGGGAGCTTTTACGTTTGCTATAGTTATGAGGAGTTGTGATATGTTTATTATATAGCGGATGGAACAGGTCAAAAAAAATCCCGGCTGCATATTGCAACCGGGATCAATCAGTTTTGAAAGGTAATAGCACCACTCTTATTGCACCATGATTATTTTGCCCATTACCCGGCTAACTTCATTATTAAGTTGAATGCTGTACATACCTGCAGTTACTACAGGCAGTTGTATGCTTTGATTAACGGCACCCCCATTGTGAGTAAAACTGGAAGTACTTACCTGCAAACCTGCTGCATTTAACAGTTTGAGGGAGTACACCCCTTTTGCGAGGTCGGCACACTGCAAAGAAATAAACCCACTGGCAACAGCAGGGTTGGGATATACCGAAAATGCTTTGTCAGTTTTATTAAGATTTACTTTTATAATGTGGCTGAATGTTGATTTTCCATCAAAACTCATACTCCTGATACGATAGTAGCTGACATTTGACATCGGGGAAACATCTATGTACGAATAACTGGTTTCTGCCGATACATTCCGGGAAGCCACAGTACCAATGGCATTAAAATTTATTCCATCAGCAGATCTTTCGACCTGGTATTTATCCAAATTAGATTCTGAATTTACTGTCCAGTCTATTTGTACACCATTTTGTTTTTCGTATGCCTTAATAACACTGAAGTTAACAGCCAGCACCATATTCAGAGTTACCACCACCCTGCCGGCAGCACCATTTCCGGATATTCCGAAACCACCGGGACCTGCTTTTCCACCACCACCACCACCGGGTGCACTACCCGATGTGCCGGAACCATCATTTGCTACTCCCCCAGCTCCACCAGCTCCGCCACCATTAGCCCCAGCTCCACCGGCTCCGCCGTTATCTCCATCTTTTCCCATACCAGATGTTGATTCAACTACAATCGTTCCCGTACTTCCAGTAGAGCTACCAGAAGATCCGCCTGAAGCACCACTAGCCGCACCACCACCTTCTGCGATAACAGTGTTTAAAAAACTGGAACTACCTCCATTTGAACCGGGACCTCCGCCAGCGCCTACAGTAACAGTATAGCTGCCTGCACTCAATGTAAGTACTGATGAGGCATATGAGCCACCGCCACCACCACCTTTTGCACCATCGGTGTTATTTCCACCACCACCGCCGCCGCCCCAGGCCTGGATAACCACACTAACCGTGTAGCCTGCAGGAACAACGTATGTACCGCTGCTATTAAATGTCTGGCTGGCTGGCTGTGCCATAGCCGATTGGGGAATAATAGTTGCTGATAAAAAAAGGAGTGAAAATAAAAATGGACCAACCAATAAAGAAGTAAAGTTTTTTTTCATAGGTTTAAATTAGGGTGACGCACTTCGGATTATTTCTACCTTATGCAAGGTATAAATTCCTACGACATAAAAGTAAAAAGCAAGTAATAACTCTTATAACAATAAAGCAAAATTCTGCTTCTTTCTGGTATATTTCCTATTTAGTGAATGGTGTTACTACGAGAAATTTTACAAAAAGGCAGCTGTATGGCTTTTGCTGACTTTTTTTAAGTCGGCCGGTTTTCCGGCAAATACCAGTTCACCGCCTTCATCACCGGCTTCGGGGCCAAGGTCGATGACCCAATCGGCAGAACGGATCACATCAGTGTTATGTTCTATTACAAGGATGGAGTGTCCCTGTTCTATCAATGCATTAAAGGAAGCCAGCAGTTTTTTTATATCATGAAAGTGCAAACCTGTAGTGGGCTCATCAAAAATGAAAAGTATTCTGCTGGCGGCCCGGCCTTTACCCAGGAAAGAAGCCAGCTTTACCCGCTGCGCTTCACCCCCGGATAATGTATCAGACGACTGGCCCAATTTTACATACCCCAGGCCCACATCACTTAAAGGCTGAATAGCTTTTGCCAGGTTCTTCTCTTCCACAAAGAAATCAATGGCTTCATCCACACTTAGTTCGAGAATATCATAAATGCTTTTATCATTGTACTTCACTTCGAGCACTTCTTCTTTAAATCGCTTGCCGCCGCAGGATTCGCAGGTCAGGTGCACATCTGCCAAAAACTGCATTTCCACCACTTGTTCGCCTTCACCCTTGCAAGTATCACATCGGCCACCATCCACATTAAAGGAGAAATGCTTGGGCAAAAATCCTCTCATCTTACTCAGGGGTTGTTTGGCAAACAGGTCCCGTATCTCATCATATGCCTTAATATAAGTAACAGGATTGCTCCTGGATGATTTACCTATAGGGTTCTGGTCAACCATTTCCACCTGCCCAATACCATCAATATCGCCCGTGATCTGTTTATGAAAACCGATCTTATCTCCAAACTCTCCTTTCATTTTCCGCAAAGCGGGAGACAGGATCTGCTTAATCAATGTTGTTTTACCGCTTCCGCTTACCCCGCTTACCACACAAAGCACATTGAGTGGTATTTCCACCGTAATGTTCTTAAGGTTATTCTGCCTTGCCCCTTCTATTATAATGGAACGGTTCCATTTTCGCACCTGTTTGGGAGGATCAATGGTTAGCTTACCGTCGAGGTATTTTCCGGTAAGGCTTTGGGAATTGGAAATGATCTCATCATAATCACCTTCTGCCACTACTTCGCCGCCTAAATGAGATGCCATCGGTCCCATATCTATTATATGGTCCGCTTCCCGCATCATCATCTCATCATGCTCCACCACCACTACAGTGTTTCCAAGATCTCTTAATTCCTTCAGCACTTTAATAAGATTGGCGGTATCCCTGGAGTGGAGGCCAATGGAGGGTTCATCCAGTATATATAAGGAGTTGGTAAGATTGCTGCCAAGGCTTCGTGTAAGCTGTATGCGCTGACTTTCGCCGCCACTAAGGCTGTTGGCCAGCCGGCTGAGTGTTAAGTAACCCAATCCTACTTTAAGCAGTGTATCAAGCCTGTTATGTAATTCAACCAGTATCCTTTTAGCTACTTCTTTATCATGCTGGCTGATCTTTTTTTCTGATCCATCAAACCATGTTTTTAAATCCCTTACCGGCAGGTTGCTCAGTTCACCAATATTTTTGCCATTTACTTTTACATACAATGCTTCCTTGCGAAGGCGGTAGCCATTACAATCGGGACATTCTGTTCTTCCCCGGTACCGGCTGAGCAAAACCCTGTACTGCACTTTGTACAATTGCGATTCCACATCTTTAAAAAAATCATTGATACCGTACACACCATCACTTCCTTCCCACAATTGCTTGTATTGTTTGTCGGTGAGATCTGCAACGGGTTTATGAACAGGGAAATTGAATTTCTTCGCTCCTTTTAAAAAATTCTGACGCCACCAATCCAGTTTCTCTCCTTTCCATGGGGCCACGGCCCCATCAAATACACTCAACCTCCGGTCAGGGATCACCAGGTCAGGATCTATACCGAGCACTTGCGAAAATCCTTCACAGGTGGGGCAGGCGCCGAAAGGATTATTGAATGAAAAAAGGTTCGGCACAGGTTCTTCAAACTGCATTCCGTCCAGTTCAAAGCGGTTGTTGAAATGGAGTAATGAATGGTGAGTGGTGAATGGTGAATGAGAACCTGATTTGGAACTTTTCTTTCCTGACTCCTGACTTCCGACTCCCGACTCAGTCTGTACTTCTAAATACACGTCTCCCTCTCCTTCATAAAAAGCAGTACCGATCGAATCAGCCAGCCGGTGCTTATCATCTTCGTCGAATTCTTTTACCACAATTCTGTCAACAAGTATATGTGTGATCTTTTTTGTTTTCAGGTCCTTATCAGGCAGCTCTAATAACTCTTCCAGCCGATACGTCTCTCCCGGCTTTTTACTCCCGACTCCTGGCTCCCCCAAAGGGTCCTTCGGACGACTATAGACTCTTGAAAATCCTTTCTGCACCAAAATATTCAGCTCTTCTTTTATGTCCCGGTTCCTATGCTGTTTAAATGTAGCCAGTATAAAAACCTTATTTCCCTGTTCCAGTTTTAAAATAGCCTCCAATACATCTGTCACATCATCCTTTTTTACCTCCCTGCCGGAAACCGGGGAGATCGTTTTCCCGATCCTTGCAAAAAGTAACCGCAGGTAATCATAGATCTCTGTCATACTGCCTACCGTGCTTCGGGGAGTTCGGGTGATCACTTTCTGCTCGATAGCTATAGCGGGGCAAAGTCCCTTTATAAAATCCACATCCGGTTTGTTCATCCGGTTCAGGAACTGGCGGGCATAGGCACTCAGGCTTTCGGCATAACGGCGCTGTCCTTCGGCATATAAAGTGTCAATGGTAAGGGATGATTTACCTGATCCTGACACACCCGTGACAATAATCAGCTTGTTTCTCGGGATTTCTACAGTCACATTTTTGAGATTGTGTACCCGTGCACCCTTAATAAGGATGTTTTCTGCGGAAATTACGGTCTTCGTTTTGGCGGGAATCTTCCCTTTTATTGTCTTTTCCATTTATCTGTCTGCAAATGTAACACCTTATGCAGCTTCTTATTAGCATATGATTCTTAACATTTCGTTAGCACCAATAACTACATTTTGTTTTTACAAATGTTTGGCAATTTCGTGAAAAACTCTATTTTTAATTTCCAATAATCCAAAAAATGAAAAACCTAAAATTAACCCAGCCTATCGCCTGAACTTCTACTCGATTTTTTTAACCGAAACACTTATTGTAACCAATATCCCCTGAATCGCTGTTATTGCTATTGCCGTAACAGAGCAACCTAAACTGTAGGAGTTATGAAAGCTTTTTTAAAAAAAACTGACCACGAATTGATCCACCTGTTTCAGGATGGAAACCTTGACGCATTGGAAACCCTGGTGCTCCGGCATAAGGACAAACTGTATACGTCTATCCTTTTCCTGGTAAAAGACAAATACCTGGCCGAAGATATCTTCCAGGATTCTTTTATCCGGATCATTGACACCATGCGGGGTGGCCGCTACACCGAGGAAGGAAAATTTCTTCCGTGGGCCATGCGGATCGCACATAATTTATGTGTGGATCATTTCCGTAAGGTAAAGCGTACACCCACCATTCGTAATGGCGAAGACAAAGACATCTTTGAAGTGCTGAACTTTTCCGAGGATAGTGCTGAAACAGTGATGATGAGAAGACAGAGCCATGACAGGGTACGGGATATGTTACAAAGTTTGCCCGAGGATCAAAGAGAAGTAATTATATTGCGGCATTATGCAGATATGAGTTTCAAGGAAATTGCTGCGGCTACTAACTGCAGTATTAACACTGCTTTGGGACGTATGCGTTACGGATTGATTAATTTGCGTAAGCTGATGACACAAAAGCAAATTGCTCTTTAAAATATTGCCTCCCCTGAATTCTTCATTGAAGAAAAAGGATAAGGTTTTGTCATTCTGTATCTCCATCCGGAGTTAAACGAATTTGGTTTTGCCGAATTTTTGTTTGCTTGCCATACCGGAAGGCTGGTACAGAATGACACCAAATTGAAAAATCCCCTGTAAATTTTATTACAGGGGATTTTTTTATGCGCCAGCAAATGCTATTTCGTCTTGCTTTTATTATAAGCATCCAATCCGCATTCCAGCCATTCCAGGAATTCAGCCGCATTGGGTGTATAGAACTTTGTTTTTGTTAGTGCCATTTGTTCCGGACTGATGATGGCATACTGAGGTTGGGAAACTGCGCCAAAATTTGCTTTCTGAAAAGCCGTCCATTTATCTCCTATCGTTACCACACTTTCTTTATTACCGGCAGAATCTGTATAAGTGATCCTGTCTTTCAATGGCAACTTTGTCCGTTCATCAACATAAAGCGACACAACCACAAACCGGGTACGCATCAGGCTGTCCACATCATGATTGGTCCACACTTTTTCCTCCATTCGGCGGCAGTTAACACAGGCCCAACCTGTGAAATCAATCAGCACCGGTTTGTTTTCAGCCTTTGCCAGTTTTAAAGCCGTTTCCAGGTCATTTATAACCGGCTTTACTCCCCTTGCATGCAGCACATGGTCCGGATAGATACTGTATGACAATGGAGGAGGAAAGCCACTCAGTAATTTAAGCGCTGCATACTTTGTATTGGTAAGGCCCGGCACAAGATATAATGTAAAAGCCCCGAATAAAACGGCAAATAAAATCCTTACACCTGAAAGTCTTTTCTTCTGGCCAGCAGCTTTTTTACCAAAAACGCCTGCCAGGTATAAAGTGGTAAGCAATCCGATAACAACCCAAAGACCGACAAAAACTTCCCGTTTCATAAGACCCCATTGTTTTACATTATCCGCATTTGCCAGGAATTTGACAGCAAGGGCCAGCTCCACAAAGCCCAGCACTACTTTTACAGTGGTCATCCATCCACCGGATTTGGGCAGCGATTGCAGCCAGTTGGGAAACATGGCAAACAAAGCAAACGGCAAACTCAACGCCAGGCCAAAACCGGCAGCACCAGCTGTTAAAGGCCAGGCACCCTCACTTGAAGTTCCAACAAGCAGGGTACCCAAAATGGGGCCTGTACATGAAAAGGAAACAATGGTAAGAGTAGCTGCCATAAAGAATATGCCGCCAATGTTGCCCAACCCGGATTTTGAATCAGCCCGGTTAGCAATGCCAGAAGGCAGTGTGATCTCAAACAAGCCAAAAAAGGATAATGCGAACAATACAAATATGGCAAAGAAGAAAATGTTCAACCATACATTGGTGGAAATATTATTGAATACTTCGCTTTTTGCAGAGTCCACAAAATGAAAGGGAATGGTGATAGCGGTATAAATAAAAAAGATAAACAACCCGTACATTACTGCATTGAAGACCCCGGTTCTTTTATCCTGCGATTTCTTTGTAAAGAAGGTTACGGTAACAGGTATCATAGGAAAAACACAGGGGGTAAGCAGTGCTATAAAACCGCCCAGAAGTCCCAGCAGAAAAATAGAAAGAATGCTTTTACCTTTTGTCCCTTCATCACCGCAATTGTTTACCGGGTTATTAATATCGATTGAAGAAACCTGGATTCTTGTCTGCGATACCACACCGCCTTCCAGGTCAACGGTAAAAGAGAATTCTGTGGAAGGATAATACTCATCATTTCTGCCATAAGTATAATAAAGCGACCCGCTAAGTTTTGAGGGCACTGTGCCGGCAATTGTAATTACCGTTTTCCATTCCAGGTTTTTTTCATAAACCTTCACCAGGATATTTTCAAACACGGAACTGGTTACCTCCTTTGGCGCAGCAGCGAGTACAAAATCTCCTTGTTGCTTCACACCCGAGTCAACTTCCAGTTGCGTGGTCCGCACTTCCAGCAGTGTTTGATTGGGTGCATACACCTGCCAGCCCGTTGGCACGGTACCCGAAAAGATCAGCTCATACTTACCATCGGCCACCTTCCGGCTTTTCACAGTCCAGTCCTGAACCGTTCCAATACTGTCCTGGGCAACTGCAGCATTAAAACAGGTAAGAAGAAAGAAAATAAAAGCAGTAATGTGTTTGGAAAGCAGCGGCATGAAGTACATTTTATAAAAACAAACGAGTCCTTTTGCAAGACTCGTTATGTAAATTCTTTTTTCCGGGCATGTTATTTTAAAGCTACACTGAAATTAACCGTTTTGGGGGGCAGGCATTTTTTATCATCACAGGTCTGGTATTCCACTTTCCCGCTGAAGTTAGTTTTTACATTGGCCTTCAGTTTTACCTTTTGTACAAAATCCACTGTCCTGGAATATTGATTTGCCGATACACCCAGTGTGGCATCCTTCATTATTTCCATCTTACCCACCTCTTTGATCTTACCTTCTTTGGTAAACAAAGGATTGGCATTAATAGTAAATGTGGTAGGGATTGCAATAGCATCTTCCGGCTGTGTTTGTGAATATAGGTGCCAGCTCGTTTGGATCGTAGCTGTCATATGGATCTCGTAGGTCTTATCAGATGTTTTAATAGCAGTAAAGGACCAGGTAACAGGGCTCAATTGGGCGTTGGCTGCCACTGCTACTATCATCAATGCTGCAATCGATGCTATCTTTTTCATTACTAATTTGTTTGCTTTATCAGGCTACGCAAAAATCAGACTTATTGCTTTACCGGTTTGTTAAAACTCGAATACCCTGCAAATTTAAAACACCCAGGCTCTTAAAATGTAAGCAAAATGACGAATACCGGTAAATCAATGACAGGATGGCCAGGTCAATGAACAAGTTGCTCCGCCATCAGCATCGACCGGATAATTTCCTGGCCGTCTGTGTTGCCCAATACCGGCGAACAGGCCCTTTCAGGATGGGGCATCATACCAAACACATTCCGGCCGGCATTGCAAATACCGGCAATGTTACGGGTAGAATGATTGGGGTTAGCTGCAGTACTTATCTTACCTGTTTCATCGCAGTAGTAAAAGATCACCTGGTTATTGGCTTCCAGTTCGTCTAAGGTTTTTTCATCCGCATAATACCTTCCTTCCCCATGGGCCACCGGTATTTTATACACGTTGCCGGTGTCATTCGTAATGAACACATTTTTACAAACAAACTGCTGGTGCCCGTTGCGAAGCAATCCACCCGGCAATAAATGAGATTCGCATAATATCTGAAAGCCGTTACACACGCCAAACACTTTACCACCGGCATTGGCAAACTCGATCACACTTTGCATCATCGGGCTGAAGCGGGCAATAGCACCACAGCGCAGGTAGTCCCCGTAAGAGAATCCGCCGGGAAGAATGATACAATCCTCAGTACTAAACCTGCCCAGGTCCTTGTCCTTATGCCAAAGCATGGTTACCTCTTGTCCCAGGTCATAACTGAGCGCATCATACATATCCCTGTCGCAATTGGAACCTGGAAAAACAACAACGCCAAACTTCATGTTGAGGGGTTTTGAAGGTAAGAGGCAAAGATAAATCATTAGATGATAGTTAATAACTCACAGATAATAGTTTTTTGACCTTTAAAGCTCTTTACACATTTTCAGGATATATGCTCTTGAAGAACTATCATCTGTTATTTGTCAGTTATTATCTGTTTACCATCCCGGCCCACCATACTGGTAGCCCAATATAAATGCAACGGTAAGCCAGAAAAGAAGAAGGGGTAATATGCGGAGGGTGGAATAAAAATAAGTGCAGGCATGAAAAGCGGCAAAAGGTATAGTGGCCATGATCCAGTTTTCAAAATCGGCGGTATTATTTACAAAAGGCACAAATACAGCTCCCAAAAGATATAATAAAAGCAGGCTCCAGCCTTTTCTTACATGTATCAGCATTTTCCGGAGACTGTCCTGAACATAATACCCGCCGGTAAGAAATGGTACTGCCAGTAAAAAGGCACTGCCGGCCAGCCAAACCGATTGTTTTACTGCGGGAAGGCTTACAGAGAAATAAGGAACAAGATTATGCCAGCTCCATTTATCATCAATGAAAAGATAAATGGCATAAAAGTAAAACGGAGTTGTAATGCCAACGAGGCACAGCACCCATTCATTTAACCGGAACGGACGCATGACTGCAAGTGCCAGTAATATCCAGATGACAAAAGTGATAGAGGGGAAAAAGATAAAAGAAGCCAGGCCCAGCCCGAGCCCTATGTTAAAGATCGCACCTTTGGCATTGGGCTGGTTGTATGTTTTGAACAGACCTGTCAGCACCAGTAAAAAAATCGTATTTACAAGCAGGGGGGCTGAAAAATAACTCCATTCGGGTAGCAGGGATGTGATCAGCAGATAGGCCATTCCCGGAAAATAAGTAGGCTTATTCATCATACGCTGCCCATTCATGAAGCGGGTAAGCAGCAATGCCTGGATAAATAACAGGGCAAAAGCCAGTACAGGGAATACAAAATGGTTGGCTCCACCAATAGTTCCCAGGTAGCTAACAATATTCTTATATAGCAGGCTATCCCCGGGTTTGCTTGCAGGCATCTGCGGATGCTGAAACATTGGCAATTTTATCAGTATGCCAAATACCAGTAACAGGAGAATATTTGCCGGGTTCTTTTGTTTGAAAATACCTATCACGAAGGTGCCTGGTTTATGGTCTAATTATACTCGATTTTTGCGAAGCAAATATAGTTACGGTACACACAAGGTATGATCATTTGCCGGGCACTTACCTGTTTTCCGAATTTAGGCAGGAATTCATATCCTTTGTCCAGGTTCTTTAGTGTAGGGCTCCGGGTCATTTCGCCGGCAGGGGCGATGGTGTAGTCTGTAAGCAGGTTATTACGTCGTTCCTGCTGGTTAAAAAGAAAATGCAGCTGGCCGCCGGTATTCATCAGCTGGTACGATAAATTGTCGTCTGATTCATCATCATACTGGCTCTTTCCCATTACATTACTCCATTCCAGCTGACCGCTGCTGTTGAACGACAGTACGGTAATATTGTCTGCATGATACCGTACTGCCTGGTTGCCTGACCGGGAATTCCACCAATACCGGTTGTAATAAGGGGAATAATAATAATTATTGAGGGATTGAGAGTAAGGTGACCCATAAAGATAATCCCAGCGGTTCCAGTTATTAAAACGGGAGGTGGTGTAATACGATTCGCTGGCAATAATAAATCCACCATCGCGGCGGGTAACGATATTGCGGATAAAAAAATCGTTGAAAGCCATTTTCATACTCGCATCTCCTTTGGAGTCCCTGCGCAGTTCATCAGTGAAGGGGCTGCTGTTTTCCATCAATACCTGCTTGCGGGTTTTATCCCATACATAAAAATACAGTCCTTCGATGTTGCCTCTTTTCTCCTTATAATAAAAGGAGGTAAGAAAATAGCGTTTATTAAAATTATCCACTTTTACCTGGATCTCATCCAGCATGGTACTTTCAATACTAAGGTCCTTTGAAATTAAAACATCCGACTGTGCTTCTTTTATGACCATTGAAGCCTTATTGATATTGTCGTTGTTGTTCCTGTAGAACTTGGAAAACACAAGGTCGCCTTCATTATCCAGGGAAAATTCCCCGAGGTACTCAAACCGGTCCTCCATTGGAATATGTAAATAGGATCTCTTTTGCAATTCCAGCTTATCGTTATACAGCAATGTCGTCATGGAATACAGTTTCTTATTACGGCTGTTTATCTTGAATACGGCAAGCTTGCTTTTATCCTCGCTGGTAACAACGGTATATATCTTATTATCCGCCGCAAACCCAAGATGGCTGGTATCCAGTTCCATCACATCCCCTACTTTATTTCCAAACCCATCTAATTTGGAGGCCATGCAATACACCACACTTTTCTTTTGATACTGGTACACCATATAACAATAATCGTTGTATGGGAAAAATTCAACATTAATGATGCGGTCGTCGTCGGGCATATAATCCTGTTCCACTTTGCTGATCTGTTTCAGCTCGTTATCCAGTGCCACTATCCAGTTCTTGCCCCTGTTGTTTTTGTACACCAGGAAATTGCCGCTTATTTTACCTGCTATTTCAAAGTCCATCCGGCGGGAGTCATCTCTTTCCGGTTCAGAATACACGATTTTCTGAGCAGCCAGCTGGCCGCTTATGCAAAGAATGAAAAGGGCGAATACCCATCTTCTGGCTGGCATAATAATCTGATTTTTTGCTGATTAAAGTTACAGGTTGCAAACCAAAACCGGGCCTGCTTTTTTATGACTGATGCAGTTTTTTAACCCATTACATCTGTCCCTCCCCAAATTTATCCCTACCCGGCAGGCGCACACGTTATCCCCAACTATTTAATGTGACGAGCGGTAAAGTTTTTTCAGTTTGTCGTTTGTAATTAATTTTTGCCTATACCTTTGCAGGCATTCCGGCAGGGTTATCAATCTGTACCACCTTCGTTCTGAACAAACAGAACCTTGGCGGGCAAGCCAGGAACAAAACACAACACCACAAGTGAAAATACCTACCAACCGGGTTACGGCCGCAGGACTGATCATCGCTTTAGGAATTATTTATGGAGACATAGGAACCTCCCCTCTGTATGTACTCAATGCTATTACTAAAGGAAGAGAATTATCAGAAGAACTGATTCTCGGCACTTTATCCTGTGTGATCTGGACGCTTACATTACAAACAACTGTAAAGTATGTAATCCTTACTTTGCGTGCAGACAACC
>CAYUCU010000051.1:0-21106 GCA_964443345.1 uncultured Chitinophaga sp.
ATGAGTGAGATCGTAAGAAACCAGGTAGAAAATGGCTGGCATGTGCTGTATCAGCCACTTGGATTTATCATATTCTTTATCTGTGCCCTGGCGGAGTGTAACCGGACACCCTTTGACCTGGCCGAAGCAGAAAATGAATTGAACTTTGGTTATCACCAGGAGTATTCTTCAATGAAGCTGGGCTTTTACCTGTTTGCAGAGTATATCAATATGTTTATAAGCAGTGCAGTAATGGTAACATTGTACTTCGGAGGCTATGATATACCATTTGTAAACGAAGCAACATGGGGACTAAGTTCTTTTTGGATGTCATTGATCAGCTTTAGTGTGCTGATGATTAAAATATCATTCTTCCTGTTTGTGTTCTTATGGATCCGGTGGACGATCCCCCGGTTCCGCTATGACCAATTGATGAACCTGGGCTGGAAGAAACTGATTCCGCTGGCATTGGCGAATATGATCATTTCAGCGGCGGTGATGTTGTGGTTGAAGAAGTAGGAAATTTGGAAATGTGAAAATGGAATACATCATGTTTGTTTGGAAAGTGTGTGAAAATGAAAGACCCCGATAGGGGTCAAACATGAATAACTCCGGGTGAAACCCGGGGATGAGAATAACTCCGGATGAAACCCGGGGATGAGAATAACTCCGGATGAAACCCGGGGATGAAACGGCGATAAGCATGTGGTCAGACCAAATGAAAATTACGGAGAGTGAAATAGTCTTTCCGACTTTCTGACATCTGACTTTCGGACTGATAACAATATATTTGCAAACTTTCAAAATCGGTATGCAATTAACAAATAGAGCAAAACAGGTGGACCGTAAACCAATGACTTTCCTGGAGAGCATTTATCTCTGGAATATTGTCAAGGGCATGGGCATTACGATCAGCCACTTGTTTAAAAAGAAGGCGACCATACAGTATCCCGAGCAGAAAAGGACCTTTTCAAAAGTGTTCCGGGGATTGCATGTGCTAAACCGGGATGCAGAAGGAAGGGAAAATTGTACAGCCTGTGGTTTATGTGCCGTGGCCTGTCCTGCAGAAGCGATTACAATGGAAGGAGCAGAGCGGCTACCAGGAGAAGAGCATTTGTATCGGGAAGAAAAATATGCAGCAAAGTATGAGATCAACATGTTGCGTTGTATTTTCTGCGGCTTGTGTGAAGAAGCTTGCCCCAAAGATGCGATCTACTTATCGCAGACCTTTGCGCCGGCCAACTATGGACGAAAAGGATTTATTTATAAAAAGGAAGACCTGTTGATACCCCATCCGGTAAATGATAAAGAGGCGTACGAAAAGGCAGTGGGTGAGAAGGCTTCGAAAGTGTAAAGAGACGTATTAAAAAATTAATGAACCAAGGCTCACAGCTCATAGCTGATAGCTTATAGCTTATGGGAATTACTCAAATATTATTCTGGTTTCTTTCCGTGGTTGCCATCTTCAGTGCACTGATGGTGATCACCAGTAAGAATCCTGTGTACAGTGTGCTGTGGCTGATCGTCACTTTCTTTTCTATTTCCGGACATTATATTTTATTGAATGCGCAGTTCCTGGCCATTGTGAATATAATCGTGTATGCAGGTGCTATCATGGTGCTGTTCCTGTTTGTGATCATGCTGATGAACCTGAATAAGGAAAGCGAACCGCAAAAGAACCGCTGGTTGAAGATGGCCGGTGCAGTAGCAGGTGGATGCCTGTTGCTGGTGTTGGTGGCCGCACTAAAAGATACAGACATAAAACAACAGCAGGCCCTGGTAAATGCAGGAGGTATCGGATTGATCAAAAACCTGGGGAAAGAATTATTTACAACGTATGTAGTGCCTTTTGAGATAAGCAGTGTGTTGTTTTTAAGTGCGATGGTGGGTGCGGTGGTGATTGGGAAGAAGGAATGATTTGAAAATAAAACGATTTGAAATTTTGAAGATGATAACCCTGAAACCAGATCTTCAAATCGAATAATTTCCAAATCTTCAAATTGTATATATGCCTATTAATTATTACATATTCCTGTCGATTGCCTTATTTGCCATTGGCATTGTAGGAGTGCTCACACGTCGCAATGCGATCATCATTTTCATGTGCATAGAGCTGATGTTGAATGCAGTGAACCTGTTGCTGGTGGCATTTTCAAAAATGCATTACTTAAAGAATGCGGCTACAGATGTAACTGCAGGAACGGACGGGCAATTGTTTGTATTTTTTATCATGGTGGTGGCAGCCGCAGAGGTGAGTGTGGGACTGGCAATTATTGTAATGATGTACAGAAACATCCATTCGGTGGATGTGAATTTTTTGAACCGGTTAAAACATTAAAATACAGCTATTAGCTTTTTTGCTAATAGCCAACAGCTGAAAATGCAGAACGTGTTACAAATAGTTTATCTCATTCCTCTTTTGCCATTGATCGGTTTTTTGATCAACGGGCTGGGGAGGAAGCATTTGTCCAAATCGTTGATTGGAATTATAGGCAGTGGAGTGATCCTGGCTTCTTTTGCTCTCAGCATTTGGGTTTTCCTGCAGGTAAAAGGAGGCAATACCCATGTTGCACAGTACTTTGATTTCATTAATGTGGGAAAACTGAAGATCCGTTTTGAATTCCAGATCGACCAGTTATCTTCTTTATTTCTTTTAATTGTCACCGGGGTTGGTTTTCTCATACATGTGTATTCCACTGCATACATGAAGGAGGAAAAAGCGGAGCACTACGGAAGATATTTTTCTTACCTGAATTTGTTTGTGTTCTCCATGTTGCTGCTGGTGATGGGTGGAAACTTTGTTATCCTCTTCATAGGCTGGGAAGGAGTGGGACTTTGCTCTTACCTGCTGATCGGTTATTGGTTTAAAAATCAGGAGTACAATAAGGCGGCAAGCAAAGCCTTTATCATGAACCGTATCGGCGACCTGGCTTTCCTGGTGGCTATTTTCTGGATCATATCAAAAGTGGGCACCGTTTCATTTGGCGAAGTGTTCAGTACCGAAAGCCTTGCTAAATTGAGTACCAAGGATATCACTGTCATCACCCTGTTACTCTTTGTTGGTGCCACTGGTAAAAGTGCACAGATCCCTTTATATACCTGGCTGCCTGATGCGATGGCCGGTCCCACACCGGTATCAGCCCTGATCCATGCGGCCACAATGGTAACGGCCGGTATCTATATGATTGCCCGCAGCAATGTGCTGTATTCCCTTTCGCACATCACGATGGATATAGTGGCGTATGTTGGTTTGGCAACAGCCCTGTTGGCTGCTACCATTGCATTGAAGCAAAATGACATTAAAAAGATACTCGCATATTCTACTGTAAGCCAACTGGGCTTTATGTTCCTGGCGTTGGGAACCGGTGCTTATACAGCAGCTGTGTTTCATGTGATGACACATGCCTTCTTTAAAGCATTAATGTTCCTGGGCAGCGGTAGTGTGATACATGCTATGGGTGGCGAACAGGACATCCGGAATATGGGAGGGCTGAACAAAAAATTGAAGATCACTTTTATCACTTTCCTCATTGGGTGTATTGCCATAGCCGGCATTCCGCCGTTCAGTGGTTTCTTTTCAAAAGATGCGATACTGTTAAGTGCTTTTGAGAAAAGCCCGGTATTATATGGCATTGCTTTGTTTACCGCCCTGCTTACTGCTTTCTATATGTTCCGCCTCTTATTCATAACATTCTCCGGAAAATTCAGGGGCACTCACGATCAGGAACATCACTTGCATGAAAGCCCTGCTGCTATGACCATTCCGCTGATCATACTGGCAGTTCTCTCTGTCGTTGGCGGGTTTGTCGGCATTCCTGATGTGATACTGCATGGGGGCGATAAACTGGGTGCATTCTTATCGCCCGTTATCAAACCACATGAAGGGCATACGGTTTCTCATTCCACAGAAACGATGCTGATGGTGTTGTCCACGGCGCTGGTGGTGATAATGATCGTCGCAGCCTGGTTTAAGTTTAAGAATTATCAGCGCAGCGAAGCCACCGGCTTTGGCAAAGTGCTGGAGAATAAATGGTATGTGGATGAGCTGTATGAAAAAATAATTGTGAACCCGCTGCATAAGCTGGCCGGGTTCTTTAATACTGTTTTTGAAAAAACAATTATTGATGGCCTGGTAAATGGAGTGGGCCGGTTGGTAAACTATGGCAGCCGGCAAATGCGCCTGTTGCAAAGTGGCCAGGTGGGCAATTATGTGTTGCTGATGGTAGTAAGTATGGTGTTGATTTTTGTGTTACAATTCTTTTTGAGAAAATAATATGGTTCCTGTTTTACTGATATTGATCCCATTGCTGACCGGTCTGGCTGTTTTTTTTATTAAAAATGAAAAAGCGGTACGGTCATGGGTATTGTTTTCTGCGCTGCTTACCCTGTTACTTTCTATAGCCGGGTTGACGGTGTTGAATGAAGAGAAATACCTGCAGCATCAATGTGAATGGCTGCAAACATTGGGAAGCAGCTTTTCAGTGAAGCTGGATGGCATGGGACAATTGCTCTGCCTGCTAAATGCCATTGCCTACCCCCTGGTGATCCTGGCCACCTGGAAAAGTTCTTATAAAAAAGCAAACAACTTTTTTGCGTTGATGCTGCTGGCACAGGCAGGTATGATGGGCGTATTCCTGGCGATGGATGCCTTGCTGTTTTATTTCTTCTGGGAACTGGCGCTGATACCTATGTATTTTCTCTGCTCTCAATGGGGTGGTGAGAAGAGAATAGCGGTGACCTTCAAGTTTTTCATCTACACGTTTATTGGTTCCCTGCTGATGCTGGTGGGTATTTTATATATCCAGTCCCGCACCGCTACACATTCTTTTGATATAGCTGCATTCTATTCCGTGGACCTTCCGGTGAAGGAGCAAAACTTTCTGTTCTGGTTACTGTTTGCAGCATTTGCCATTAAGATGCCCATATTCCCGCTGCATACCTGGCAGCCGGATACGTATGAGCAGGCGCCCACCGCCACTACCATGATACTAAGCGGAGTGATGGTAAAAATGGGAGTGTTTGGTTTGATACGCTGGTTACTACCGGTATTGCCATTGGCCTCTTTCCAATTGGCAAACTATATTACTACTATTGCTATTGTGGGAATGATATATGCCTCACTGGTCGCCATACGGCAAAATGACCTGAAACGGTTGGTGGCATATTCTTCAATCGCACATATTGGTCTTATGTGTGCGGCCATTTTTTCGGAAACGGTAAGTGGTATGCAGGGGGTAATGATACAAATGTTCAATCATGGTATTAATATCATCGGCTTGTGGATAGTGGTGGAAGTAATCGAAAGACAATTTGGTACCCGCAAAATTTCAGAGCTGGGTGGCCTGGCCCAAAAAGCTCCGGCAATGGCCATGTTGCTGGTAGTGGTGGCACTTGCCAATATTGCATTGCCATTGACCAATGCATTTGCCGGCGAATTCCTTATGTTCAACGGGTTGTTTAATTCGGTAGGGTCCCAATATTCTGTATGGTTCACGGCGCTGGCAGGAAGCAGCATCATACTGGCAGCAGTTTATACATTGTCTATGATCCGTAAAGTTTTTTATGGAACATCCAATGCACTGACCGCTGCTGTTACTGATCTGGGCATTACAGAAAAAATAGCGCTGGGTTTTATTGTAGTACTGATCTTTTTCTTTGGTATCTATCCGCAGGCGCTGCTAAATGTAACCAGTGAAATATCAGAGTTTATTTTAACAAGGGCACATGTGCTTAAGAAATAAGAACGCATTAATTATTGTATGAACGGATTATTATTATCGGCATTATTAGGGGTTGTCATGATGTTCAGCGGCATATGGCTGAAGAAAAAAGCCGTTGTGCGACAGGTGGCTGTTGCAGGCATGCTCTTGTTGCTGGTGGTGAACATACTGGAGATGTACGGAACGGTGTTTTTTAAATTCAATACCAACGGACTGATCGAATTCGACAGGTTTGCCCTGCTTTTCAATACTATAGCATTTCTATCCACTTTATTGTTCCTGCTGCTTTCTGCTGCTGACATGGAAAAAGTGGGAGTGAATTATGCAGAATATTTTGCCCTGATATTTTTCATTCTCTGTGGCATCACCCTTACTTCATCCTTTAAATCATTACTGCTGCTTTTCCTGGGTATAGAGATCATTTCAATACCGCTCTACATACTTACCGGCAGTGACAAGAGAAACCTCAAAAGCAATGAAGCTTCTTTGAAATATTTTTTATTAGGATCTTTTTCCACCGGGCTGATGCTGATGGGTATTGCATTGATCTATGGCGCCACCGGTACGTTTGATACCGCTAAAATAAACATGGTTTCCGCCGTTCCCTCAGCTTTACTGGTAGCGGGAATGCTGTTGTTGCTTTTTTCCATGTCATTCAAAGTATCAGCCGCCCCCTTTCATTTCTGGACACCCGATGTGTATGACGGTGCCCCCACAGTATTTACTTCCTTTATGGCTACGGTGGTAAAAGCGGCAGTGTTCATTGCGTTCATCCGCTTGTTTGATGATGCGTTCGGGGCCCTTCAAAAGAATTGGCAGCTGTTTGTGGTCATTATTACTGCCGCCACCTTGTTCATAGGAAATATCACGGCCGTCTTTCAGCAAAGTGTAAAACGGATGCTGGCCTATTCCAGTATCGCACAGGCAGGCTTTATGATGCTGGCGCTCTTCAGCATGAATGCGGTGGCAAAGGAAGGCTTGCTGCTTTATACGGTAGCGTACAGTTTTGCTACGATCGGCATCTTTGCAGTATTGATAAAGATGAACGATTATACATTTGACGGATTTAATGGGTTTGCCAAAAAAGAACCCTTGCTGGCAGCGGTCACCACTATATTCCTTTTGTCGCTGGCGGGTATCCCGTTAACAGCAGGCTTTATGTCCAAATTTTTTATGTTGAAGGCCTTACTGGCCAAAAGCAACCATGTTTGGCTGGCCGTCTTTGCTGTTTTGATGGCGGCAGTCAGCATCTACTACTATTTCAGGGTCATACAGGCCATGTACTTTAAGGAAGGAGAAGGCGCTTCTGTGCCAACCAGTCCTTTCTTTAAGTGGACACTGGTGGTACTGGCCGGGATCATCATTTTGCTTGGTATCAACCCGGACCTTCTGCTCCGGTGGATCTATTTTTGATCCTTTTTCCTTTTAACACAATTCACCCATCACAAGGCTTCTTTGCGTAATTTCGGGTAATGAGGTTCAGGGATGTTTTCTTGCTCGCATTTCGCACTATACGCAGTAATAAGCTGCGGACCGGCCTCACGGTCTCTATTATTGCATTTGGTATCATGGCTTTGATCGGTATCATTACAGCTATTAAGGCCATGAATCAGAAATTTACAGAGAGTTTCTCCACTATGGGTGCCAATGCCTTTACCGTGCGGTTTAAGGAGCGGAACATTCGTTTCGGAAATGATAACCAGGAAGAACTCAAATTGTCTAAAAAAGGAAAAAAGAAAGAAAAAAAATCAAACCTCGGAAGGGTCATTACTAAAGATGAGGCAGAGCTTTTTGTAGAACGCTATGACTTTCCTGCAACAAAAAGTATTTCCATTTTTGGCAGCCGTACCAATATTGCTTCTTATGAAACCCGGAAAACAAGCCCGAATGTGGTCGTTTATGGTGGTGATGAGAATTATTTATTGCTGAACGGCTGGACCATACAATATGGACGAAACCTCAACCGGATGGATGTGCAGACCGGAAGGAACGTTTGTCTGCTGGGCTACGATGTAGCGAAAAGGTTATTCAAAGAGGGAACTGAAAGAGCAGTGAACTCCGTTGTGCGTATCAATAATATACCCTACCGGGTGCTGGGCGTACTGGAAAGCCGGGGATCTGTATTTGGTATGAGCCGTGATAATGTAATTGTATCCAGCTATTCTAATATCGACAGAAATTTCCCGTCTAATTTCTCTTTTGTGATCGCTGTAATGACCAGCGACCTGCTCAAAGTAAATGAAGCGATGGGCGAAGCAGAAGGTACGTTCAGGGCCATAAGGAAGTTAAACACCACCGAGGGCAATAATTTTGTACTTGACAGAAGCGACAGCATTGCAGAAAAAGCAATGAACAGTTTGCGGTTTCTTACCATTTCGGCTACTGTTATCGGGCTTATTACACTAATTGGGGCTGCTATTGGTTTAATGAATATTATGCTGGTTTCAGTTTCAGAAAGAACGAGAGAAGTGGGATTAGTAAAAGCGATAGGCGGCAAAAGCAAGATGGTAAGCCGCCAGTTTTTGCTGGAAGCGATCATTATCAGTTTGCTGGGGGCTGTTTTTGGTATCATACTGGGTGTATTTGTGGGCAACCTGTTTTCCATTGTACTGAAAACCGGGTTTGTGGTGCCCTGGGACTGGGTTCTTTATGGTGTTGTTATCTGCACCTTTACCGGTTTACTGGCGGGTTTATACCCGGCATTGAAGGCGGGGAAACTAAATCCTATTGAAGCACTTCGCTACGAGTAAGGTGTTGTTTTTCAACCGCAACCGTTTGTTATTCCGGCCTAAAATTCTTTTCAAATTAATTGCCTGATAGTTGTTCCGTTTAAAAAAATCCTTAACTTGAAGCCCCGCCTGAAAAAAATGAAGGGTGGGGATTTTTGTATATACTTTTTTCTTAGCATTGTAACTCTGAAAAAGGATTAGTATCTAAACTTTTAAAACTAAAAAACTAAGATCATGGCAGAGATTAAACCAACTGCATCTGTTAAGGCCACTTCGGTACAGCCAAAGAAAAGTAGTAACGCTATTTCATGGATTGCTCCCGTTTTTTGTATTGTAGCAGGGTATGCTATATGGCGTTTTATTCTTGGAAATCCTGACGGATTTGAAAACCCGTCCAAGGAAGGAGGATTTTGGCCGCATCACAAAAACCCCAAAAGTGCTTTGAATGGCATTTATGAAGGTGGTATCATCGTTCCATTATTGATCGGAATGTTATTGATGGTTATTGTGTTTTCTATTGAGCGTTTTCTTACTATCCGCAGAGCATTGGGTAATGGTTCTATCTCTGACTTTATCCGCAAGGTACAGTATCACCTGGCTAACCGTAATGTGGATGCCGCTCTGTCTGAGTGTGATAAACAACGCGGTTCCGTAGGGAATGTAATGAAAGCCGGTCTTCGCCGCTACAAAGAGATGATCAATGAAGGCGGTTTGAATACAGAACAAAAAGTAATGTCTATTCAAAAGGAAGTGGAAGAAGCTACTGCATTGGAGTTGCCGATGCTGCAAAAGAACCTGGTGTTCCTTTCCACTATTACATCAGTAGGTACCCTTGTGGCCCTTTTGGGTACGGTATTGGGTATGATACGTTCCTTCGCTGCCCTGGGTAAAGATGGTGGTGCAGGTGCTGCCGGAGACCTGGCGGTTGGTATCTCTGAAGCCTTGTATAATACAGCGTTGGGTATCGGTACGTCCGCCCTGGCCCTGATCATGTACAACGTTTTCACTACTAAGATTGACTCGATCACATATGGCATCGATGAATCTGGTTTCACTCTTACACAAAGCTTTGGCTCCCTGTACAAATAATCTGCAGGAAAAGCCGCTTTTTGTATGGAAAAATGAAACATATTCATCTCAATTCTAAACTATTGTAATCATGCCAAGTGTAAAAATTCCAAAGAAGAGTACGGATACGGACATGACCCCCTTTGTGGACATAGCCTTCCTGATCCTCTCCTTCTTTATCATGGCTACCAAGTTCAAACCACCTGAGCCGGTGGAGATCAAAACCCCTGGCTCTGTGTTGTCACAGAAATTACCCGAGAATAATGCGGTGATGATAACAATTGACTCTGCAGACAAGGTTTATTTTACCGTGTTGTCTGAAAAAGATAAAACCAAATTCGATGCTATTATTAATGGAATTAATACCAGCCAGAATTTGCAATTGTCGCCCGCAGAGATCCAGAATTTCAGGCAAACCTTCCTGGTAGGCGTTCCTTTTGCCGGGTTGAAGCAATTGCTCGCAACCGACCCTAAAGCACAGGCAAGCTTAAAGCAACCGGGAATTCCTGTAAAAGATTCTGCCAATAACCAGCTGATCTGGTGGATACGGGAAGCCAAGAATGCATTTGCAGGCCAGAAATTGAATTACCTGATCAAAGGAGATGGAAAATCAAAGTACCCGGCATTTGAAGCAGTAATTGCCGCTTTGAAAAAGAACGATGAGTTGAAATACAACCTCGTTACGTCGCTGGATGATATTCCGTCAGGTTCTGAACTGGACCGGTTCCTTCAATCAGGCCAAAAATTGAAATAACTTTTTTAATTACTTAAACCCAATAACATGGCAAGTATAGATACCGGTGGTGGCGATGGCCATAAAAAAGGCCCGGGGGTTAAAAAAGCGAAGAAGCTTTCTACCCGTGTGGATATGACGCCAATGGTGGATCTCGGATTTCTACTGATTACGTTCTTCGTTTTCACAGCAACAATGAGTACCCCTACCACTCTTGACCTGAATATGCCAAAGGATGTGGATGACCCGCTTAAAAAGACCGAAGTAAAACAATCGGGTGTTCTTTCCATTATATTAGGAAAAGGAGACCAGGTGTATTATTATGAAGGCCAACTGGAAGTAAGTGCAGAAAAGAACAACTTTAAGCAAACAACTTTCAAAGGCATCCGGGACATTATCATCAACAAAAAGAAAGAGGTAAAGAGCAGGCACCAGCATAATGATGAGATATGCAACCCTGAAAGGCAATCAGCCAAGAATAAAAAGGATCCCAACTGGGAAAAGGCCTGTGAAGACGTGGATTTTGTAGTTATTATCAAACCAGATGAGGATGCCACTTATAAGAACACAGTGGATATCCTGGATGAAATGACCATCAACCAGGTAAAAAGATATGCCATGGTAAAGGTGCTGGAGGATGAAATGAAACTGGTACGGGCCACAGAAGCCACTAATGGCATAAAATGATTATAAATGATGTGGAATCAATAAGTTCCCGCATCTAATTAAAAACGCTACATAATGGAAGCCAACAAAATTTTATCAGCCGATGTTCTTGACCTCGTTTTTGAGGGCCGGAACAAAGACTATGGCGCTTATGATTTGAGAAAAACCTATAATCGCCGTATTACCCGTGCCCTTATCATTACTGCTTCTATTGCAGCCCTGGCCCTTATTGGTTCAATACTGGCCAGCGCCATGAAGAGTGATAAGGACAACAAGGTAAAACTGAATGAAATGACCATTCAGGATGTGAAGCAGGAGGAGAAAAAAGAACCACCACCTCCGCCTCCCCCGCCCCCGCCAAAGCAGGAGCCTCCTAAAGTGGAAATGAAACAGTTTACCCCTCCTGTGATCAAAAAGGATGAGGAAGTGGAAAAACCACCACCACCACAGGAAGAATTAAAAGAAGTAAAGATTGACGTAAAAGACCAGGAAGGTATCAAAGATGAGCAGATCGCCACTCCTGAAGTGATAGATGAAGGAAAGAAGATCGTGGAAGAGAAAAAAGAAGAAGACGAGAATAAGATCTTTGATAAAGTGGAAATTGAAGCCAGTTTCCCTGGTGGAGACAGCAAATGGCGTCAATACCTCGAAAGAAATGCCAATGGCCAGGTAGCCTCCGATAACGGAGCTCCTGAAGGAACTTATACCACTGTAGTGCAGTTTGTTGTTGACAAAGAAGGAAATATCAGTGATGTAAAAGCTCTTACCAGTCATGGTTATGGTATGGAAGAAGAAGCCATGCGGGTTATTAAAAAAGGACCCAAATGGACACCTGCCGTACAGAATGGCCGCCAGGTAAAAGCCTACCGTAAACAACCCATCACCTTCCAGGTGCAGGGCGAATAAAAGGGTTTCTTTAAAACTATTTCAATCCTCTCCAGATAATAATCTGGAGAGGATTTTTTTTATCGAAGGGGAGAAAATACACCCGCCCGGAGAAGAAGGGGAAAAAGAGGAATATAAAGAATGCACAGCATTACTCTTTCACTCTTTTCTCTCCGTGCGATTTTTTTTATAGAAGAATGTTCCCCTTCAATATTGAAATGGTATTAGCAAGCCAGAAGCAATTGGTTTATTTTTGGCGTGATGACTCATAAACTAACAGGTTGGGACGATACAATTGTGGCCCTGGCAACGCCTCCGGGTGTAGGTGCTATCGGGGTGATCCGGCTTAGCGGTAAAAGAGCTATTGCTATTGCCAATGCATTATTTCCATCCAAAGACCTGCAGCAGCAGGAGTCACACACCTTGCATGTGGGCTTTCTAAAGGATGGAGAAGCAACACTGGATGAAGCCGTTCTGTCTCTTTTTAAGGGCCCCAAATCTTATACCGGCGAGGATGTGGTGGAAATAAGCTGTCACGGCTCACCTTATATTCAACAGCAAGTAACCAGTGCCTGTATAAAGCAGGGGGCCCGGTTGGCAAAGCCGGGGGAATTTACCCAACGGGCATTTTTGAATGGCAAGCTGGACCTGGCCCAGGCAGAAGCGGTAGCCGACCTGATAGCATCTAATACGGCAGCTTCGCAAAAGGCAGCCCTGCATACGATCCGTGGCGGGTTTTCCGAAAATTTAAAGGAGTTAAGAGAGCGGCTTATTACATTTTCTGCATTGATAGAACTGGAACTGGATTTCAGCCAGGAGGATGTGGAGTTTGCAGACCGGAAAAAGTTCTATGACCTTATCAATGAATTAAGCCAATCCACTAATGGGCTGATCAATTCATTTCAGCTGGGTAATGTGATACGCAATGGAGTAAGTGTGGCCATTGTGGGCAAACCAAATGCTGGTAAATCAACCCTGCTGAATGCTTTACTTAATGAGAACAGGGCGATAGTGAGTGAGATAGCTGGTACCACCCGTGACACGATTGAAGAGATAATTAATATTGATGGCGTCCTGTTCCGGCTTATTGATACGGCTGGCATAAGGGAACATTCAGCTGACGTAATAGAAAATGAAGGGATGGAAAGAAGCCTGGCAAAAATGAAACAGGCAGACCTCGTGTTATATTTGTTTGACGCTGCAGAATCCATAGCTGGTGTCAGGATTATGAAGTCGGAGCTTGATAAACAGCAACTGAATTATTTATTAGTAGTGAATAAGATTGATCTGGCAGGAGAGGGAATGGTGAGGGAGAAGTTAGCAGGACTTGAAAAGGTGATATTCATTTCTGCTAAACAAAGATTGCATACAGAAGTATTGAAAGAAAGAATGGTGGACACCGTGTTGAAGGGACAGGTACAAACAGAAAGTACGATTGTTACCAACGCCCGGCATTATCATGCGTTAAAAGAAGTGGCTAAATCGCTGGATGATATTAAGCAAGGGTTGGATAATAAACTTCCGGGAGATCTCTTATCGCTGGATATTCGCCGCTGCCTGCATTATTTGGGTGAAATAACCGGGGAGATCACCAATGAAGATCAGCTGGATTATATTTTTAGTAAGTTTTGTATCGGAAAATAACCTCCTTATTTCATCTCCCCTCAATAAACTTAAACAATCCCTTATTTTTCTATAAGTACCTTCTGCCTGAATTTTATTTTCTCATTACTCAACTCCAGTACATATAACCCGGTTGCTGTAATGGATGGCAGTGGTAGCACTGCCCCTTCATTAACCCCCATATGCACATTGCCTTTTAATAGCAGTTGTCCGCCAGCAGAAAACAGCTTGTAGTCAAATTGTCCTTCTTGTCCCGTTTTATTAAAAACAGTGATGGCTGAACGGGCGGGGTTCAGTACATAGAAATTCGCTGATTGGATATCGTTTTCAGATACAACTGCAATTCTTGAATAACTGAACTTGCCATCTCTGTCAACACTCTTTATACGATAGTATGCCAGTCCATTCAATGCTGAATGATCTTCAAAATTATATACCTGTGTTGAGGTCATATTACGGGCAGGCACATTTCCGATCGTTACATACACACCGGCATCATAACTGCGTTGCACATCAAAATGGTCAACATTTTCTTCATTTTCAGTGACCCAGGTAAGAAACGAGGTCCTGTTCCTTCTTTCAGCGGTAAAAGAGATAAGCTTTAAAGGAACGGGAAAGGAGGTGTAGCCAAGTGTGACCGGACCAAACGTACTGATGGCTGAGGATGTAACGGTACCAGTAGTCGTTACATTACCTGTAGCTGAACCGCCGGCACTTGTCCAATTGCCGGTACTATATTGCGCCGCCAGGATGTCTGCGATAAGAATATTATCCATTGGAACCTTTGTATGGTCCCAGTTCATAATAATTTGAGCGGTACCTCCGCTTATTTTATTGAGTTGCCAATATTCATTGTCTTTTACCCTGACCAGGGGTGATGAAAGATTAAAAACATTCTGGGTCGGTGCGTAGTAATGACAATCAATTTCTGAAACAGCTGACAGGTTTGATACTGCTACTGCCCGTTCGTAAGTGGCATTCCCTACCGGAAAAGTAAAATTGGTATTGCCACTCTTTTTTACCCAGCCATTTACATGCCGGCTGTCGCTGCTGCCTGAGTAGGAAGATCCGGATTCATATATAAGATAGTTGGGAGTAACAGAAGTGGTGATCAGTCCATTCGTGAAAGTATGTGCCCCCGAAACACTCAGGTCATTATTCAGTGTAATGCCGGCGCTGTTATCCGAAATAAGATTGTAGGTCTTTACGGGTTGTGAACCGTTGACAGATTGAGCAGCGCTTCCATTAATATACAACGTTCCTGTACCGGGTGACATTGACGACTGGTCATTGGTAATGGTTCCTTTTACATACAAAGAGCCATTATTGATCAGCACACCTGTTGATGTGTTGGTAAAATCGCCGAATGCGGAAACAGAAGTTCCTGAATAAATTTTAAGGCTGCCACTATTGTTGAATGCCTGTTGAGCATTTGCAGAAGCGCAAAAAATAAGACCGGAAAGTTGTATGAATATCCTTTTCATCTTTAATGCTTTATCCAATGGTTAAAACAAGGAGCTGATTTTTAAATTAACGGGTGCTAACTGACCACAATATGTCCTGAACTGTTGTTGTCGAAGAGATCGCATTCGAGTTAACCCAAAACTCAAAATAATCACCCGGTGCAACATCCGGCAGATAGACTACGGTGGAAAATTGAAATGGCTGGTTGGCAGTAGTTATCCGGAGTGTTGTTTCACCATATCTTGTTCCGGAGACCCCGTTTTTAATGATCCCAAGATTGATTGTGGCGGAAGATGAACTCGAGGAAAGATTTCCTGAAATAACGATCCAGCAATCTCTCCTGTTAACAGGTTGATAGGTTATCCTGTTATTTGCAATGGTCCATTTTGTAGTGGAGGAAGATGTATTTGTCCAGTTGGCCTTGTACCAGGTGGAAGTAGAAGTGGTACTGGTAGCTGTGCCATTATTTAAAACAGTTATATTACAGGTTGGGTTTTTATCAGCCATACCCGCATTGCTTTGTAAAATTGCATTTGCATCTCTTCCATCTGAGCGGGAAAAATCAAACCCTTCAATATATTTCCCAATATTGTTCCAGGAATTTCCGGTTATGGAAATACTTATGAATGAGGAAAAAGTAGCAGGGTTGTAGATTATAGCGGTATCGGATGCGGATGAATTGTAATACCCTCCGGAGGATAATTGCACGGTAGCTTTGTTGCCCTTTTCCATATATATTCCCGTCTTACACTGTATAAAATCAGTTTCAGCCACTTTTACGATCACACTATCCACCCCGCTATGGATCAGGATGCCATGATCCTGTGCATTAAGAATATCTGTTTCAAATATCCAGAGCTCCGCATTTGTTGAGTCAAGGATCGTATTATTGAACCGGTCGAATGAGCAGTCTTTTACTTCATTGTAGGTACCGCTTCCTATGAAGCGTATCGCATCTTCTCCGGCGTTTGTTCCATAGCCTGCCAGAGAGGTGGCGTCAAACTGCAACATCTTAAAAGAGCAGTCGGAGGCGCATCTGAACATTGGTTTCCCTCCAAGCCCCGCTGCAGCTGAAATAGTGGTGGTGCCATACGAGGCACCCTGGATAGTGAGAGAATACGGGAGATCAATGTTCAAAGTATTCGTAACATCAAACGAACCATTCCCTAACTTAAGAACAGTAGGTCCCCACATATGTGCAGTAAGGAACTCTATTGCTTCCTCCATAGTTTGCCATGATGAGTACGGCGACACCTCCATTGTAGTAGCAGGTACCACAGTACGTTCTTTAAAATACCAGTTACCTTCGTAAGCTGTCATCGTTAACGAAAACCAGCGGGGCAGGGCTATCAGGCTCCCATTATCAATAGTGGCACCGCTATTTCCCAATACAACGACCAGGTCCATGTGTGTACCGATATTCTTTACTGTAATGCTAAGTCCGTTATCTGCACTGGTAACCACAGGAAGTGTGAGTGTGATATCATTGCTGGCCAATACAAATGTTTCTGTTTTAGTAAGTGTGGCATCTGCTGTTTTGACAACCAGGTTTGTTTCACCGGATGCTAAAAGCATCCATTGTGTGCCATTCCAGTAATAATAGCCATCCATTATGCTGCCTCCGGAGCTGAATACCAGCATTCCGGAAGGAACGGTACCGGTTAAAGGAGAAATGGAATTGGTACTACTGAGCGCCACCCTGGGTGGAAGAAATCCCTTATTGGTACTTTCCATTTCCAATAAGGAGTTACTGTTAATGGTATTAGGGTTATCACCAATTTTAACCTGGGCCCCGGCATACGTCAGGGACAATAGCATTACTGCCGTCAAGATTTGTTTCATAGAGTGGATTTTAAAATTCAGACGCTGATTGACTGTTGAGTTACTTACTATTTGCAAAGTAAAAACCCATCTTCAATGACACAAGAATAGTCGTAATACTTTAAATGTGCAATGATTATTACCAAACCAAGTATTAAAACATTTTTGGCTAAGTGTATCTGCTTAAACTTTGACCCGCTGCTATACCCAACCTTGATGAAAAAATTATAATCGACTTCATACAATGAGTTAAGGAGTGGAGTTGATACATCATATGGCGGTAACGAACCATGAATGATCATCGTCAGGTCTCAAATGAAAGGCTGTCGATTGATTCCTGTTCCATTTTCAAAAACAGGATGAATGCACTATCGTTGCAGGAGTTGTTGATGATTATTTCATTTCCTCTATCCCTCTTTTAACTGTGGCAAATAAATTCTGAAAACCGGGTCTTCTAACAGGATGGCTGTACTTGAAATAATAAAGTGACCTCAAAGTTTTATGAAATAGAAATAAGATCCGGAGAACGTAATCATGCAAAGATGGCAGGCAAGATTGAAATAGAACTGGAAGCGAACTGTATGTATAAATTACCGGATGATGGCTGCGTCATCTCACCCATTAGCGATAGCAAAGAATTATGCCGGATTATTGTAGCAGGCTTATCATTATAAAAAAGCCAGGCGGAGATAATGCTACTCCAGCTTTGTTGCAGAACGCATTTCCCGGCCCCGGAAAAGAACGCCCAGGTTTTTCAGCAATACTGTTATCAGCAGCATCAGCGTTGTCAGGATCACCAGCACCCATTCCTGTTGCATACTGCGGAGCCAATATACTTCCAGCAAAACAAAACCATGAAAGAAGCAGATGAGTTTAGCGGCAAATCCATGACTGAAACCCTGGTTGGTCAATAAGTGATGAATATGTGTTTTATCAGGAGAAAACGGCGATTTGCCTTTCCATATCCGCATGGCAAATACCCGCAACGTATCGAATACCGGTATCAGCACTATGCCCAGCACAAATACAGAAGCATGTGGCAACACCGGGTTGGCCACCAGTACATTTACCTGCATCAGCCGGATGCTGAGAACTGCAATTACAAAACCGAGTACCAGCGAACCCGTATCACCCATAAATATTCTTGCCGGGTTTAGGTTAAAATATAAGAAGGCCAGTATGCCACCAGCCAGCGCAAATGCGATCAACGCCGTATTGTTATCACCATTCATAGTAAGAAAGATGCCAAGGGTAACGAGGCTCATAAAACCGATACCACCGGCCAGGCCATCAATACCATCTATCAGGTTAAAAGCATTGGTGATTCCCACAATTGCCAGCAGGGTAAATGTGTATTGTGCCGTTATGGGTAACTCATAAATGCCAAACAACCCGTCAAAAGAAGTGATGCGGATGCCGGACAAGGCGATCAGTATCGCAAGACAAATTTGTACGATGAATTTATATTTTGCCGACAGGTCCCTCAGGTCATCCATTATACCCAGCGCAAATAATACAGCAATTGAAAAGAAAAAACTGATCTGCGCTACCTGGTTGCTGAAAGGGAACCATAGGAACAGCGACATCATCAACCCGGCAATGATAGCAATACCGCCCATAGTAGGTATAGGAGAGGTGTGCTCCTTGCGGGCATCAGGCACATCATACAAACTGTATTTTTTTATCAGGCTGATGATGGGGGGAATAGTAACAAGGGTGACAACAAAAGCTGTTACAAAACACAGCAAGGCAAACTTATAGTCCTGGAAATACAGGTCAAGCTGCAGAAAATAGAGGTGGCTTTTCATGATACTGTTCTTTAAACAGGTAGTGGATTTCAGGTACAAATTAATTGCTCCGTTTAGAAAAAGCAAGTCCTTTATAAAATGTTAATTAAAAAAACGGGGTTTCCCCTGACCGTTTGCACTTTTTCACCCCCACCGCCGTGTATTTGCTTAGTAAGAACCGTATTTTTAGCATTGCAAAACAGGCGGCCCGGGTAAAATACTACTGAGGGTAAGCCCGGCATCGAAATACTATTTTTGCATCAAACAAGCGAATTATTTCTTCTTCCGGTCACATATTATCCAGCCCGATTGAATACCTGAAAGGAGTGGGGCCTCAGCGGGCTGACCTGCTGAAAAAAGAATTGAACATCTACACTTTTGGTGACTTGCTGGAACATTACCCCTTCCGCCATATAGATCGCACCAAACTGAACCATATCAAAGACCTGACCCCCGATATGGAGTTTGCACAAGTGGCCGGAGTACTGCAGGGATTTGATGTGGCAGGCCAACGACAAGGCAAGCGATTAATAGCTCAGCTAAAGGACAAAACAGGAGTGATGGAACTTACCTGGTTCCAGGGGATCAGCTGGGTGCAAAAAATACTGGAGACAGGTCAATCCTACCTGGTATATGGAAGAGTTACCTTTTATAATGGTCAGCCACAAATTATTCATCCCGAGCTGGAAGTGCTGACAGCACCACAACCGCTCACCAAAAATTTCCTGGAACCCGTTTATTCCACCACCGAAAAATTGAAAGCAAGAGGAATGGGCGGCCGGCAGATCGGCAAAATGACCCGGCAACTGCTGTCGATGCTGAAAGAGAAAGACGTGACTGAAAACCTGCCCCCGGCAATAATTGATACACTGCAACTGGTAAACCGTTTTAAAGCATATTGGCAAATACATTTTCCGCAAACAACAACTGAGTATGAAGAGGCACTAAAGCGGTTTAAGTTTGAAGAATTGTTCATAGCCCAAATAAGAATGCAGTTATTACGCAGCAAGCGGCACCGGTTTTCAAAAGGAGTGGTGTTTGATAAAGTAGGCGATCTCTTCAATACTTTTTATAAAGATCATTTGCCATTTGAGCTGACGGGGGCACAAAAAAGGGTAATTAAAGAAATTCGAAATGATACTGCCAAAGGCAAACAAATGAACCGCCTGCTGCAGGGCGATGTGGGAAGTGGTAAAACGATAGTAGCGGTACTTATCATGCTGCTGGCATTGGATAACGATTACCAGGCCTGCCTGATGGCACCCACAGAAATACTGGCACAACAGCATTTTGCCACCATACAGGGTCTGTTAGAAAAAATGCAGGTGCCCGTACAATTACTTACCGGTTCCACCAGGGCAGCCAGCCGAAAGAAAATCATAAAAGAACTCGAAGAAGGCAGTTTAAAAATCCTTATTGGTACGCATGCCGTAATTGAGGACGTGGTGCAATTTAAAAACCTCGGCATTGTGATAATTGATGAACAGCATCGCTTCGGGGTGGCGCAAAGGGCAAGATTGTGGCAAAAAGCAAGTATTCCGCCACATGTACTCGTAATGACGGCTACACCTATTCCAAGAACGCTGGCCATGACAGCCTACGGTGATCTTGATTATAGTGTAATAGATGAACTGCCACCCGGACGGCAACCTATCACTACCGTACACCGTTATGAATCACACCGCAGTAAAGTAATGGATTTTATCAGGGCAGAAATAGACAAAGGCCGCCAGGTATATATCATTTTTCCCTTAATAGAAGAAAGCGCCAAATTAGATTACGAAAACCTGTTGCAGGGTTACGAAAACATAAAAGGGTATTTCCCCGAGCCCAAATACTGGATCAGTATGGTGCATGGTAAACAACCGGCAGCGCAGAAAGAACTAAATATGAGAAGATTTGTTGAAGGAGATACGCAGATAATGGTGTCCACCACCGTTATAGAGGTGGGAGTGAATGTACCTAATGCCTCGGTGATGGTGATCGAGAGTTCGGAAAAATTTGGTTTATCTCAATTACACCAGTTGCGGGGCCGGGTAGGGCGGGGTGCTGAAAAAAGCTATTGCATATTATTGACCAGTGCTAAATTGGGTAAAGATGCCCGTGAACGCATCAGGGTTTTGACGACGACTGAAAATGGCTTCGAAATAGCCGAAAAGGACCTGGAATTGCGGGGACCAGGC
The DNA here is from genome assembly GCA_964443345.1 of uncultured Chitinophaga sp. Classification (GTDB taxonomy): domain Bacteria; phylum Bacteroidota; class Bacteroidia; order Chitinophagales; family Chitinophagaceae; genus JJ008. The sequence goes on from CAYUCU010000051.1 coordinate 20,659, forward strand.
GAAATAGATGGCACCCGGCAGAGCGGCGCCTTAAACTTTAAGCTGGCCAGTATAGTCCAAGACCGGCCTTTACTGGAGCTGGCAAAAAATATGGCAGCCGGTCTGTTAGAAACCGACCCTGACCTTGTTTCGGCAGAAAATTTGCAGCTAAAGAATTTCCTTCAGCGGCAAAATAACGGGGTGGTGTGGAGTAAAATTTCCTGATAGCCTTACAAGTAACAACGATTTACAAAAAGTATCTGACACGAGGGGAAAATAAATGACTATGAAAAGACATTTCTTAACAGAAGTTTTCAACCGGGTTTCAATAATTATTGATTATTTTAAAGGAAATAATACCACTCTGAAACATAGTTCCCTGTTTGCTTGCTTATTTCTGATTCTTTTGACCGCACAAGGTCAAAGCTATGACAACATTGAATTTATTGAGAACAAAGGCCAGTGGGAC
>CAYUCU010000052.1:0-20950 GCA_964443345.1 uncultured Chitinophaga sp.
TATCTCTTGTCCAGTTAAAGGTTGTTCCACTAACGGCGCCTGTAAGTACAATAGTGGTAATGGCATTACCGGAACAAACGGTTTGAGAGGACGGTGTGGCCACTGCATTGGGTGTTGGATTTACCAGTACTGTTGCAGTTACCGGTGTGCCGGTACAACCTCCGGCTGTCGGGGTTATCGTAAATGTAACGGTGACCGGTGCATTGGTAGTATTGGTCAATGTGCCACTGATATCACCGGTGCCGCTGGCTGCAATGCCTGTTACAGTACCTGTATTATCTCTTGTCCAGTTAAATACGGTTCCGCCTACAGTGCCGCTGAGCACTATGTTGGTGATAGTACCACCAGAACAAATGGTCTGGGCCGCTGGTGTGGCCGTTGCATCTGGTGTTGGTAATACGGTAACGTTTATACCTAATGATACGCTGTCGGTGATACCGCAGCCATCGAGATAGATACAATTATATAAGCCTGCTACAGTAGCGGTGTACGTAACGTTTGTTTCACCGGCAAGGGCTGCACCATCCTGGTACCATTGGTAAGTACCGGCACCACCATTTACAGTAAGTACTACGTTGCCACCGCTGCAGATAGCTGTTGGTCCGCCTGCAGTGATAGAACTTACACAAGCTTCCCGTACCAAACCTCTCAGATCATCAGGCGTGTTCATCAACACAGGGCCTGCTGTTTCTGTAGGTATATCCCATTGACGTATGGTAGAACTGATATTGCTGATCCAGAATTTACCGCCTCCGGAATATAATGCGCCGAACACTTCACCACTAACCACATTGGTTGTTAATGGAATGATCGGGTCCAGGTCATTGGCAAATTTTTCCCATATCACAGTTCCGTTGCCAGACCAGTGGTAGAAGAAATTATCATCCGGGTTAAAGGCGATCACTTCACCATCGGCGCCATTGCCCAATGTTCTGTAGAAGGTGGGCAGACCCGTCAATGTATCAATGGTGTACATGGTTTCAGGAGGAAGCGAAATGGATCCGTTACCGGTTATACTATACAACTCACCAGTAGGACGGAAAGCAAGGGTAGAGAAATTATCTCCCATATCGCCAATAAGCGTACAAACTCCTGTTTGCACATTCATTTTTACTAATCTGCGTCCGGGGCTTCCGGAAACTTTTGCGATCATAAAATGCTCACCCGTTAATGGGTTAGTAGCAATACCATTCATTCCGGTGATAGTGAATCCGGAAAGTGTTGGCCCGATCCTCCTGATAATAGAATAATCAGCGAGGTTGATCGTCCACATAGAATCCTGGAAGGGTGATGCACCTACGAGCACATCTGTTACCCGAACAGAAACAGAATTCAATAAAACGGGGTTACCGCTGTAGAGTACTTCACAGCCGGTAGTATTTTGTAAACGAACGGAGATATTATAGCTGGAACCAGGTGCCAGACCGGCAAAGGTGTTGGACAACTGGTAAGGGCCGCCGTTCAAACTATATTCTAATGTTGGTCCGCCGGTAGCATTTACCACGATAGTACCTGTAGGTGTGGAAATGGTGGGCTGTGTAACAGTGGGAGCATTTACCACAGGAGCTGTGGCGGTGCTGACCACTGCAGAACCGGTCATGTTATTAGTACAAAGAGAAGTGGTGTTAGTAGCTACAACAGTATAAGTGCCCACTGCTGTCTGGAAACCAAAGCTGAGCGGACTGCCTGTACCTGGTACCGCAGCACCTGACGGGGAAGCACCAAGGAAGAGCTGGTAATCAACACCCGGTTGAGAACCGCTTAATCCTACTGCCGCACCACCGGCACCGCAATAAGCACCACCGCCTGTAACTGTGAACAGGGAAGGAGTGGCACCAACGGTAACAGTGAATGGAACAGCGGGGCTGATACAACCACCGGCTGCAAGCCTTACGGTTATGGATGCGTTATAAACGGCAGGTGCTGCTGCGCCCGGCACGGTGAGTGTGATGGGGCTGGGTGGCAATGCGGCATTGACCACATCCACAAAGCCCTGGGCTTCGGCTGCTGCATCATAATCTATACTATATTGATCGGGTGAGCCTGTAGTGCCGGTATAAGAAAGACCAACGGTTGTGGTGCCGGCGCATACAGAGGGATTGGCACCCAACGTAATGGAAGATGGTGTGCAGAGTTCATAGATCTTAAAATCATCTATGGCCACTCCGGCCAATTGTACCGAACCATCTGTAGCCAGTTTTACTTTGAACTGAACAGACATACCGGAGAAGGAACTGATATCAGCCCAATGAGTGCCCCAGCCTGCTGCGAAGTTGTTAGTTACTGACGGATTGCCAATAGAAGCCTGTGGTGTGGCACCCAACCAGTTAAATAATGTTTTTGCATTGGAAGGGTTGCCCACTTCTTCTACATAGATACGCAGTGAGTCAAAACTCCTGTTCTCTACCTGGTGCTTCATTGCCCAGGTGAGCCATTTGGCAGTAACGCCGGCCGGGATCACATAAGTGGGTGATGATAATATCTGTGAGGCAGAGGCATTATAGGTATTATCAAGGTCTGTCTTCCAGCAATTGGTACCGCTGTTGGCGGTGGTGATCGGTGCAAAAGAAGGTAAACCTCTTTCCCACTCATCGCCTGCGCCTGAATGGGTGAAGCCACCATCTGATGCTTCAAAATCTTCATTGGCAATAACAGTAGCGCCGGAAATATTGGGTGGTACTGTTTCCAGCACATCCATTGACCAGCTGTTCAGTGTACCGCCGGAGGCATTGGCCCCATCATCATATAAGGTAAGCGTCCACACGCCAGAGGTGTTCACGCCTTTGAGCATATCTAATTTGGTGGTTATTTCGGGTTGATATACAACAGGACGCAGTACGGTAAATGCCGGTGGAATGGCGGCATTATCATTCAGCTTCATGTCCATCAGTGATTGTCCGCCGGTGGCTGCTGCACCTATGTCGGTAAAGAGATGCAGGATGGTGCCATTGGGTGTGGTAAGGGTGGCATCAATATCTGCCATCAATGCATGGGTGAGGTTGATGTTCACCGAAACATCATTGATGAGTTTACTGTCGGGAATGGTCAGTGTGGAGGTAACGGATCCGGTACCAGGCCCGATGGTTTTGGGAACATCCACAGAGGTATAAGTAACATAGCCGGCCGTAGTGGCAGCAAATTTTGAATAAGAAATAGTATAGGTGGCAGTGGGCCCGCCAACAGCTGCAGATGATGCATCGGCAAATACATAATAGGTGCCTGCTGTTTTAGCGGTAAATAAGAACGCTTCTGAGAGGGGATTGGTGGCACTGCCGGTAGAGTTATCATCCACTACTAATATCTGGTTGTTGGCATCACCGAAAAGGGCAAAACCGAGACGTCCGTTATATTGAACATTATCTCTTTCCGGATCGAGGTCCATGCATATAAAAACAGATTCACCGGCAGCGAGTGTAACAGAGAACCAGTCCTGCTCTGTAGCCGCTGCAGGGTTTCGGGCACCGCTTACCCAGCCGCTGGCGGGCATTACATTGGCGGTGGCAGGTGTATCATTACTTTCTACTTCGGGAGTGGGGACGCCTGATTGTACTTTTACATACAGGTCATACCCATGAATGCGGTTGGTGGCGCTGAAATGGCTCACCTGTATATAATAGGTGCCTGCTGCAGGAAGGGTGGCACCGGCGATGGAGGGTGTTAGTCCACCGAAAGAACCATCGGCATCATCATATTCAATTAAAGTAGTACCGTCGGAGGCAAACAGGCGAAGGTCTGCATCCGTAGTGGCATTGCTGGAAAACGAGGTTTGGACCGTTGCAAACACTTTGTCGCCGGCCGCAGCGGTAAAGGAATAATAATCAAACTCACCATCGGGTGAGATGTTTCCTTTGATCTTAGCTGGTGTGGAGGCAATGGGTGTGGCGGTGGCCGGAGTGTTGTTGGGTTCTGTTTCTGAAGGGGCTGTTGTTTGGGCCTGACTAAAAGAGACGACAAAAAATGCTGTTAACAGCAGATAGACTTTCCTCATAAAGAAGTGTTTGGTGGTTGAGAGTTAAGGTTGCAGGGCGGGATCAGAAGACAAGTTATAGTATTTTTTGTTATAGAGAATAGGATAAGCGGTTTTTTTGAGGCATGCGGAAAAGTACGATAGGCGTGAATGGGATCGCTGATGACGCTGATTAAGTTGATAAGAACGGATGGATTATCTGCCCTTCCCACAGGGCCCTTCCGGCGGGCGGGCGACCAAGCAATTCTATTGTCTCCCTAAGGCGCAGCGACGCAAAAGGTTTTAGCCACAGATTACACGGATTAACACAGATGGCCCTTCGGGCGGTCCTCGCTTTTTTTAGTCTCGCTAAGACGCCACGGCGCAAAGGGTTTTCTTCGCGGCTTAGCGTCTTTGCGAAAGATCATTTGCGAGAGACCATTTGTATTTATCTGTGTTAATCCGTGTAATCTGTGGCTAACCATTGCGCAGCCCGCAGGGTTTGCGCCAAAAAAAGATCCCCGCATAGAAATGCAGGGATGATGTAAACTTTAATTTTCAAAATTTAAAAACTCAGTTCCCCCGTATAGAAATACCAGGAACCTTTTTATGTCTCAATGCAAACGCTTTTATCAGCTTACGCTGCCGGCTGCAGCCCTATATTCTCTCTCGCCTGACTGCCCAGTGTGATATCAATTAATTTCTCGACAGACCCCTTATACTGCGGATGCGAAACCACCAGCTTATAGGTGCCCGGCTCCGTTATCTTCAGTGTATAGATGCCTTTCGTATTCGTGGTTGTTTCAAAACGAAATTTGTTATTCACTTCCACCGCTGTTACCACCGCCTTGTGCAGTGCGGCACCGGTAGTGCTGTCCATTATGATACCGGTCATTTTGGTTTCCCGGGAGCCGATGTCCACTATTTCGCGGCTGGCCACATAGGTGTTATAAAAAGCCGGGTGAGTGAATTTGAATTTCAGCATCAGCCGGTCGATGGATTCATCCAGCAGTTTGATAAGATACTGGACCTGCTTGTTCGTGGCTTTGAGGGAAGAGCTGCGGGAGGCCACAGCGATCCGCGGGGCGGGAACTTTACCTTCAAATGCCGCGAGCAGCTCATCCAGTGCATCCAGTTCGGTTTCTGGAAAACGGTGAGTGCCGAGGTCCTGGTTTTTGTTTTTGATCTGGCTGATGATAAGACCGCAGGTTTTGCTCATGCCATCCGAGCCCATTGCCAGTAGCTGGCTTTCAGAGTAATCCATGGATTTCATCAGCTCGTTATCACCATGGGTAAAGGCCCAGGCATGTGCCTGACCGGCGCTGGCGGCCACTGCTGCAGCCAGCCTTTTTTTCTGCTCCTTTTTGTCGATGGTGATACCTTCTGTCTTCTTTTTGGTCTCTTCGGACGACAGGCCCAGGGCGCTGTAGCCGGCCCTGAATAATTCGAAGTCTGCAACCAGTGCGGGAACCAGCATCAGCAAGGTGATGTTGAGGTTCAGGTAGGTGTGAACTGTACTCAGCATGTTCACCTGCCCAATTTTTCTTTTAGTCATTTTACTAAAATTTTAATTGTTTAAAAATTCCCTCCGGGATAACCGGTAAACAATTGTAAGGCTGCAAGAAAATTGGTACCATGAGATCGATCGTTTCCATAAAGCCGGAATTTGTGTACGGTTATTTTTGAAAGGGTTTGATTAATAATTGTACCGTTTTTTCGATACGGGATGCAAGGTAAAATGAGTTTCCAAAAAAAAGGGGGGTCATTTAGTATTCGCTGGAATTCCTGAGTATCCGCTCGATTTTCTGAGTATTCGTTTTTTGGACCCCCTATTTTTTGGGGTGGGCGGGTCTCTTTTTTGTGGTTTCGGGGCATAAATTATGGGTGTCAGTTAGTGTTGGTACTACCGGTCCCGTGCTATGGAATTTGGGCAAATGTGGTGGCACCGGCAGACAAGCAAAAGACCGGTTGCCGGGTGTTTGTTACTGTGCCGGATGCGGTAAGAAAGAGGTGGCCGTAATGAATGCAACTGTGAGAACGGGTTTAGTAGCTGTGAGAACGGCACCAGGGGGTATCGAGGTCGGATTTTGGACCTGTGAGAACGGCAAAAGAGGGTATTGAGCTTGCCTGCCGGATAGGCAGGCAGGGATTTTGGACTTGTGAGAACGGCAAAAGATGGTATCGAGCACGGGTTTTGGGACTGTTAGAACGGCAAAAGAGGGTATCGAGCATGGGTTTTGGGACTGTTAGAACGGCAAAAGAGGGTATCGAGCAGGGATTTTGAGACTGTGAGAACGGCAAAAGAGGGTATCGAGCTTGCCTGCCGGATAGGCAGGAATGGATTTTGGAGTTGTAAGACCGGCTTTCGGGATAGCCGGTAACCTTATTATATATTAATACCTCCGGTTTGTCCGTGGTGGTTCGCCGGGTTGGGCGGGTGCAGTTCCCGGTAGCGCACGTCTTCCAGCATTTTGATCAGTTGGTTGGGTTTACTGTTCCTCTTACCACTACTTACAGATAAGAACATGCTGTGTTCTCACCATTATTAGTTCAACTAACTGTGCAGGATAAGCAGCAACAGTAACGCCTGTTATATAATTAAGTGCATACCCTTAGTGAAAAGAAAATGTTTGGAAAATGTGGTACAGATAAATACTTTGTAAGGGCAGCATAAACTTTTAACCACCATAAATACCATAAATATGGTATTGCCGCTGATGACAGTAAAAGATACATTGCTGCACGAACCGGTGAAGGCGCTTTGATCTACTTACCTTATTCTTATTGGGATTTCATTTTAGGCTATGAGTTGCACACTCATGGTAATGTTATTTGAGTGTTACATATTGAACTACTAAAAAAAACAGAATGATAGAATTCAACCCAATTGAGTTACAATTTTCTTCCACTACTTTAAAAGTATGTTTTGCACAACTGATTGGCCCGGCCCCAAAGGGAAAAAAAGAGATCTTTATCCAGGGAAGACAAACATATGAGTGGGAGAGTAAAGACGAAGTGGATGAACGTATTGCAAAAGTAAGGTCCATACTTTCTTTTATTAGCGAAAGACATGAATCCGTTGATATAATTGTCTTTCCGGAATATTCTGCTCCTTCCGTGTACCTGGATGATGATTACCGGGAATGTGCCAATAATCTTAATTGCATGATCATCGGGAGCCCGGATAATTTTCATGATGGCGGAAAGATCTATAATAAAACGCCCATTTATTTACCGAACAGGGAGCAACCGATCTGGCTGGTAAAAAGACACATGTCTCAATGGGAGGCCGGGTATATTGATGAGCCGGGCAATATCCGCAATCCTATATTTTATTGGCAAGTGGGAGGGAAGAAATACTGGATATCCATTCATGTTTGTCTCGACTTTTTATTTAGCCTTGATGAGCACGACCCGCCAAAAGAAGATCCGGCACTGATGATCGTGACCATGTGTTCACCCGAGATCATGACCTTTAATAATTTTGCAGACACTCATTTTATTCATCCCGGGGGAAGGGCCGTGATCCTGTGCAACTGCACCGGCAGTGCATTTGCAGGCCGCTCGGCAGTATTTGCTGAAACACCAGGGGGAGCCAAATTTACTCCTGCATTCTTCATCAGGGATAAAAGAGAGGCGGTGGCAATTGTTGAAATTGACTGCGAGAAATTCAAGTTGCCCAGGAAGTCCACCACCACTACTAAGTCCTGTATGGGACAAATTTTGCAGTATAAACTGGAAAAGAATCAGAATACCTACCTGCTTACAGAAACACAACAGGCAACCTCTGCCAGCAAAGTGCGGGCAGTGATCAACCCCAACCTGTATGAAGTGTTTGGAAAGAAAATACGGATCTCTTTTTTAGGGATCGGGCAGTATGGTAAAATGGATGAGCAAAAGCTGAAGGATTCCGGGCTGGAGATCTATTCTTTATTGGGGAACAATGACCTGATGGTGAGTCATCTTAATTCATCGATCAGTTCTTTAATATCTGAGATCAATCAGCTGTTGCCCTCCTGGCATACCGGAGCTATCAAAGAAGGTGATTCTTCTGATTATTCTACGTTCCCTTATTTTGAAGTGAGCCGCTATTACAAAGTACTGGGCACTATTGTGGGTGATGAAGCCAACAGGGCATTTCTTAACAGCATACCAGATGAAAATGAGCTGATGGATCTTTTGCGATTGGGGAAGGACTGGGAAACACCTTCAATATCTGAAGACAGGAAAACGCAATTCTCAAAGAAAAACTGGCTGCTGGGAAAGACAGAAATGATCCCGGGAGAGATCAATGTTATCATGACAGTACGGCTTACCTCACCCGAAAAAGATTCAGATATTGCCTGGCGGGATTTTAATTTAAGGATATTGCCTTTTTTGCTCGATAATGTAATTGTAACAAGTATCTACGAAGGAACAAACAACCGGGCAAACATCAATTATTTACTACGGATCAAAACAAGGGTGGAAGACCTGTTTCAATTTCTTTCAGAGGTACATGCACTGGGCCTCAGGGAAGATGTGTTGTTTACTACCAATACTTATGTCATTGTAAATAAATGGTCTTCTCTCAGCCTGGAGCGGAGCCTGCCATTATCCGGATTGGCCCGGCATGATGAATATTTCAGAGAATCCATTGTGATGCCGATGCTGGAAAACTCCGCAGATAAAAGCAAGTTTAAAAACCTTGGCTCTTCACAGCAGAGCTATATTATAAACAGGGTACGGGAGATACAACGATTGTTGGATGAACCTTATTCCAAGGGAAGTGATTCCATGCAAAAGGAAAAGAACAAAAAGATGCTGCCCGAGATACTGTATGGCATCTTTTTGCAGGACCTGAAGCGGCTGCGGTTCTCGCATGATGAATTTCAGAACTCAGTAGAAGGGCTGATCGGGGATATTCTTCAGCTGTCTTCTGAAGAAGAATTTGTTGTAATCCGGGAAGAGCTTGGATATAAAGGAAAAGAAAAGAACAGGCTGACCTATTTTGAGAAAGTACATGTAGCTATTAAAGTGGTTCGTAATCGCAGGTTAGACCTGTTGTCTGAATTTGAAGAAAGTTGTAAAGATCTGATTGATAGTACGGTTTCTACCAGGAATGCTTTTGCGCATAACGATTATGAAAGAACCTCTATTGAATCTTATTGCAAAGCGATGCAGAGCTATGCGGAGTTTTTGAAGAACTGGAGTGATGTAGCTTTTTGAGGGGTTGTTTTGTTTATGAGAACCCGAAATCATTTATAAGAAAGTATTTGTATGATAAATCTTAATTCCAAGTATTATTTAGAACTAGATGAAGCGTTGAAGAGAGCAATTAATCATCAAGATTTTAGTGATTGGGAGAGGCTTGTCAAAAACCCAATGAGCGATGGGTTCTTAAATGTAGCCAATAGTGAGGACGCAGTTGCTATTCTTAAGGAATTAAACTTTCAGGGCATAAAGGAGCTTTTTCTGAACATTGACCGATTTGATAGTGACTTAACTAATCCCCTACTTACAATTGATGCAAAGGCAATGATTTTTTATCATTTATGGTTTAATTTAAAAAAGAATATCAATGAAGTACTTACAAATACCAGGGTTACTGTAAATATTCCAGAAACTGGAGGTGTTTTGGTTTATATAGCGGGGTTATCACTTTGTTTAGTTGTGAAGTTTGATAGAGTATCAAAAATCCTGAAAATTGTTGATGTAATAGAGAATCCCAAATCTGCGTTTGATTTTTGGGAATCAATTGAAAAAGCAAATATGACTAGCAGGAATATTCTCAAAGAATTAATAAATACAGGGCATAAGCTAATTTATCATAGAGGATTATTAATACATGTTGACAGAAGGAAAGATCTTCAAGTGTTCGGGCCGTCAATTGATACGTTATTAATGAACGAAATTTTGGTCCAAAAATTCTTTGAAAACGAAAATAAGATATTGAACGCTATTGAAGTTGGTTGCGGTAATGGATTGTTGACTGTATCGTTAGCGAAATACTCTGAAGAGCTAAGAAAATTAGAGACTATTGATATCAATTTTAATGCTATCTACTGTACGCATAAGAATTTAGTAGCTAACCTAACAGACTATCTTACAGAGACTAGGTCTATTTCAAAGATAAACGGTCGATTTGACCCTGGACTACTGAAATCAAAGTATGATTTGATTATCTGTAATCCGCCATATATCCCAATTCCAAAGTCTGATAGAAAACAAACTTCAAATGACGTAGATTATTATACTGCTGTGGGAGGTTTGGAACTTATTGACGAATTATTAAATAATTTAGATGAGATTTTGGCGAAAGAGGGAACCCTTTTTTTATTAATTAGCCATTTAAGTTATAAGTATGTTGTGGACAAGTTGAAGAACAAGTTTAACTTTAGCGAACCGTTGGAAAATGGACATGAGGTTTTGTTTGATGTTGAAGCAGTGTTTAATAACGAAAGATGGTTTAAGTATTTAATAGAGGAAATTGGAATTGAAAAGAGATCTGGAGTATATTATCATACAATTCACCCACTATTAATTAAACATAAATAAACAATGAAGTCTATTATTTTAAGATTTAGAGATTTAGTTACAGAGGACGGGGGGACTATATCAGATCACAGAGATTTGATTAAAAAGCATGGAGAAGTATGGTGGGGCTGGTGGATGAAACAGTATGAAAAACCTCCAATAGAATTGTTTAGAGAGATTGCACATGTAATTAAAGAAGAGGGGTATTATAAAGCATTTTTATTTAATTCAGGTACATTAAAGCTATACAGAGCAAATATTGTAAAAATGATTTCCGCCCCATTAACAACAAGAATTGGAACGCCTGACTTTGAAAAGTCGCCAGGCTACTACCACCGAGGGTCATATCCAGCTTGGTTTCTCTTGAGTAAAATTGAGGAAATTAGTGTTGCGGAAAGCAAAATGCTTATAATGGGATTTCCAACAATTGATGTTGATGTAGTAAATTTTGATGCTAAAGATAAGTACCTATCACTGTTAAATAAAGAGTTGAAAGATTTAACCAGGATAAGAGAAACCGATATTACTTTGTGGGAAATTGAAATCTAGAATACTAAAATGAATGTTGTTTTAATCACAGATTTGGATAATACTCTATACAACTGGGTGGATTATTTTGGCATGAGCTTTAGAGGGATGACTCATGCTATATCAAGGGAAATGAAAATTGAAGAAGTTGAATTCATAGAAGCCGCAAAACAAGTATTTAAAAAGGTGGGAACCTTGGAATATGCTTTTCTAATCCAAGAACTCCCTTTTATAACAAGATATAGCGAAAATGAAATCAGCTCATTTATTGAAATTTCAAAAAAGGTTTTTCAAATTGTCAGGTCAAAGAATCTGGTTGCTTATGATGGAGTTAAAGAGACATTTAGATACTTGAATTCTATTGGAGTAACAATAGTGGGAGTTACTAATGCGCCAATTTATTACGGCGAATGGAGACTCAAGGAGTTGGGAATAGATAGATACTTTCAAGGGATATTGGGATGGGAAGGGAAGGATGTTCCTGATAATAAATATACTGAGCAAATTAGAAAAGCTATTTCCGAAGGAAGGTATAGGTCAAAGCATATCAGATATAGGTGGGCAGAGCCAATTGAGAATATCAAACCGAATCCAATAGGATATCTAAAGGTAATTAACCGGTTTATGGTTTCACACAAGAATACATACATAATGGGAGACAGTCTTGATAGAGATATTTCACCTGCTATTGAAATTGGTGCTCATTCAATTTGGGCAAAATACGGGACGTCTTTCGAGAAAAGAAACTTAGATACATTGCTTGCCATTACACATTGGGAGGAAGGAGAAATTAAAAAGGAGTATAGCAAAAAAAAGATTGACCCAGAATTTACTATCAGTAATATTTCTGAATTGAGGAAAATTATTGAGGGCCCGCAGTTAAATTTGTTTGGACAATGAAAATTTTTCTTATGATTGGGCCTCCATTCAGTGGGAAAGGAACGCAGTGTAAATTAATTTCCAATAAATTAGGAATAAAACATGTTTCTACAGGTGAAATTATTCGAAAAGAGATCGAAAATAAAACAGAGTATGGAATGAAAGTGGCAACATTTGAGAAAGAAGGTAGCCTGGTTCCGGACTTTTTAATTAAAGAATTGCTAAAAAAGATTATTGAAACGAACTTGACCGAAGATGCTATAATTATCGATGGTTTCCCTAGATCAATGGACCAAGTTGACTTCTTCCTTCCCTTTTTGCAAGGAATGAGTTTAAAAATTGATCTTATGATTATTTTAAATATTTCCGATATAGAGTTAATGTTAAGGGGGAAGAAAAGGATTGGCGAGTCAAAAAGAATTGACGACACGAGTAGTATTCAAAAGGTACGATTAAATTTTTATGAGAAGAGTACAATTCCAGCTATTGAATATTTGAAGACCAAGGTAGAGTATTTCGAGGTATTAGCTGAAGGGACTATTGATGGTGTAAATGAAACAATAATTAAAAAAATTTTGCAATGAATAGTTTTCAAAAAGAGTTAACGTCAGAAATAATGAAATTCATTTCTGAAAGAAATTGGGCACAGTTTCATACCGGGAAAGATATAGCGATGTGCTTAAGTATAGAGTCTAATGAGATTCTGGAATTGTTTTTATGGAAAAACTCAGATTCGGTTAATGAAGAAAAACTAAAAAATGAAATTGGAGACGCATTTTATTCTTTGCTTCTATTGGCAAACAGATATAACATAGATATTGAAGAAGCCTTGCTTGATAAAATGCAATTGAACGAATCTAAATATCCGGTAATGGAATACTTTGGTATAAACAGAAAGTATACTGACGACAAATAAAGTGAATACCTGACAATTTATAAAGGCGTATTTTTTCTGCCCAGTATTTCCCTGCAAAGATTTGAGAGTAGCGAATTACGGGCTTACTTTCCCAAGCTGGTAGGCTCACAGACCATTTCCACCCGCTGGGTTTTTTTATATGACTATTGAAAGGATGAAGGGAAGGGCTGATATAAAGCTGGTAAAGGGGTACATGTTTTGGGTATTGGAGACTGCTGGTGATTGTTTTACATTAGGAGCCCATAAATAACCCCCATAATGGCCACAAAATTCACCCGCAAGCAACGGCTTGAATGGCTGCGAATGCGCAGCCCCAGTTTTGTACGCAGCACCATATTGATGTGGCTGCTGAACGCATTTGGTACGGTACTCGGTATTCTCTTAATACTACTGGCTCTATTACTGGCCCTTAATGCATCGGTAGGGCAGCAACTGCTGCAATGGGTGGTACAGGCGAAAGAGCCTCAAGGTGAATTCTGTCCGCAGCCAGATACCTCCCGTATAAATTGGGTGTTTGCCGCATTATCGGCGGTGCTGGGTATTCTTTGCCTGGTGATTGCCAAACTCTCCCGCAAGGTAAACCGGCGAAGCTGGCATATTGCGGAATTGCAGGCGGTGGCTGATGAGGGGGATGATGACGTGATGGGAGAGGAGGAGTGAGGGTTGGGAATTTAGTATTCAACGTAATATCTTTATTAATGATGGTTTTTCGCACAATTCTTTAAAAGTATCAGCATGAGTAAATACATTAAACGAAGTATTCTTTACTATCCCACTATTAATATCCCAACAGATGATTGGTTGAGAAATGCAGTTTTGTATTGGGATGAAGTGAGTTCCATTATTCCGCAGGATTGGGAAGATCGCCATATTGTTGAACTGTCTCCGGACATAGAATTTCTTATGAAGGAAGGTCAGTTTACGTCTGTAAGACCTGAGTCATTATTATTATCCGGGTATCAAAATATCGAGGAATTTTCTGATGAGTTTACAAAAGTCATCGATTCAGAACCATTCAGGAGTATGATAACAGGGGAAAGAAGATCATATTCAAAAATTCATCAGGGAAAACCTGTCGGTCGGATACCCTTGAGTTTTAAAGAGAGTAAGAAATTATCAGGCTGGCCTGATGTTACCGGTCGAAGGAAATCAAGAATTCATACCGATAAGATCAGTGAAGGATTACTGGAGTTTCTTGAAAAAAGAGGGCTTGCAAAAACAATTAAAGGGGATAGCGAATGGTACCTTTTTGAGTCAACAACAGCATTGGTTTATATGTCAGTCCTCGCTAAATACCTGGCCAGGCTGGAGGAGCAGAGGAGCATGGTGATTGGGACTGATCTAGTGGTATATGAAAGGTTTAATTTCAGTGAAAGTAACAAGCGTTCGGGCATACCTGTTATTAATTGTGATTTTAAGAATTTAATTCCTTCTCCTGCAAAGAATGTTCGTATCAAAGACATTGTGAAATTTAAGATTAAAAGAGAATCAAACCTGCTTGCTTTTCGAAAAGTATTATTAGATGCCCAAAAGAAAATTGCCGCATCAGAATCGAACGAACATGTACGGGAAATCGTAACATCATTTCAAGAAGATATGAGAAAGGGACTGCTTGATATGGCAGCGGTGTTTAAAGATACTAAGATAGACCTAGTATTCAGATCTCTGAAGTCAATTTTCAACCCGAAATCATCCACTCTGCTCACCGGTGCAGCCCTGCTAGCCAATGAAAGGTTTCGCATTACCGGACTGCCCCAATGGCTGGAAGGAGTTGCTATGGTAGCTGCGGGAGCAATTGATATAGGTTCTAGCTATATAGATGCGAGTAATAAACAAAGGGCAGAGGACAGGCGTTCGGCCTATTCTTATTTATTCCATGCCCAGCGTAAGGGGCTTATCTCAAATGCCAGCTGATATCTTGTACTGAACCGGAATTAGTAACAGTTAGTTAGATTGGCAAAGCCCTGTTTTGGTTAGTGTTCCGGTGAGAGGAAAGTAAGGTAACTTGTATACAGGAGGCTGAATAAGTAAAAAAGTATGAAGGGTTGTCCATCGTTTGCAACGATGGTCTAAAAAAGTGGTTGAGTGATCAATAAATGAAGTAATCAAAAACTAAATAATTTTATTTGCATGGGGTTTGAATTATTTTTGCCGTTTTTTAAAAATATTTCAATTGAAATATTTAAAAAGGTGGCTAAGGCTGCCAAAACTAATAACCTTGTTTTTAAAGTAAATGATAAGAATATTGAAAATTCACTTATTCATCACATGAATAAGATTAATACCTTCTCGTCACAGGTTTCATTCAAAGAGTTGAGCCAACCTAAAGACTTATCAACAGTTTTCATTCCTTTGGAGTCATTCAATTCTCAGAAAGTTAGTTCTAGAGGAAACGTAATTGAAATAGTTGAAAAAATATTTCTCGAATCACAGAATAATGTTGTTTTGACTGGAGCCCCGGGGGCGGGTAAATCCACTACCGTAAAATTTATTTGTCAAAGACTATTTAATGATTCAAAGTTTCTTGGACAGAGTATTACATTTCCTATTCTGATTAGATTCCGTGATGACGAAATTTCAAAAAATGACGACATACCCATTTTCGAATACATATTAAATGTGTTGGGTATTATTGTTGATACACCTTCAAAAAATGATGAGGAGTCAAGGGAAAGCAGAAATAGCTTAAATCTTTTTAAGAAAACAACAGTTCTTACATTGCTTAATGCAAAATCTCCTTTACTTATTTTCGATGGGCTTGATGAAATCGGAAATAATAGAATTAAGGAAAAGGTTATTTCTAATATAAATGAAATATCTCTTTCTGCACCCGCTTCCAGATTTATTCTGACAACTCGGAAGGGGGATGATTTATTTCATTTTGAAAACACACAAAGGATTGAGTTAGCTCCGCTATCCTTTTCCCAAATCGAAGAATTTTCAAGAAAATGGCTAACAGAAAGTAAACCTGCTGAATTCTTAGTAGAGTTAAGGAAATCTAGTGTTTTTGATGCTGCTACAAGGCCATTATCGTTAGCACATTTATGCGCTATTTATGAAAATGAAGGGAGACTTCCGGAAAAATCGAAATCAATTTATAGGAAAATTGTAAATATGTTAATCCTCGAATGGAATATTGAGAATAAATTATACAGGACATCAATATTTAGCAATTTCGAAGCAGATAGGAAGAAAGATTTTCTAGAGAATTTGGCATTTGAGCTAACGATGTCGCTTTTTAAGAACCAATTTTATGAGGACGACCTTCGAAAATGTTATAGGGATTTACATATTAAGTTTGACTTACCTTTTGATAATATGTGGTTAGTAATAAATGAGATTCAAATTCACAATGGGTTAATATTAAGAACGGGGTCGGATATGTATGAATTTGCACATAAATCTTTTCAAGAGTATCTGACGGCAGAATATATTGTAAAGCTTCCAAAAATTCCTATCGATAAAGATTTGCTACTCTTTCCAGCTGAAATGGCGTTAGCTGTAACCCTATCGTCCGAGCCAACAGGATATTTTGTAAATTTTATTGACGAGTATTTGCTCAAAAAAAAATATGATTTAAGGTTTCTAAAATCTTTTTTTACTCGGCTTAGTATCGAAAAACCTGATTTTAGGGAATTATTGGGTTTGGGGGTATCGGTATTGCGATTGCAAGATAAGTATTGCCGATCGGCTTTACTTGATGACTCCATAAAACTCTTAAATGAAACATTTTCAATAATTTTTAGATTCAATAATTTGCGTTTTTCACTTAGCTCTGTAATGGAGCATTTTCGAATAGATCAAACTATTAACGAAGACAATTTTACAGTTTCAATTAAATTTATGGCCAGCAATGAAAAGGAAGGCGAGAGTTTCATTGTAACTCAAGATTTCTATAATACTTTCCTTTTAGCATAAAGTTTTTTCCTGCCCAAAACCTTGCCCTTGCTGTCGTAGTGTTTAACTTAATAAATGAATTAACTTTCCTGCCAGAAGTTTCTCTATACAGCATCTTGAGTACCGAACTCAGGTCTTATGAGTGACACGCCAATAAATATTTTGCCATCTGAAAAAAATTGCTATTTTCGTTCTTTCCAAAAACACTTCCGGAATATAATTGTCCCGATAAAACGGGGTTGATGTTATTTGAGTAACAGGATACTTCTTTTTCTGAAACCGTGACGAACTGTCACAGTTAGAAAATGGTTTCTGCTGCGCAAGGGAATACCGAAAAAGTTTATGAGTAACAAACTCCAGTCTTATGATCTGTAAGTGAATAAAAAATTTCCGCCCTTACAGGCCAGTATTTTCGGCCCCCCTTCAATAGTTCAGGATGCTTTGCAATTAGTGACATTTTAAGTGCTTTACGAACCTTCCCGCCTGTTTCCAGTCTTTTTTTGTAAATACAAAACTTTATTGCTGTTTGCCTCGTTCCGGCCCTTTATAAGGGATGATTACCGGGATTAAGTGTATATATTGCCAAGTGATACAGTTCTTGCTCAGCTCACTTTTTAATAAAACCATAGTATGAAACAAACAATGATGCTACTGCTTGCATGTTATTGCAGTAATGTTTATTCACAACGCCTGAATAATGTTCTGGAAGGCTTTAGTATTAGTAAGGTCGCCACCAGCCAGCCTGTAGTAGGTGCCAAATATGTTACTGATATAGGAACAACCACAGAAGGCTTTACTTCAGAAAATTTAATTGAAGCAAGATCAATAGATTTTTTTTCATTGAATGCTGAAAATAAAGCTGGACTTACACTCGGGCTAAAGTCAATATTTAGTATTGGGATTGCCAGTATGTCAGATTTGGATATCGAGATCAAAGACCTGCAAATTGTAAAGATCAGGGATCTGTACAATATTCCACTGGTTAAAAATGAAATGATTGTTTTCGAAGCTATTAAGGCAGGCTCTTTTGTGCTTACTTATAATAAAGACATAGATGCTAAAATTAAAGCAGAACTTCCGGTTAATGCTGAGGTTGTTGAATTGCAGGCTTCTAATGTAAACCAGAAAAAATTGAAGATAAGCAGTACAAATTTATTTATTGCTTATAAGATCATTAAGATAGATAAAGTGAGTGTAAAAAAGAGCACTAAGAAAATTAATCAGGGGTTCAAGATCAAGGATATTAACGACTATGATATATCATTTGACATAACTGACCTGATTGCTAAGGTTGATGCAAAGGTGATAACTGAAGTAGGTATGGACAATTTTGTTAAACTCAAAGCAATGAATTTGTATGTAACTAAATATTCAAGTCTGGCTGATATCCAAATTTCCCTTGCTTCCGCTGAGAGGGGAGTTTTTTCGGGCGGGATCTTTCAGAAAACGGTACCATTCTGTTACTGTAATTCAGTTAATGATATTTCCAGTCGTACTTTTTTGATATATGTAAGTAATACAGGAAAAAATGTTACATACGAGTACCTGGTTATTGATTTTATCGATATTGATTATTCAAAAAACAGTTACTTTCAAAACGAAATTCAAAAACCTGTTACTATAAGAGTCCAGTCGCCGGGAAGAAACAGTAAGGTTACTATAGTGTCTAAAACATATACGATTTCAAACATTATCAAGACATAAAGTTTCAGGGTAAAATATTTTGCCATCTGATAAAAAGTACTATTTTTGATTTTTCCAAAAACACTTCCGGAATATAATTGTCCCGATAAAACGGGATTGAATGTATTTGCGTAACAGAGTACTTCGTTAGCAGAAATCGTGGAAAGTTTCGTGTACAACGTAGTATGGCACTGTGAACGCACCGGAAACGGTGTGTTCTTTTGCTGTATCAGTTGTACAGGGCTTCCACGAGCCTCAGCTAGCTGTATATATGTATAAAGGGCACGCCGTTTTCGTTTAATAAAATAAATGGTGTTCCTTTTTGCAACCAGTTGACTTGTTTTATCGTATTACTTCCACTTACTCTATTCACTTCCACTCACTTCCACCCGTATGCAAGCGGATACGTAGCTGCTGCCGGGTAGCTCCCTGATCAGGTGTTTATCTGCAACAAACTGTCTAAGCATGAATTGGTAACTGAATTCATTTATTAATTCTTAAAAAATCTGTATGAGAAAAATCTTATGGGGACTTGCCATGATCATTACGGCATCCCTTATTGTAATGGCTTGTCAAAAGGAAGTAGCCGCTCCACTGGATGCCAATGCACCGTTTGATGCTAAAGCAGCCAAAGAATGGTATTACGGAACGTACAAAAAAACGGCAGAATGGGCCGGCTATGATGCTGTGACAAATGGTAAACGACTGCCCGACTGGGAAAAGGGCATTCAAAGAAAGATCGGGAAAATGGAAATTGTTGAGTTTCCATTTGTGAAGGAGAAAAACTCATTTAAAATGATCTACCGGGGTGAATTATCAGCGGAGTCGAAAAGGAAAATGGCAGAAGCAGCCTTGTCAAGATTGCTTTTTACTAAATACCCATCGGGTGCCATACAGGTACGGGAGATGCAATACATTCCGGATATGGATTACCTGGCCCGGCATAATTTTGATGCCAGCTCTAATTCTTTCGGAGATATTGATAATGACTTTTCGGGAACCATTGTTGCCAAAACATGGAACGGACAGGAAGTATCGAGGAAAATACTGAAGAATGGTAAGATAACCGCTTCCTTTAAAAGGGCATTGAGCCAACCTGCTTCCCCGACAGAATCCTGTCCCATCGGCACCATACAGGTGGATGAATATGCAAGAGATTGTGAAAGCCATTTGTATGGAGACGGTTTGTTTACCTATCAATGTGATCCGTGGTTTGCAACCGGTAACCAATGGTGTATTGGGGAGGAAGAAATAAATGAAGATCCGGAATGTACAGTTCCTAATAGTCCGGAATGCTCTTGTAGTTTGACGGGTGGTTGTGAGGATCCGGAAGGAGGAGGTCCGCCAAGTTGTGAACAACAAGCAAGTAATGTTTTTTCCTCAGCAACTTCTTTGTCTCAAAAAGAGAGTGTTGAAGAATTGTCGAACAATGGAATCACAAGGAACAAGCGTTATATATGGAAAGTATATACCGTTAGTAATGGAATGATTCCGATGTTTTTAAAAAGCAGGGATAATTCTGTTCAAACAAAAGGAATGGATGGTAACTGGAGATTCACATCCCTTTCGCATGAAAATGTTGTAAAAAGTGGAACGGAAATTCTTTATAGTGTTTCAGTTGAGAATGAAAATGCTACTACAACTATTGAACCGCATTTGGGCGTTTCTGATCAGGTAGGAAGAATAAATTTGGCTTTTACTGTCAAAATTTCCATTATTTGCGATGGATTGCCTGTAGTTCACAATGATCCAACAAATTCAGAAAATTCATGGCATGTTAGTGAGTAGTAGTCGAACGTTAATAACCCAAACCAGGCACTTTTGTGTTTGGGTTATTATTTTTTTTAGTCTTGGGTGCGGACAAATAAAGACCTGCAGTAGTCAAAAAACTATCAGTGCTATCAGGGTTACTTCTTCTTTGCCCGGGGTCGATTCGCAAGGGCAAATGATCCGGCATGAAGATACGCTTGCTGTATTTTACTATAAAGATTTGGTAATGTATCAAATATCCATACTCAATACTTATTCTAACACTGTACTTAATAAATCCGGGGATGTAGAAAGTGAAACATTAACGGGGGTTAAACTGGTATACAAATATTTTGTTTTTAAAAAAGGCGACCCCTTTGGAATAATATTCGATTCAATTGATTCAAAATGGGGGAAAAGGATTTCTGTTGATTCTTTTTTGATGAGTAATACCGTTACAAGTTTTGATAAATTTTACCGCAGAAAACGCCTTAATGACAGTTTGATTGGGATTGCTGATGAAAGGGGAGGAGATATAGTTGTGGAGAAGTATATCCCAAAAATGAAATTAGATATTTCTAAAAGCGATAGTACTTTGTTGTACTTAAATAGAAGGTTGAAAGGAATTGGATTTTCATTTTCAAACGAGGTGGATAGTGTAAGAAAGTCGAAATTGGTTCAGGTGAGGATTATTTTTAGCACTCAGTTGGATAAAGTCGATCCTTATCTGCGGCAAAGGCGTGAGATTTTGTTCAAACTCGAAGAAGTCAAAGTAAAAAATTCGGAGGCAATACTTAAACTCTTTAAAAGAGTGTAATAAGAGGTATAGAAACAGA